>NZ_JBGOOV010000040.1:0-32012 GCF_041439795.1 Shewanella sp. 5S214
CAAATTATAACGCCTTGCCATGCTGTCTAAAAATCACTCTCGAAAGATCAACAGATCCTAGTATTGTTATTTGCTATTCACCGAATCTTTTTTGCTTCTCGATTTCTAATTTTTCCAGTTCAGGCCAGCGACAAATACTGAATATCTGATATCGCACAACTCCGCTGGGGAACTCTTCATCAATGACTTCTTGACTAATGGCTTCATTAGCTAGGTCACAATTTAATTGTGCTAATCGCTCGACTAGATAAGATATATGTTTCTCGCCTCTAGCCACTGTTGACCAAAGAAAAGTGTCTGTATAGTCACCTTCTGCGACTTTAATTGCTTGCGCAACGCGCGTTTCGGCGAAAGGCTTGTTAGGGTGACTTGTACTGTAAATAATTTCAGGAAAGCTAAATTTCCCTTCATTGTCAGTCGTGGTGTAATCCCATTCTATTTCTTCCATTACACCAGAATACTTATAACCCCTTTTTAGCTTAATACCGGCTAGAGGTTTTCCCTCATGGGTTAAGCTACCTATCACTTCAGGAAACACTTCGACATCGACTTTTTTAAACATGCTAAACATTGACTCCTCCGAGTAGCAACTAACGGCGACGATGAGAGATAGGAATGCAAAAATCCCAATATATGCTCTATAGGCCATAGATGAAGCAACTCCCTGCGTTTTAATTCATATGATTAATTTTTAAACGACATTATTGTAGAGTGATTCTGTAAGGGTATCTATTATTATAAATGACTATTTTTTATGGTGTAATGATGAAAAGGGTATGTTTGATTGAGATATTCTAGTCTGGCCTAATTTCATCATCCAACCAATGGGTAAAGTCGTTGAAGTAAGCATTTTTTGGGTATGGATTCAATATTGTTGGTTTTAGAGGTAAAGATAAAATTATTACAATTAATGTTTTTAGTGCTTTTTTGACACTATTTGGGGCTATAGATAAAGAGTTTTTTTTGTGTAAATTTATGCAGCCAATAAGTATTAAAAGCGCTATATTACGTCTCTTTTTAACCATGAATCTGTAGCTTTTATTTTTATCTATCAATGAGTAGGGTGAGAGGGTGTTAAATAGTCTTCTTGATAAATATCGTTACCTTTTATTGCTTACGGTTTCATTATTTCTATTTGTGATTATTTTTTCATATGCTTACCCTGAAGGAGATGATGCAGTGTTTGGATTTTTGAAGCGATATGAAGTTGAGTTGTCTGCTCCTGTGAAAGGGCGTATTACTCATAATGGTATTCCAGTTTCGGGTATGGAGATTGTTAGAGAGCTCTCCTATGGTGGCTATAATAAGGGCGAACCTGTTATTGACTATGCATTAACCGATACAAATGGTGAGTTTTCATTTAAAGAAGTTAAAATTAAATCAAATGCCCCAGGTAATATTTTTGGGCAAGATGCACGTTTGAAACAACATATATTTATTAAGAAAGACCGCGATGAGATAAAAGATGATGGAGATGATTCATATTGGCTTTGGAGGATAAGTAAGAACTGGGTTTCAGTACCGTATTTAAATCAGTATTTAATACAATTAAATGCAGACTTACAAAATAAAGAATTGCAATATGAAGTTGATTTAACACAGTTTGGTTTAATTCGTGATCAACCTGTTGTTTCAATATGCTACTGGAAAGATGAATTATTCTCGACTTATTATGGGGAAAATTTAGAAGAAATTAATAGCTTTGATGATTTAAAAGACTAAATTTATTAATTTAGTCTCGCCTACTTATTTTAAGGATTGTAGATACCATCCATCTCTCAGAACCGAGTACAAACCTAACCTGGGGCAGTCTACTCCGGGTCATAGTCCAATACTGGCGCTAGCCACTTCTCTGTCTCTTCCAAGGTCATGCCTTTACGATTAGCGTAGTCTTCTACCTGATCTTTACCAATATTAGTTACGCCAAAATAGCGTGATTTGGGATGGGCAAAGTACCAGCCTGAAACTGCAGCCGTTGGGTACATGGCAAAGCTTTCGGTAATGTTTAAATCGATAGTTTCATCGGGTTTGAGCAAATCCCACAACAAACCTTTTTCAGTATGGTCTGGGCATGCTGGGTAACCTGGCGCTGGACGAATGCCTTTATAACGTTCGCGAATTAACGCTTCGTTATCGAGCACTTCATCCGCGGCATAACCCCAAAATTCTTTACGAACACGTTCGTGCATGCGCTCGGCAAAGGCTTCGGCTAAACGGTCTGCTAAACATTTGAGCATAATCGCATTGTAGTCATCGTGATTGGCTTCAAAACGGGCAACATGTTCATCAATACCGTGCCCTGTCGTCACCGCAAAACCGCCCATGTAGTCGGCAACGCCTGAATCTTTTGGTGCAACAAAGTCTGATAAACAGAAGTTGTCGTTACCCACGCGCTCAAGCTGCATCCGCAAATGATGGGTGGTCATTTCTAATGTGCTGCGGCTTTCATCAGTGTATAGCTCAATGTCGTCGTGGTTAACGGTATTCGCTGGGAATAAACCGATTACTGCTTTGGCGGTAAGCCACTTTTCAGTAATAATTTGCTTCAACATGGCTTGGCCATCGGCAAATAATTTAACGGCTTCTTCACCAACGACTTTGTCTTTTAAAATTTCAGGGTAATGACCGTGCAGTTCCCAGCTTCTGAAGAACGGTGTCCAGTCGATACGTTCGACTAAATCTTCTAGCGGGTAGTCATCAAATACTTGGCGGCCTAATACATTAGGCGTAAACGGGGTGTAGTTTTCCCAGTCGTGTTGACAACGATTATCACGCGCCGCTTCAATCGATACGATGGTTTTACGCTTAGTTTGCGACAAACGTTTTTCACGCATCATGTCGTATTCGGCGTAAGCCTCGTCGATGGTCGCCTGGCGAGTGGCGTTATTAATCAGTTTTGACACCATAGGCACAGCACGAGAAGCATCGGCAATGTAAATGGCGCCATGTGGATAATGCGGTGCTATTTTTACTGCAGTATGAATTTTAGAGCAGGTTGCACCACCGATAATTGCTGGGATGGTTAAGCCTTCACGGTGGAAGGTTTTCACGTTGTGCACCATTTCATCTAAACTTGGAGTGATTAAACCTGACATGCCGATGATGTCGATATTATGCTCTTTTACTGCATCGAGAATTTTATCGACCGATACCATTACCCCAAGATCGACCACTTCGTAGCCGTTGCAGGCGAGAACCACACCGACGATATTTTTACCTATGTCATGCACATCACCTTTTACGGTGACCATTAAAATTCGCCCGTTTGACTGGCCAGCAACCTTTTCCAATTCGATATAAGGATTAAGGTAAGCGACGGCTTTTTTCATTACCCGAGCCGATTTAACTACTTGTGGTAAGAACATTTTGCCTGCGCCAAATAAGTCGCCGACCACGTTCATGCCGTCCATTAATGGCCCTTCAATCACGTCCAGTGGACGCACAGCTTCTTGGCGGGCAGCTTCAGTGTCTTCGTCAATAAATTCAGTAATACCTTTAACCAATGCATGCGACAAACGCTGCGATACTGGCCAACTGCGCCAGGCTAAATCTTCTTTTTTAGCCACTTGTGAGCCATCGCCTCTAAAGCTTTCAGCGATGTCGAGCAGTTGTTCAGTGTTACTTGAGTCGGCTACTGGGCAAGGTAAGTTTTGAACTACGTTTTCAACCCGTTTTTTTAGCTCAGGATCAATGTCATCGTATATGGCTAACTGACCTGCGTTAACAATACCCATATCCATTCCCGCTTGAATGGCATGGTATAAAAACACCGCGTGAATGGCTTCGCGCACTGGGTTGTTACCGCGGAACGAGAATGACACGTTAGACACACCGCCGGAGATCATCGCGTGTGGCAAGGTGGCTTTGATGTCTTTAATGGCTTCGATAAAGTCGACAGCATAATTGTCGTGTTCATCAATACCGGTGGCAATAGCAAAGATGTTGGGATCAAAAATAATATCTTCTGGAGGAAAGCCGACAACATCGACCAAAATGCGATAAGCACGAGTACAGATTTGAGTTTTACGTTCACGAGTGTCAGCTTGGCCGTCTTCGTCAAAGGCCATTACAATGGCAGCAGCGCCATAGCGTTTGACTAAGGTGGCTTGTTCGATAAATTTGGCTTCGCCTTCTTTCATCGAAATCGAGTTAACAATCGACTTGCCTTGGACGCATTTAAGACCGGCTTCAATCACTTCCCATTTTGATGAGTCAATCATGATTGGCACGCGAGAGATGTCGGGCTCAGAGGCGATTAAGTTTAAAAACTTTGCCATAGACGCGACGCCATCGAGCATCCCTTCGTCCATGTTGACGTCGATAATTTGTGCGCCATTTTCAACCTGCTCACGCACGACATCTAAGGCTTCTTCAAACTTTTCTTCTTTAATTAAGCGTAAAAACTTAGCTGAACCGGTCACGTTGGCGCGCTCGCCGACGTTAACAAATAACGAATTTTTATCTATGGTCAAAGGCTCTAGGCCCGATAAACGACAAGCCACGGGCAGATCTGGGATCTGTCTGGGTTCGTGTCTGAGTACCGCTTCACGAATGGCGCTGATATGAGCGGGTGTACTACCACAACAGCCGCCGACAATGTTGAGCATGCCTTCTTGAGCCCATTGATTAATGACTTCGGCCATTTCTTCTGGGGTTTCATCGTAGCCACCAAATTCGTTGGGTAAGCCAGCATTTGGGTGGGCGGAAACATAACACTCGGCAATACGCGATAATTCTTCAACGTACGGGCGCAGCTCTTTAGGACCAAGGGCGCAGTTAAGGCCAATCGATAACGGCTTGATATGGCGTAAAGAGTTATAAAAGGCTTCTGTGGTTTGCCCTGTTAAGGTTCGGCCTGAGGCGTCGGTAATGGTGCCTGAGATCATAACAGGTAGGCGATCGCCGAGTTGATCGAATACTTTTTCAATCGCAAATAGAGCAGCTTTGGCGTTTAAGGTATCAAAAATGGTTTCAACTAAAATGATATCGGCGCCGCCTTCAATTAAGGCGCTGGTGGATTCGACATAAGCGTCGACTAATTGGTCGAAACTGACATTACGAAACCCAGGGTCGTTAACGTCTGGACTGATAGAGCAGGTGCGGTTAGTTGGACCTAATACGCCAGCAACATAACGTGGCAAACCTGTTTGCGCAGCCACTTCGTCGGCTGCTTGGCGGGCAATTTGGGCTCCGGCTAGGTTAATTTCGGCGGCCAGAGACTGCATATCGTAATCGGCCATGGCGATGGTGGTGGCATTAAAGGTGTTGGTTTCAATAATGTCGGCACCGTTTAACAGGTACTGGGTATGAATATCTTTAATAATTTGCGCTTGGCTGAGTACTAATAAGTCATTGTTGCCTTTAACATCGCAATGCCAATCTTTAAAACGCTCGCCACGATAATCTTCTTCTTCCAACTTATAGTCTTGGATCATGGTGCCCATGGCGCCATCTAAAATCACAATACGCTGCGCTAACAATGCATTAAGTTGTTCAAGTGTTTGACTGTAAGAAGTCGATTTCGCCATAACAGTTACCTTTTTATCACTATGTTGCTTGATACCTTAATTGAGATAAGCATACCCTTATTTTTACCAGAGTAGGGCGATAACATCATTGTTTATTACAGCTACTACAGGCAATTTTTGGTTGCTACTGTAGATCAGGGCTATTGCTCATAATGATGACCTTTTATATGCTGACCTGTTAAGATAGTATTTTGGACATATAAACGTATAGACGTCCATAGTACGCGAATTTTTACCGCTAGAGCAAGGCTGATTTAAGCTCAATGAGGCGCAATTTGATTTAATTTGATTTACTCGATAGCTGGATAAGTAAGTTAACATCAGAATAGTTAATTAAATTGAGGGGGCATTTGCTCTGTGTTAGCAGTGCAAGGCTCTGTTTGATAAATGTTTATGACTCTCTAACTAAGGTTTATGTCAATGAAGCGAGCCAAGATAATATTAATGCGCCATGGTGAGTGTGAAGGTGGAGGGATATTCCGCGGCCGCACCGATGTGAAGCTTACCGATATTGGTATGACGCAAATGCAGCAAGCTTTTATCGAGCAGCAATATCCGATTAGTCATGTATTTAGTTCGCCGTTGTTGCGTTGTCAGTTATTTAGTCAAGCTTTAGCACAGCAACTATCGTTACCGTTAACCACTTTATCTTCACTACAAGAAATTGATTTTGGTGTCTGGGATGGGCAATCATTTGATGCTATTTATCAGCAAAACCCACAACAATTTGATGCTTATTGGGATAACCCTTGGCTGGCACAAAATACACCAGACAAGGCTGAGTCGGTAACCGATTTTACCGCACGAGTGGAAGCTGGCTTAATGACGGTCGTTGATGCTCTGTGGAGCTCTTTTGCGCAGACAGATAGTGCTCAACAAAAGCCTAATGGTGACGATTGTCCCCATGCGTTAGTGGTGACTCATGGTGGCGTAATGCGCTGTTTAGTCGGATATGTACTCAATACTGGCCAATGTAGCGGATTATTCGCTAACCTAGCGATCCCCTATGCTGCTATTATGATGCTCGATGTGTATTGGCCTGACGATATTGATAATATTGATCGTTTTCAGCCGCCAATAAAAGATACTAAAGCCGCTAAAGTGAGTTTTACCTTACATTGGCCTAAGACTTGAGAACCACCAGAGTCGTATTAGTCTCAATATCATGGTGTTAAAATGACTAGCTTACTATTTATTGTATTAACATCATGTCGTTAAGATGATTATCTTCAACACGATAGTTTAAAAAGTAGTGCCTTTCAAGGTATTGGGAATTGGGATAAGCCCAAACTGTACCCGCAACTGTAAATGGATCAATTAAGTATTGGTGCATAAGTCAGATACCAGCTTTGAATCGCCTCATTATCCATACCTAAGCGGGTGACTTAGGGGAGTGATTAAATCGATGTATGTGTTAATTAATTGGACATGGCGAGGTTACTTGCATGTCTGAGTCTGTATTAGATGTAAATCATCTTTTTTGGCAAGTCGATAAGAAAATGATTTTGGCTGACATTCATTTCAGTCTGCCTAAAGGCCAAATGCTAGGCTTAATTGGCCCAAATGGCGCGGGTAAGTCAAGCTTGTTACGTTGCCTGTATCGTTACATTGTGCCTACTAGCGGCGATATTGCGATTTTTTCCAAACCCATCAGTGAGTTTTCATCTAAGTTGCTAGCGCAAAATATTGCGGTGGTACAACAAGATACGCCGCATTATTTTGACATGACCACCGAGCAGTTAGTGACCATGGGGTTAACGCCGCATAAAGGCTTGTTTGATCCTAATACCGTCCAAGACCGTGAACGTGTATTAAGCGCATTAGCCAAAGTGGGCTTGCAGCAACAAGCACTGCAACAGTATGAACTGTTATCTGGTGGTGAAAAGCAGCGTGCACTTATTGCCCGCGCTATCGTGCAACAACCGCATATTCTTATTTTAGATGAACCCACTAATCATTTAGATATTCGTTATCAAATTCAAATTCTTGAACTGGTCAAATCATTAGGCATTAGCGTTATCGCATCGATACATGATCTAAATTTAGCCAGTGCGATGTGCGATAAATTATTACTACTCGATCACGGACAGTTAATTGCTAAAGGCACTCCAACTGAAGTGCTGACTGAGCGACAAATTAGTGATGTGTTCGGTGTGTGCTGCGACATTAATGTTCATCCACAACACGCAAAACCCCTTATTAGTTATTTTTATGGTTACCAACCCAGCCACAAAGTGGGCCCTGATCATGATTGATGCATCCCAACGTCGCTACTATGTTTACTTCAGCTTGTTGGTTGTAGTTACACTGCTTACTCCGATTTTTGCCGCCAGTTTTGGGGCGGCCAATATTCATCTAAATGACGTATTAATGATATTTAATACCTTATTAGGCGGCGACATGCCGAGTGCGATTGATGGCAGTGAGCATGCAGTTAAGATAACTCAACGTATTGTGCTTGAATTACGCTTGCCGAGAATTTTATTGGCCTTTGTCGCCGGCGCTGGTTTGTCTATAGCGGGCAGTGTATTACAAACCGTGACCCGCAATCCTTTAGCTGACCCGTATTTGTTTGGCATTAGCTCTGGGGCGTCATTTGGTGCGGTGTTGGTGGTGTCGTTATTCAGTCAAACGGGTTTGTTTGCCGAGATGTTTTCAGGGGTATTTACCCTAGCGCCAAACTTTACCGCACAACCTTGGTGGTCTTGGTCAACATTAAGTATTCCGATAGGAGCATTCATCGGCGCCAGTTTATCTGTGTTGGTGGTGTTTATGTTGTCGGGACCTGGTCGAAGTAGCCAAGTTGAACGTATGTTGTTATCCGGTGTGGCGACCTCGTTTCTGTTTGGTGCATTGACCAGTTTGTTGTTGTATTTTTCGACCCCACAGGCTGCGGCGTCAGTGCTGTTTTGGAGTTTAGGCAGTTTTGCCAAAGCCAGTTGGTCAAACTTACTGTTACCGAGTGTAACGGTAGGGGTTAGTTTATTGATTATGTTGACCTTTAGACGACAAATTATGGCGTTGCAAGCGGGAGATGAAACCGCGCATACCTTAGGAATTAATGTCGCTAAATTGCGTTTAAGTATGTTGTTACTGTGTTCGCTTATTACGGCAATGCTAGTGGCAACGTGTGGTGGCATTGGTTTTGTCGGTTTAATGATCCCGCACACGGTTAGGTTATTGTTTTCTGGACGTCAGCCGATGATCTTAACCGCGATGTTGGGTGGCTTATTTATGGTGTGGATTGATGTGATAGCGCGGTGTGTTTTATCTAATCAAGAATTGCCCGTTGGTATTATTACAGCAGCGTTAGGCAGTGTGTTTTTCTTGTTTATTTTACGCCAACGGCGCTAATTATTTAGACACAGGTATAAGAACTTTTATAAGAATTGCTATGCGCATCATGTTGAAATTTATTAGCCCAAGTTGTTGGAGTTGAAATGTTTGTTATAGAAGCCGTTAATCCAGATGTTGATGACATCATCCAGCATAAGATTAATCAAAAAACCAAACCGCTAGGGGCTTTAGGTCAACTAGAATCGTTGGCATTACAGGTTGCTCGGGTGCAATATAATGGCAATCAGCAGCGATTAAGTTCACAGCTGCAAATCACTAAGCCAACTATGTTAGTGTTTGCTGCCGACCATGGTATTGCCGCTTATGGCGTGTCGATTGCGCCAAGCGAAGTGACGACTCAAATGGTGCATAACTTTGTTCAAGGCGGCGCGGCAATTAACGTGTTTTGTCGCCAGGTCGGCTTTGAACTTGAAATTATTGATTGCGGTATATTACAACCGCTGACAGGGCAAACGAGCGTTATCGATCAGCGCTTAGGCGCTGGTACTCACGCTATGCATTTGTGTGCTGCTATGGGGCTTGAAAAAGTCGCCCAAGGGTTTGAGTTAGCTCGCCAGCTGGTTATGCGTCATGTCGCTGGAGGCTGTAATCTCATTGCCTTAGGTGAAATGGGCATAGGTAATACGTCAGCCGCGACGGCGGTAATGTCAGCAATGCTTAATATTGATGTTGAGCAATGTGTTGGCCGAGGCACGGGCATTGACGATGCAACCTTGGTCACCAAAACACAATTAATTAATCAAGCTCTGGCATTGCATCAGCCTGCTTTAGTGTCTCCAGAGGCTATTTTAGCTCATGTGGGGGGCTTTGAAATCGTGCAAATGACAGGGGCTATTTTAGCAGCCGCAGAGCAAAAAATATTAGTGGTCATTGATGGTTTTATCGCTACTGCTGCAGCATTAGTTGCGGTAAAATTATCCCCACAATCAAGAGACTATTTAATCTTTGCTCACGAGTCGCAAGAGCAAGGACACAAGCTTTTGTTACAACAGCTACAAGCAACACCTTTGTTGTCGCTGGGATTAAGACTTGGAGAAGGCACAGGCGCTGCATTAGCCTTGCCGTTAATTCAAGCCGCGGTGCATTTTTACAATCAAATGGCCAGTTTCGATGATGCTGGCGTTCATAATGTCGTTTAAGGGTACAACATGTCTGGCGAGATAAAGTGGTTACGGCAGTTAAATTTGTTTTTTGTGGCAATGAGTTTTTTTACTCGGATCCCCGTTCCATCATGGGTGGTGATTGATCGCGATAAACTGAATCAGGCCAGTCGTTATTTTGGTTTGGTCGGTTTAATGATTGGTTTAATTTGTGCGTTGGTATTTTGGTTAGCACAATTAATTTTACCCGCGAGCATTGCCATTCTACTGGCGATGGTGGCCGGTGTGTTGGTGACTGGTGGGTTTCATGAAGACGGCTTAGCCGACACCGCTGATGGCTTTGGTGGTGGTTGGACGGTAGAAGATAAGCTGCGGATTATGAAAGATTCGCGTTTAGGCAGTTATGGTGCTTTAGCCTTGGGGTTAGTGTTATTACTGAAATGGCAACTGTTAGTCGAGCTAGCATTATACAGCCCTATGGCTGCGGTAAGCGCTCTGGTAGCAGGTCATACCTTAAGTCGAGTGGTGGCTTCTAGCTTAATTTTTAGTGAACAATATGTTCGCGATGACGATAGCAGCAAATCTAAGCCTATTGCAGAAAACCAACAGTTAAACGATTTATTTATTTTGATTGCCAGTGGTATTTTTGTGTTGTTATGGCTTAACGGCGTGGCGGCATTTGTGTTGTTTATTACCTTGTGGTTAGTGCGTATTTTGCTTGGTGGCTTTTTCCGTAAACAGATTGGTGGCTACACCGGTGATACGTTAGGGGCAGCGCAACAAATCAGCGAAGTATGTTGTTACTTAGTTATTTTAGCGGTTGGGTTAAGCTAATGATTCATTTGGTGTTAGGTGGTGCGCGCAGTGGTAAGAGTCGCTTTGCTGAGCAATGCGTTGCTGAATACGCAGCGATTGGTTATCAATGCGTGTATTTAGCAACCGCGACCGCGTTAGACACAGAAATGTCGCAACGTATTCACCAACACCAACAAGATAGAGTATCCAGCCCCCATGGCTGGATACTGCACGAACAAGCTTATGATATTGCCCAAACCTTAGTGGCAATCGATAAACCCCAGCAAGTGATCTTGCTCGATTGTCTAACCTTATTACTTACCAATCATTTACTGCTAGATGATGGCGCTTCGTGGGCCATGCAAAAGTCATTATTGCTCGACAGTTTGTCTGCATTGCAAAGTGAAGTGGTGTTAGTTAGCAATGAAGTCGGTTCGGGTATTGTGCCTATGGGCGAGCTCAACCGCCGTTTTGTTGATGAAGCTGGTTGGTTAAATCAAGCGGTAGCAGCGATATCTGACCAAGTTACTTTGGTGGTTGCAGGCCTGCCATTGCCCTTAAAAGCATAATGTCATTAGTTCATTCCACACCTGTAACAGGTGACCCACTTTGCGGCGCATTAATGGTGCAAGGCACTACTTCCGATGCGGGTAAAAGCACCTTAGTGGCGGGGCTGTGTCGTTTATTTGCCCGTCAAGGCGTGAGCGTTGCTCCGTTTAAGCCGCAAAATATGGCGTTAAACAGCGCCGTAACCCTTGATGGTGGTGAAATTGGCCGCGCCCAAGCACTGCAGGCTATTGCTTGTGGTTTAGCGCCTCATACCGATTTTAATCCGGTGTTATTAAAGCCCAGCTCAGATACGAGCGCGCAAGTGATTATTCACGGTAAAGCCTTGTCTACATTAGAAGCTAAGGCCTTTTTCGGACCTCAGAGCCAAGGTTATAAAACCATGGCATTAGCGGCGGTAATGCAATCTTACACTCGCCTGCAGCAGCAATATTCCTTGGTGGTGACTGAAGGTGCGGGTAGCCCGGCCGAAATAAATTTACGCCAAGGTGATATTGCCAATATGGGCTTTGCTGAGGAGGCTGATTGCCCAGTAATCATTATTGCCGATATTGACAAAGGTGGTGTGTTCGCCCATTTAGTTGGTACGTTGGCATTATTAAGCCAGTCTGAGCAAGCACGGGTAAAAGGCTTTGTGATTAATCGTTTTCGCGGTGACATCAGCTTATTGCAGTCCGGTATCGACTGGCTTGAAGCTTATACTCAAAAACCAGTATTAGGCGTATTACCTTATTTACACGATCTGCATTTAGACGCTGAAGATGCATTAATTGATAACCCTCAAAGCACGTTATCGACCCCATTATCTGCCAGTCAGCGTTTGTCTGTGTTGGTATTAGTGTATCCAAGGATCAGTAATCATACCGATTTTGATCCACTGCGTTTACATCCACATATTGATTTTCATTATGTGACTATGCAGAGCATGGCTCAAGCATCTGAGTGGCCAGCCGCGGATTTAGTCATATTGCCTGGCAGTAAAAATGTGCGTGCAGATTTAGCTTTTGTGCGCGAGCAAGGTTGGGATGTCGCCTTGAAAAAGCATTTACGTTACGGCGGTAAAGTCATCGGGATTTGTGGCGGTTACCAAATGCTCGGTGAGTGGATTGATGATCCCTTAGGTATTGAAGATAACGTTGGTTGCAGTGACGGATTGGGCTTATTACCGATTACTACCGTACTAACTGCTAGTAAAACTTTAACTCAAGTAAGGGGTCACTTACGTTTACAAGGCCTGCAGGTAGAGTTTAGTGGTTATGAGATCCATTGTGGTGAGTCTTCACTTACAGAGAATATAACTCAGCCGTTATCGATTGAACAATATGCCGATCAGCCTATACCGGTTACTAAGCTTGATGGCATGGTGAGCAATGACCAACAAATTTTAGCGACTTACGTGCATGGATTATTCGATCATCCCGCTGCATGCCAACTTATTTTGCAATGGGCCGGCTTAGAGAGTCGCCATGCTATTGATATTAACCAGATCCGCGAGCAGCAACTAAATCGTCTTGCCGACGTGTTAGAAGCGCATTTGGACATGAACACATTGAAAGGAATAATCTCATGACAACTGATAACCACGATAATGAACAAGCTAGCACTATTGATGCAAACAAAGCTGAACGTCATAAAGCCCGCCAACAGAAAGTTAAAGTGGGTGTTGATGCCAAAATTGCTGCTGCTCAAGATGAGAAAGGCATTTTATTAGTGTTAACCGGCAATGGTAAAGGCAAATCAACCTCTGGTTTTGGCTCTGTTACGCGCGCTGTGGGTCATGGTCATAAAGCCGCGGTAGTGCAATTTATTAAAGGCACTTGGGCTTGTGGTGAGCGTAATTTACTCGAAGGTGCTGGTGTACCATTTCATGTCATGGGCACCGGTTTTACTTGGGAAACTCAAGACAAAGAAAAAGACACCCAAGCTGCCATGGAAGCTTGGCTCGAAGCTGAAAAACTCCTTAAAGATGAATCGATCAACATGGTGTTGTTAGATGAATTAACTTACATGGTCAGTTATCACTATATCGAACTTGAGCGAGTATTAACGGCGTTAAGAAATCGCCCAGCGATGCAACATGTGATTATCACTGGCCGCGCTTGTCATCGTGACATTATTGAGTTAGCTGATACAGTAAGTGAAATTGTTCCGATAAAACATGCGTTTAATGATGGCATTAAAGCGCAGTTAGGGTTCGATTATTAATCATTGATGTTGTCGCTGAACCCATATACTGGTTTTAGCGACATGAGCCTATTAAAGCGAAAGTGGTTCAATCGTGGTTTGACTATGATTATCAGGGGCAGCTGTTATTGGTCCCGCGATCTGAGTTGCTGCTTGTGGTGATATTCGTTCAGGAAACCACTTTTTTACAATAAGCTCGAACTGGCCATTTTGTTTAACCGTATCAAATGCATGTCGCATCATTTCGAGTAATTCAACCCGAGTATCTTTATGGGTTGCTATACCTAGCTCGATGTTATTAATAACATACACAATGGTGAAATCAGACCGTTTAAGCCCCAATGCCTTTATTGAGCCGGATAGGCCGATATCATTATTATTGACTAAATCCACTCGATCATAATAAAGCATTTTTAGGGCTTTAGTTTGGTTTGCAACCAAATAGACATTTGGGTGTTCATGTTGAATGTTGAGACTCTCTAGTGAAATGTCGCTTCTTGGTAACGCCAGCGTGTATCGATTAATATCTTGTTTGTTAACGATATTGATGTCAGATCGAGAGGTCTTTTTGTAAATAACATTTCGCACCGTGTGAAAATCACCTATCCATTTAAACTGTTGTAAACGTTTTTCGGATTTTCCTATCGAAAAAATAAATGTATCAGGATTTTTTGCGGCATTTTTATATGCTCAGCTCCAAGGCATGATTTCAATATTAATATCAAAATCAAGATATTGCTGGGTAGCATGTAACACATCAATCGAAAAGCAAACCAATTCTCCATGAGAATTTAGCGACTGAAATGGAGGATAGCTTTCGGTGTAAAAAGTGATGGCTGGTCTGGCATTTGAAATCGGCGAATTGAAAAATATAATGATGAAAATCGCCACAGATAAGTAACGCAACATAAATAACAGCACCTTAAATTAAGGCTTCCATGCATTTCATCTCCGTAATAGTGACAAGCCTAACATATTGTTATTATTTTGTGACAATTAAGCTGTTGAGTCGTTAGCTAATTAATCTTTGTGGAGATCTAGCCCAGAGTACTTTGCTAAACAATATACTCATCTGCCCACTCTTTTAAGCGCTCTAAAATATCCAATGCCGTGCGACCAAGATCGGTAATACTATAAGACACAGCAATAGGACGATCACTAATCACATGGCGAGTCACCAGTCCTTGGGCTTCTAATTCTTTCAGGCGTTGATCGACCATTTTTTTACTTGCCCCGCCTAACATGCGCGACAAATCATTAAATCGCACTGGACCATCTTGCAAGTGCCATAATATCGATGCTTTCCATTTTCCACCTAATACCCGCATACCACGCTCGACCGAGCAAGGTTCAGCACAAGCGTTGATAACTTTTTTTTGACCGTTAGTCATTGTTTCAATTTTAGTTTTCATCAATCTAACCTAGGTTACTAAAAGTATACTGGTTGCTTTTGTATTCCATTGTATCAAAATAGACAGCAATTAGACTAGCGTCACTTTAGTACCATTAAGGAATGTTTCTCCATGGCAGTATTAACCTCTTACGATCCCGCGAGTTATCATAAAGTCGATGGCGGAGAACACATTGAAGCCACAGCGGTAGGTCGCGTAGAAACAACCAGCATCGAGCAGTTGCCAATAGTGATAAGCAATGCGCAAGTTGCTCAAAAAGCTTGGGCAAGTTTGCCATTAGTTCAACGGCAACAGTATGTGGTTAAAGCGTATCAACAATTACACGCAGTGCAAGATGAACTGGCAACACTCATTGGCCAAGAAATGGGCAAAGATTATCGCCGTGCCACCTATGAAGTGGGCGGTACAGTACAAAATGCAGGCTATTTTGCCAGTGAAATAGGCGATTCACTAGCCACTGAGCAAGTTGATAATCGTACTGAATTACAATACCGTCCTTTGGGTGTTGTAGCCGTCATTTCGCCCTGGAATTATCCGATAGCCATGGCCAATAACTTACTGATGCCAGCACTTATAGCGGGCAACAGTGTGATATTAAAGCCATCTGAACAAACTCCGCTGGTGGCCGAATTATTTATTAATACCCTTAATAAGGTGCTACCACAGCATGTGCTGCAAGTGGTTCAAGGTGATAAAGCCCTTGGCCAGGCACTGGTTGCTGCAGACATTAATATGGTGGCATTTACCGGGTCTATGGCTGCAGGTAAACACATTATGGCTAATGCCGCATCGGGTTTAAAACGTTTAGTAATGGAGCTTGGCGGCAACGATCCTATGATTGTGATGGCTGGTGCCAATATGGATGCCGCGGTGCGTTTTGCGGTGGCAAGCTCGTTTGAAAACGCTGGGCAGATGTGCACTTCCACAGAACGAGTATATGTAGACCAGCAAATTGCCGATGAGTTTGAACAAAAAGTGGTGGCCTTAGCCAGCCGTTATCGTGTGGGAGCATGGGACGCTGCGAATGTGAATATTGGCCCGATAGTGAATCCTACACAGCACCAAAAAGTACTTGAGCAGTTACAAGATGCTACCGCCAAAGGCGCGAGTATTTTATTAGGTAGTGATCACTATGAACTACCGTTTATTCAACCTACAGTTGTGACAGATATTACTCCTGAAATGCTGCTAGAACGTGAAGAAACCTTTGGCCCTGTAGTGGCTATAAGCCGTTTTAGTGATATTGATGAAGCCATTAGTCGCGCTAATAACAGCCACTATGGTTTAGCTGCTGTGGTGTTTGGTGGCCAAGGCGCTAAAGCCGTTGCCGAACAACTTGAGGCTGGCATGGTTGGGGTTAATCAAGGTGCTGGTGCTGGCAATGCGCCATGGGTAGGAGCTAAGCAAAGTGGTTTTGGTTTTCATGGCACTGCAGCTGGGCATCGCCAATTTGCTCAAGTGCGAGTGATGAGTTATTAATTTTTGCGGTTAGCCACACTTATTCGTAAGCAGTTATTTTTTAGTAAATAATGTTTATTAAACAATAACTCTCACACTTTTTTAGTTAAACATTGCTAGCCCATTTTATGGTTAAAGGTATAAAGACATGAACACAGCAAAAGTAAATTCAGATTATTTTGTGGTGGCACTAGAACCCGGCGCTGAACATCCGGCATTGCCGACATGGGCTAATTATCACGCTAATGTGGCTGAGCTTAATGAAGCAAAGTTGACCGAAACTGAGCGTGCTAACGTGAGTAAAAAAATGTTAGCCGAAGTGCCAGGTGCGTTTCAATTATTGAATGTATTGACGCCAGATGAGTGTAAACGGCTAATTTCGGTGAGTGAGTCGATGGGCTTTTTACCCGACGCCGCGGTGTCATTACCACGCAATGTTCGCCATAACGACAGTTTAACCTGGGTGGTTGATAACACCACAGAGCAAGTTATTTGGAATAGAGTTAACCATCTTATGGATGATAACTTGGGCATTTTTGCTGGTAAAGCAGCCTTGGGACTCAATAATCGCTTTCGTTTTTATCGCTATAACCAAGGTGATTTCTTTAAGCCGCATTCAGATGGTTCGTGGCCGGGAAGCCAAGTTATAGACGGTCAGTTAGTGCGAGATGCTTTTGGCGATCGCTATAGTCTGCTGACATTTTTAATCTTACTGACAGAAGACTTTGAAGGCGGTGCAACGCGCTTTTTAGTTAATGCCGACAATCCAAGTTTACCAGCAAAACATGGCGATAATATGCGTCAAGTTGACGTGCGAACGCCAGCAGGAAGTGTATTGTGTTTCCCACATGGCATGCATCCGCTGCATTGCATTCATAGCTCAGAGCCTATTTTGTCTGGGGTTAAATACATTATTCGCACCGATGTGTTGTTTGAGTTATAACACAGGCCATCAACACGGGTTAGTTTATTGATAAGCTAACCCGTTAGTTAAGCGCTAAATTTTTAATGAAATAACGTACAAGGTTCGCTCTACTCAAGCCTTTGTTAACTTTTCCTTCTTGTTTAATCCTTGCTGAACGAAGTCGATGTTCGTCATCCGTGATGTATTTCTGATCAATATAAACCCGCTGTTATCAAATTCACTCGTGTGTCACTTTCAGTAATAAACTTTTATAAAACTTATCGAATAAGCTTGCTCGCCAACGTGGCTATTGTGACAGCGCATGCTTGGCAAACTCAACTGTCAGCGCTAATGGCAAGGATAACATTTACGCTAATGTTGACTTCATGGAGCGATAACTGGGACATAAGATCTGAAATTATATTTTAGGTTTTCTTATTAACTTGGGAGTATGATACAAATCAAGTTGTTATATTATTGTTATCTTTTTGATTCAGCTATACTCAGATTTTAAATGACTCATCATTAGAGTGCTCTATTGGGTCATGATGGAATGCGTACATGCAGCAGAATGTGTTTAAGGTTAAGTTGTGATGCTAAATGATTGACTGCTAAATCAATGATTGTCCTGGCCAGGGATAAAATCCGAATCAACGATTAATTTTTTTAGTGTTTTATGATCGCATGTTTTGACATTTGCTGCCGATATAAAGTCGTATCACTGGAAAACTTTGGATTATAAAGGAAGAGCTCATGCAATCGACACTAAAAACACGTCTGCTTTTTAGCAGTCTTTTTGCAGTACTGATCACTATCGTGGTGTTGGTGAGCATATCTAGTTATGTTATTAGAAATAATGCATTGACCAATACCCAAGATGAAATAGACCAACTTGCAGTGACCTTTACTCAAGGAATTGGCGAATGGATGCAAGATAGAAAGCAGGCCATTACCAGCCTGAAACAAACCATTGAAGCTGACCCAACTGTTAATATCACGCCTTTTTTACTCCAAGCTCACAACGCTGTGGGCTTTGCATTAACTTATTTTGGCGATGAGCAAGGTAATATGTACCGTCAAGATCCTGCATTAAATACCGCAGGTTATGATCCAAGAGTAAGACCTTGGTATATAGATGCTAAGGCCGCAGGCAGTATGATTATGACAGCGCCTTATATTAGTACTACTTTACAGAAGCAAGTTGTGACGATTGCTGCACCTGTGATGGCTAATGGCAAATTGTTTGGTGTTACCGCCGCTAACTTAACCATTGTTCAGTTAACGGATGCCGTCCAGAGCTTAGACGTTCCGGGTGATGGTTACGCTGTAATGGTTGACTATACCGGACTGATTATCAGCCATCCACATAGTCAATTGAATAATAAACAACTCAGTAGCGTCGATGAACAATTCACTAATAGTTGGTTAGCACAAAGGTCCAAAGCCAACAGTATTGAAGAGCGTGAGCTCGATGGTACAACTAAGCTTTTGTATGTTGCGGCAATCCCTTCGACAGAGTGGGCATTAATTTTCGTAATGGATAAGCAACAAATTATGTCACCGGCTACCGTTCTCGCTTGGTGGATGTCTGCGATAGGGGCGACTTTACTTATTCTTTTCGGATTAATGCTTACCGTTATTTTTAAAATTCAATTTAAAGATCTTGAACGTGTTGCCCAAGCTCTAAACGATATTGCCGAAGGAGAAGGTGATTTAACCGTGCGTATTGAAACCGCCAACAGTCACGATGAAATAGGTCGCTTAGCGTCTGGTTTTAATCAATTTGCTGAACGTATTCACGGGATGATTTCTCGGATGCATAAAATTGCAGGCCAATTAGAATATCAAGCGACAGATAGCAGTGCATCAGCGGTTAAAAATAGCGATCGTATTGTCATTCAGCAAGATGAAGTGACCATGGTAGCCACAGCCGTAACTGAAATGGCCAGTGCTACCGAAGAGATTGCCAGCAATGCCGAACATACAGCACACATAGCACAAGATGCGGTAGAGCTTTCAACCCACGGTCAAAAACAGGTAATGCAAAGCCAAGCATCAATACGAAGTCTAGCCAAAGAAGTGAGTACAGCAGGGCAGATTATTGGTGACTTGAATGAACACTCACAGAAAATTAACAGTATTCTGTTAACCATTAGCGGGATCTCCGAGCAAACTAATTTATTGGCATTGAATGCTGCGATTGAAGCCGCTCGAGCGGGAGAACAAGGCCGAGGTTTTGCTGTAGTGGCTGATGAAGTTCGAGTGTTATCACAACGTACTCATTCATCGACTCAAGAAATTCAAGCTACAATTGAGACCCTACAAAAAACGGCGGAAAAAGCTGTTAAGTCAATGACACAAAGCCGTGAAATGGCTGAAACCAGCGTATCGGATGCTAATTCGGCTAGTGAGAGTTTATTGCAGATAACTAAAGCGATTAATGAGATTTCAGATATGGCGAGTCAAATTGCCACTGCAGCAGAAGAACAAACCTCAGTGACAAGTGAGATAAACCGTAATACGGAATCTATTCGCGAAGTATCGGAAAACTTGTCAATTGAAGCGAAAACCTCAATGACACAAGCACAGAAATTGGCTCATTTAGCTGCATCACTACAACAAGAGGTCAGTAGCTTTAAGTTGTAGTATTAAAGAAACCAATCACTTAATACTCAGTGTGTTTGAGTCGATCAGTAAAAGTGTCTTAAGATACTTTTACTGATGTTGTCTCTATTTTAATATGATGATTATTCAAAATCGGCTTTCGTTTCAAACACCATATCTTCGCCAGTCAGCGGATGAGTAAGCGCTAAATATTGGGCGTGTAAATGCAAACGGTTGGTGGCGATGCCGTATAAATCATCACCGACTATTGGCATGTGCAAACCATCGTGATGGGCACAATGCATGCGTAATTGATGGGTTCGCCCGGTTTTAGGGTACAAATACACTAAAGTGCGCTGTCTTTGACGTTGATAAACTTGCCAATGCGTCTCGGCATGTTTGCCATGCTCATAACACACTAGCTGCTTCGGACGATCGTCCAAATCCACCCGCAATGGCAAACTAATATCGCCCTCATCTTGACTTGGTACACCCTCAATTAGCGCGATATAACGTTTAGTGACGCTGCGTTGAATAAACTGCTGTTGTAGAGCTTTGTTAGCTTCTTTGGTGAGTGCAATCACCATTAGGCCTGAGGTCGACATATCTAAGCGATGAACAATCAGCGGCCCTGTCGCAGAGGGAAATAGCTGCTGCATACGACTAAACACCGAGTCGGTGATATTTTTACCCGGTACCGATAACAATTCAGCAGGCTTGTTAATAATCACCATCGCATCATCTTGATAAATAATATCAATGTGCTGATCTTTACCCGGATTAATCAACAGTGGATCGTCATCAACTTGCATGCCTTTTAGCATGTGAGTCAGAATAGGTCGGCATTTTCCGTGACAAGCCGGGTAGTAGTTTTTATGCTGTTTTATCTCAGATTTTGGCGATGAGCCCCACCAAAACTCTGCCATCGCAATTGGAGTAAATTGATGTGTAAACGCGTATTGCAGTAACTTAGGTGCCGCACATTCGCCTGCGCCTGCTGGTGGTAAATGATTAGGTGCATCATTGAAAATATCGTTTAAATCTCGTGCTTCACCTAAGACATTTAAAAACTGATATTGAGCAAACAGCTTTTTTTGCAATCCATTTGAAAGTTGTTTGCGCTGACGTTTAAGCTGTTTGATTTGCAATTGAAGCGTATCTAATGCCATTTTAGTGGCTTCAACTTGAGTCTGCCACTGTTGCTTTAACGCATTTAGCTGATGCTTTTGCTGCACACTTTGACGGCTTAACTCGATAGACAATGTTCTATGGGTATCGTCACTGATGCTTGCTTGCGCTAATGCATCATCTGCTTGCTCACGTTGTAGCTTACGCAGCTTGCGGCCTTCAACTATTGCGTTACGTTGCTGCTCTAGTTCACTTTCCGCTTGGTGTTGTTGCGCAACTAACGTCGCGGTTAATGTTGCCAGCAATGGATTTGCTTCTTGCTGACTAATCGACAGATTAATGTGGTTAATCTGTTTATTTTCAGCGCTAAAGAAACTGTCTTGGGTCAGCATATCAAACACTGGTGGTACAAACGGCGGCAAGATATTGTTGTCGGCTAACTTACCCGAAAAAGCCGCTAAAAAACCAAGTTGCCCGTGTGCATTCTTCACCACTAATACACCAAACATTTTACCAATCACCATGCCGCGATCATTTTCGCTGTCTAAGCCAAAATTATGTCGCCAGGGATTCGCCTCAAGTAACTCCTGCTGCAACTGCTTTGCAGCCAGTAAACATATTGGATGAGGTTGATAATAAAACGGGAAGGTGAAAGAGTTAGGTAATCCTTGTTCGGCAAGCGTGTTATTGAAAGCCATTGCATCATTGAAAGGAATAAAACACGGGTCGTTAACAGACATCAAAAACACACTCACTACACCAAAGGGCCATTATTTTACCTTGTTGTACTGTTTGGTGCATCTATAAGTGTTCGAGGTATATGGAATGGAATTATTTTAGCTGTAAAAGAGAGCACAAGGGAGTAACCATAAAAAACCGTTGCTGATAAATATTGGCATGTTAGCTTCGGATTTTGATTTTATTTGAATCGATTAATTAGTCAGCTAATTGATATTTACACTGATATTTAAATAAAAATGGGCGAAGTACAATCACGTCACCCATATAGTGGTTAATGCTTAGCGAAGATTACTTTGCCACTCTGTGTAAGGCGCACATCTTGTTACCATCTGGATCGCGAAGGTAAGCAAGGTATAAATCAAATGCAGGGCCAGGTCGAATACCCGGCGCATCTTCACACGCGGTGCCACCATTGACTAAACCGGCTTCATGCCATGCATCTGCTAACGCTGGTGTTTCTGCAGCAAAACCAATTGTTGTACCATTACCATGGCATGCTGGCTCACCGTTAATCGGTTTAGTGAGTATGAAAATCCCCGTCTTTGTCATGTATACACAACGACCTTTAGGATCAATTTGTCCTGGAGCATGGCCTAATGCACCTAAAATCGCATCATAGAATTTTTTTGATGTATCAATATCATTAACGCCGATCATAACGTGACTAAACATGGTAACTCTCCTTGTGCGAGTTCAATTGAACTCAATGGTTAATAAGCTATCGCATATCGACGCAATAGATTTATCTTTTTGATGTTAAATGCTTAAGTTGTTCAGTAATGCGATGGTGTGGGTCAGCAATGCTTTATCCCCAACCTTTCCATGACCGGGTACTACCATTTTCACCTGAGGGAATTGGGCTTGTACCTTGGCAACTGTTAATGGCCAAGCTTGCATGTCTGCTTCAGCTGTATAACCCAATACGCTTGAATTCAGCGATTTGATTAAACATCCGCCAAATAATATTTTTTGTGCGGGTAGCCATACCACAAGGTTATCTTCGGTATGTCCGGCCCCAAGATCATATACTTCAACTAAATCCGTTTTCATTATGTATTGTGTGCCGCCAAAGGTGTTTTTAGCGATAGGTTTAGCATTTTTAGCTAAAATCTTCTGGGTTGTTTCAGATACTGTGGTCGCAATGCCTTGGCTGTTAAGGTAACCGATACCGCCAGCACGATCTTGATGGGAATGAGTTGAAATACTGGCAACTGGGGTAAATCCTTGCTGGGCAATCCAGTCAAGAAGCTTTGCCGTATCGCTGTCGGTCCAAGGCGTATCGATAATATAGGCCTGTTTATCTTCAACCACAACAAGGCCGTTCGCTTCGACTAAGCCGAAATTGCTGACATTCATATAGGAGTGATGTAAATACACTCCATCAGCAAGTTTTGATACAGTCAGCTGGCCTTCAAGGCTAGGTTTTACGGTTTGGTTTGTTGTTTTTTCTGCTTCATGGCCATAACTGGGTAAGCAGAGCATTAATGCAACTACGCCCATGATGCGCCATGAGCGATGAAAGGTAAGGTTAATCATAACTATGTCCATATATGCCATGGTAAATGGCGAGTAAAATAAAGATTAAGTAGACATGTTACACATTTTTTTTACCGATTTGAGTTTGATAAACAGAAAATAATTTAGCGACGTTTACTTTGGCTTTTAGCTTTGCCGCGAGTAAATACATACCTGCTAATTTACGATGAATAAAAATGGCATCAGTAGGTGGAGTATGCCATTCATCTTGTTGGGTGCTCATGGCTTTACCTGCCTGAGTGATACGTTTAGCTAAACTGCTTTGAGCAAAATCGTATTCACCATCAAAGCGCAGTGGCTCACAAGCTTGGTAGAAAATATCAATAATTAGCTGTTTCTGTTGTGGGTCGATGGCGTCTTGAAAAAAGCCGATCTGTTGTGCTGCTTGTGTCATTTGTTGTTTATCATCAACAATCGCACCTTGCATCAGTTGCAGATAACCTTGCGATAATGTGTCGCTAATGGTGCGGGTGGCGCCAAAGTCGAATAGGACGATTTTTTGAGTGTCTGCTTGGTACTGAAAATTGGCAAAATTAGGATCTGACTGGAGCAATTTAAATTTAAATAGCTCTTTAAAGCACAATTCCATTAGTAACGTTGCGATTTGGTCGCGCACTGCTTGTGATGATTCGGTTAATGACTCAATCGCCACGCCTTCAACAAATTGCATACATAAAATGCTGTTGTTACTCAATTTTGGGTAAACTTTAGGCACGATGAAGTGAGGGTTATCGCCCAGTTGTTGCTGATAAAGTGCAACTTGCTCAGCTTCAAAGTGATAGTCCGCTTCGTTATGCAGCTGCACTTTTGCTTCAGCGAGTAAGGTATCGAGTTTTACGTTAGCGGGAATTAACCGCGAGACTTTTAATAAACTGGCCACGTTGTCGATATCGCTGTCGATGCTGTCTCGAATACCTGGGTATTGAATTTTTATCGCCAGTTTTTCGCCGGTATCTAAATAGGCTAAATGTACTTGGCCAATCGATGCCGCAGCAAAAGGGCGTAATTCAAATTGGGCAAACGGTGCAATCCAATCGCTGCCCCAATGCTCAACTAATAACTGGGTTAATTGTTTGTGTGGCATGGCCTTAGCGTCAGAGCGCAGCTTAGCCAATATTTCTGCCAATTCAGGAGGCACTAAGTCTCCGGCATCCATTGACAACATTTGGCCCACTTTCATGGCCGCACCGCGTAGTTGCGACAGTTTATCGGCCACATGGCCAATATTTTTGGGGGTCATCATCAGTTGCTGCATTGATGGCGACTTACCTTGGCTAAATTGTTTGGCGCCTTCAAGCAGCACGTTACCCGCTAAACGTGAAGCCAGCCCACCCATTTTTGATAATCGAGATAGACGGCTGGTTGGTACTTTGGCTTCATTATTTTTCATCAAAACTCACTTTTGTCGGGTGAACGGGGAAATCTATATGGCCATTGTACGCTTAAGTTAATTATTTCGTTCACTAATTCAGGTTGGTTTTAGGCACTGTTTGTCGCCTCAAGATTCTGATGATATTTATGCTATTCTACTGAAACAGAACTGATTGAACTAAGTGATTAAGGCAAGTGATTGAGCTTAGATTTAGTCGACAATAGTGGATTAATTATAATAAAAAGGACCCTCGTTTGAGTATTATTGACCAATATTTGAGCCAAGCGGAATCGCTGTTTCAATCAAAAAATTATTCGTCGGCCAGAATGTATGCTCGTAAAGTGGTTAAGCGCGATGATAAACACGTCGGAGCCTTAGCGATACTAGGTCATATTCATTTACAGCAACAACAATATGCACAAGCAGAGAGCTATTTTATCAGTGCGGCATCCATTAAACCGAATACGGTATCAGTATTAATGGGGCTGCTGACTATAGCTGAAGTAAAACAAGACTTTTTCTTATCTAAAGCTTATTTAGAACAGTTAATTAATTTGTTACCACAGGACGCAAAATGCCGTTATAAACTGGGGCTGGTCGCGACTAAAGTTGGCGATATGACCTTAGCGGAACAATGTTTTCAATGGTGTGTGGCAAATGATTTTGCTGAACCCGCTGTGCAGCTTAATTTGGGTCATATCTATAAAGCCAAAGGCGATACAGAAAAAGCAGCCAATTTTTATCAGCAATATATTCAATTAAGCCCAACGCAAGTGGGGGTAGGTTATTGGAGTTTGGCAGATTTAAAGCAGTATCGTTTCAGCACTGATGATTTGAGCTTATTACAAGGTTTTGTAACCGATGAGTCGTTAAGCAAACAAAATCAAGCGCTGGTGTATTTTGCTTTGTGTAAAGCCTACGAGCAAACACAGCAAATCGAAAAAGCGTGTGAGTCGATGTTATTAGCCAATCAAATCATGGCGCTTCACCGACCGTTTAAACAAACCCAGTTTGCCAGTATTGTGTTGTCGCTACTTGGGCATACACCATCGCCACATATTAATCGCTCGCCAGCGGCTAGCCAAACACCGATTTTTATCGTTGGTATGCCTCGTTCTGGTACCACTTTAGTCGAGCAAATTTTGGCGTGCCATAGCGATGTTGGCGCTACCGATGAGTTACCGTTTATGGAACGCTTTGCGCTGCAGATGGATATGTCGGGTGGTTATCAGGCTAGATTAAGTCAGCTTTCAGCTAGCCATATTGATCAATTCCGCCAACGGTATTTAGCTGAAGTGAATCATTACTTTAGCGATGCACCAACGTATGTAATCGATAAAAACCCAAATAACTTTTTACACATAGGGCTAATTAAAACCTTATTTCCTCAAGCAAAAATAATCAATGTGGTACGTAATACAGTCGACAATGGCTTGAGTGTATTTAAGCAGTTTTTCAGTTTTGGCCATGACTATTCGTATTCGTTTGCGGGTATTTCAAGTTACTGGCAACATTATTTAGACATCATGCAACATTGGGATAGGTTGTACCCTAATGAGATTTTACATGTTTGTTTTGAGCAATTAGTGCGTGAGCCAGAGTTACAAATTCAACGCATATTGGATTACTGTGAGTTAACGACTCAAGCGCAATGTTTTACCTTTTATGAGTCTGAGCGGGCGGTGTTAACGCCCAGCGCCAGCCAAGTTAGGCAGCCTATGAATCCTAAGGCAATTGGTCAGGCTGACAAGTATCAAGCTTTTATACCTGAGCAAATAGCCGAGTTGGATGCCATTGCGAAAAAAGCCGCACAGCAATTTTTTGGTTAATCTGAACTTGGGGTAAGGCATTGCCACAAGCTAAAACACCATCGTTTGGTTGATGTTACAGAAATGGCGCCTAAGGGCGCCATTTCTGTAACTTTTCAGATAAACCTAAGCAGGTCTTCATCTTATTAACTCATCTTACCGTGACATGCTTTATAGCGCTCGCCACTGCCGCAAGGGCAAGGGCTATTGCGTGATGGCGGTGCAATCATAGATTCAATCATCGGATCGCTGGATTTGGTTACCGCTGTTTTTGGCGCTGAATTAGCTCTTACTTGAGAGGTTTTTGGTGAAGCAATAGCTTGTTTGCGCGTTGCCAATGGCTCACTAAGTTCAACATTCATACACGCCACGATAACCAATTGTTCGAACGCTTTAACCGCTGAACCAGAATGGGTCAGTTGCAATGCTTTAGCGCACTGTAGTGCTTTTATCATGGTTTGTTCACGCAGTGCATGATAATGCGGCCAACCGGCTTTAGTGCACTCATATTGCAGCCACAACATGCGCCAATCGGCAACATACTCAGCTATCAATAACGAAAATGCATTCACTTCTGCAAGCCTATTATCAGGATTGTGTTTGACCTCAGCTAACAACTCATTGGTTAAGTATTCAACCTCTGCCACAGGCATGATAATGGGGGCGTTAAATTGCTCTGTGATCAAGCTTGCTGCCAAGCCTGGGTTAAAACCGACGAATTGACTGTTTAATGCTGTTGATTGATTATCTGCGATTGAACGTGAGTGCTTAAATACCGTTCGCCAAAATTGACTTGACCCTGCCAAATCAACCACTAAATGAACGCGATATTGGTCGCTGTTGTTCTCTACTTTGTGAAGCTTCCACGAGTCGAAAATCCAACACTCACCGGCGCCCATATGCACTTGTTTATCATGACAAAAAAACTGCACTTGTTCGGTGGTGGTAATCGGAATATGCACTCGAACGCGTTTATACCAATGGTAGTTAATGTCTGAATGCAGTGGCACTTGTGCACCGGGTGCTAAGCGCATTAATCTCGAACGACTGAGTACCTCACCAAATGAAGCGAGTATTTGTTTGATGTAAGGGCTTTTTTCTAACGCCGCAGTGGGCTGCATTGGCCCTTTAAAGTCATTGTTAAACTCGCCATTGACCGAGATTAACGGAATGGCCGAATTACCCTGAAAACCTTCATGATGAGTGACCCAGTCTGATCCGGTAAATTGCTCGATTTCTTTGGTTAATTGACCGATATCAAAGCTAAAAGGTAATTGATAAAACTCATGAGGTAACTTCATTATTGGGCTCTCTGTAATGCGGCGTTTACCGTTATGATTTTCTACACAGGTATTTTTACCCGTTCTGCTGGCTATTTACAAATGCTGGCGCTTTTGGGCTAATGTAATTGACCATGACATTGCTTAAATCGTTTGCCCGAACCACAAGGGCAGGGACTGTTGCGAGACACATTTTGATCGTTTGGCTGAGCTAACACTTTCTTTGTGGGTTTGGTAGCCTGTGCTACAGGCTTAGCAATGTCGTGTTGCTGCCATTGAGTGTCATATATTGGATGGCCGCGCTGGCGTAAATGATGATTAATTTTGTTCAGTGTTGTACAAGTACTTGACCAAATTTTGGCAATATCATGGTAATTTTCGAGCCACTTATCTGGTTTTGGGGTCGATATAGTGTAGCGAGAATGCGCTAATGGCTTGCTGCATAATTGCGCTAAGGCTGGGTCGAAATCTGTAGCGGTAAATTGACAGAGTTGCTTAACGGTTTTCGCAGGGTCTGCAATTAATTGATCGTAAGACACCATGCACCAGCGATTGCTGTCGATCTTTTGCAACGAATCCATAATCGCTTCATTAGCGGCTTGCCATTGAAACGCGGCAATGGACGCTAATGACTGGCGATTAAGCTGTTGCCATTTTTCTGGAAGCAGTAGCGACCAGTTACGTTTATCCCACCCCGGTAAATTAGGATAAGTGACAAACTTATTCGAGCGCCAAGCTTGCATAATACTGCTGATATTTTCTTTGGGTTCTCTGACGAGATAGATAAATAACGCATCAGGAAATAGCGCATTAAAAAAATCTATCCGCAAACTATTCTTGGGGGTTTTTTCTAAAAAACGAATACTCTTATCGCTATCACTTTCGAGCTTATTGCCCTGGCTATCTTGAAGTGCATCGCTAAAGCGTTGTAATAACAACTGTCGTAAATCATCATCAATATCCTGCTCACTTAAAGTATTAGAACTAAATTTACGGTAGGCAATATTCAACTTGGGGATGGTTTCTATCAGCGCATGGCTTTCACCACCAATAGTGAATATTGACTGGCTTTTTGATAACACCTCGAACAACAAAGTGCTGCCTGAGCGGGGCGCAGATAAAATAATGATGGGCCGATCAAATAGGTGCATAGCGGTATGATGTTATTGTTATAATTGTTTTAACATCATACCCATACTGATAACTTATGGCTACTTTATCAATTTAAGTAATGCCTTAAAGCGTTCACCTTGGGCGACATGCTGAAGTTCAAACAGTAATGATTCAACATTGGTCAGTTGGGCGCCATCATTAAGCATCATTTGTACTCCAAGCACTTTGTTGTCTGTCCCCCTTGAAGAAACCGCATCGGCAACAAGGTGCACTTGATAGTCGTTGTCCAGTAAGTCTTTACAGGTTTGATAAACGCACACGTGGGTTTCAATACCCGCAAGGATAACCTTATTACGGTTTAACCCTTTAAGTTGTTGTTTTACCTCGTCACAATGCCAAGCACTAAAGTGCTCTTTAGCGATGGGTTTGCTTGTTTTTGTTAATAATTGTGCGATCTCTTCGCTGGTGGGACCTAATTTATCGGGTAATTGTTCTAACCAAATAATCGGAATATCAAATAGTTGCGCACCTTGAATTAATACTGCAAGTTTTTGGTGTAGTTGAGCTGATTGCTGCATAACTTGGGCTAGTTTGCCTTGTACGTCTACAATCATTAATACACTTTGTTCTGCTGTTATCATGGTCAGTTACTCGAATCGACTTAAGTGAACTTTCGAGTATTGGTTATTTTTCCGATGGTGAAAATAGGCATTTAGTCTATTATGCTTCATCTATTGTTCATGCTGGGTGTCAAGGATTGATATGAAAAAACGTATTGTTATTTGTGCTGATGGCACCTGGAATCGGCCAGAAAAGGATCTTGAAAAAGATCACGCCACTAATGTGCTTAAGCTTGCTAGGGCTATCAAACCCATTGCGGATGACGGTGTGCCACAGCAGGTGTTTTACGATTGGGGAATCGGCTCGTATTATGATTCTGTTATCGGCGGCGCAACTGGTCGTGGGCTGCATAAAAATATTATGGATGCTTATCGCTATATCGTACAAAACTATTCGCCTGGTGATGACATTTATCTATTCGGTTTTAGCCGTGGCGCTTATACCGTTCGCTGTTTATGTGGCCTGATTAATAATTGCGGTATTGTTACTCGCCCAGATGCAAAGCTTATTCAACAAGCGTTCGACCACTATAAAATGAAAACTCAACCTTTTTCCCCAGATGGTGAGCGCTCGGTGCAGTTTCGTCAGCAACATTCACATCCATCACGTGAAGTGGCCTTTGTTGGCGTGTGGGATACTGTTGGTGCTATGGGGATCCCGCTGTCGTTTCTCGGTTTGTTTGAAGACAAAGATGAGTTTTATGATGCAAAATTAGGCCGCAATGTCAAAGTGGCTCGTCATGCACTTGCACTAGATGAACATCGCAGCGATTTTGAGCCAACCATTTGGGCCCCTCGAACCAGCATAGACATACAACAGGTTTGGTTTATCGGTGCCCATAGTAATATTGGTGGTAGTGTTGCACCTAATGACGACGGCAGTACCTTATCTGATATTGCGTTACAGTGGATGATAAGCCAAGCGCGAGCGGCTAGTTTGACGGTGGAGTTACATTTAGCCGATGCGTTATTGCCTAATCCAATGGCGGATATTCAAGATTCATATCGTAGCTTTTATCGAGTTAAAAAACGCTTTATACGAGCGCTAGACCCAGAGTTAGTACCAATATTATTACATCAGTCGGTTAAAACACGCTGGTTGAATGACAGCAATTATCGGCCGAAAAATTTAGTCGATTACATCGATAAGCATGGTTGGCCCGACAAGCTGGCGCAATAAACGGTAAAAACATCATTCAATTGCTCGTGTTAATCATCACCATTAAAAACCATTTCGATTAAGGAAAGTATTTTGCTACGTGTATTGTTATTGCTCATCACAGTGATAGGACTATCGTCTGTATCACTTGTTTTACCCGCGGCAGCATCGACGGCCACAGATGATTTACAAGATAAGCCGCCGGCTAAACGGATTATTGCTTTATCGCCCCATGGGGTTGAAATGCTATTTGCTATTGGCGCAGGTGAGTCGATTGTGGCGACCACAGATTATGCTGATTTCCCTGAAGCGGCTAAAGATATCCCCAGTATTGGTGGCTATTATGGTATTCAAATCGAGCGAGTGATTGAGCTCAATCCTGATTTAATTGTGGTGTGGCAAAGTGGCAACAAAATGGAGGACATTAAACAGTTACGCGATTTAGGTTTTACCCTGTTTAATAGCGACCCTAAACACTTAGCCGACATCGCGACAGATCTTGAGCTGCTCGGCCAGTTAACCGGCCATAGCGCTAAAGCCAAACAAGTGGCAGATGATTATCGTCAGCAATTAGCTGATATTACCCTGCAAAATCAAACTAAGCCGGCCGTTAAAGTGTTCTATCAATTATGGTCAACGCCGCTGATGACAGTTGCTAAAGGCAGTTGGATCCAAAACCTGATTGAGGTCTGCCATGGTGATAATGTGTTTTTTGACGCAGCAAGTGAATACCCACAAATTAGCATTGAAAATGTGTTATTAACCGACGCCGAAGTTATCTTACAAAGCCAGGATGAAGGCAATATTTTAGGTATCAATTGGTCTGATTGGCCTGAGCTACCAGCGGTAAAAAATCACCATATATATCAGTTCGATGCCGATTTACTTCATCGGGCCACCCCAAGGGCTATTTTAGGCATTAATGCAGTTTGCGGTGCGTTGGATAAAGTAAGGAGATAAGGCTTTTATTTCGTCGTGGCGGCATAGTCGATTTCTTATCTCGTCATCCCGGTAATGATAGTGAGCCGGGATCCAGCTTTTTTGTTTGATTTACTGTTCTTTCTATGGCCTGCGGCCACTAACGTCGTGGCGCTTCGCCCACACCAGAATTTTTAAACTCCGTTTGAATTAACATCGCAAGGTTCCACCCTGCACGGGTACAAATAATTTGTCATTCCGACAATGCTTTTGAGCCGGGATCCAGGTGTTTGCTTGTTGCTTTTATGGCCTGTGGCCACTAACGTCGTGGCGCTTCGCCCACACCAGACCAAGAGGAAACCAACGGCTGTTTCCTCTTTACTCTTTATAAATGAATTAGCCCAGCCGCCCCGCAACATTTTCGCTAT
>NZ_JBGOOV010000041.1:0-31492 GCF_041439795.1 Shewanella sp. 5S214
TCTAAATGAACCGCCCTGTGCGGAGCCGCATGCAGGGTGGTGTGGGGGCTGGAGGTTAGATACCTCCGGCTACCCGATTAGTCGTTTTTTAAAACTGAACTATTTAATTACTTTTAAATTTTTTTTCTTATTACTCTTATCTATAGCAATATCTTCAGGAATTGATTTCTCTGGCATTATATCTAAAATATTCTTTGGACCTGCAATAATTCCTTTTTCTAATTCAGCTAATTCAGGAGGCATTTCTTTAGCAAATAATTTTTCAGCTCTTTCTTTTGCTCTTTGCTTTAACCACTTTTCGAACTCAGGAGTCCCAGGTTCTGGTTTCTCTCTCATATCTGTACCCATTTATAAATTACGCCATAAATATGATGGTGTATTACTCGCTTTACCTTGTAGTGGTCAAGTAAAATTTCCCACCTTTTTGAGTGACTTAAAGATAGAGAGTCTACAGGTTTTAAATTAACTACATCAATTAGACCTGCTGGTAACGCATCTTGTGCAATTTGACGACTTACATTCCTAAACCGACTAACAGCTTATTGAACAGCTCGACCGATAAAGCCGCCCGTTTAAGTTATTGATTAATATCATCCTACGTTTTCTATGTCTTTGAAGTAAAGCAATTTAATGACTCTTACACTTAAATAAAAAACGTAAATTGCACGTTAAAAGTGTCAACATCAAATGTAAAAAAAATAAACCAATAATATCAATATATTAGAGAAGCCCTATTTTCTCAACATAGTCCTTTAGGCAGCAAAAACCACAGTTAAACGCCCATAAAAATGGCTACATCAAGTAGCCATTTTTTATTTGTAGCCAATCATCGTGGGTGGCAATTTTTTGGTACCAACGCCTTTGTAACGGGCAGCTTTGCTGCTAAGCAGCGCTTAAAGCTGTCCAGCCCGAAGGGCGTTAGTTGACAAACTTGTTATGAGTTTCCGTCAAGGTGCCACCCTACAATATCACCGACATCATCGTAAACGTTGTAGATCACCTCACAATCGCAGAAGCCGCCGTGCTCACCAAGCCAAGGAATAACCACTTCTGGGTTTAGCTGCTTAGACTTGAGGAATTCAATTGTTTCCTTAAGCGTGTGATCACACTCTGGAGCTGATTGACGATTTAAAAAAGAGAGAAGTTCTTTAAGCTCATCGACACTCATTGGTATAGATGCGCGAATTTCATCTTGCTCATTCTTCTTGTGCTGAGCCTTCAGCTTTTTCTTCTGTTCTTTATCCATACTTACGACTCATAACGCCCATAATAACAGGCTAAAAATTGTGGGCTAAAATACGAGCATAGCGAGATAGCCCGCCGTTTTTAGTCCTTGTTAATTTGCTTTGTTAGGTTTTTGAGTACTGTAAATATAATTCGGCTAGCTCAACAAGCGTACTCGGTGCTTTTGGAATTGCTGATTTAATGTCTTCAGCCAGAGCAAAATTTTCAAAGCCTTTCATATCTTTTAGTAAATCAGGAGTAGACTCCAATAACGCTATAGATTTATTTAAAATATTTTTGAACACTCTCAACGACAATACTTGTGAATCTCTATCAATTTCATCATGGTAATGCTTAATGAGCTTGGTACATATTCGTAATTCTGTACCTTTGTCCTGAAATTCAGCTATTGGTAGCTCTTTAAGAAAAAGCTCAAAATTTTCATTATTCTTTTCTAACGTTTTACGAGCAGGCGATACATTACCTACGCATAATTCAATGAGCACAGTATTAACTTTACCGCCATAACTACTTTTAAGTTGCTCACTTAGCCACTTGCTTGCCACATTTAACGTAGCATTCCCACCAAATATTGAGTATGTACGATGGTAAAATATTATATCCATAGAATGAAACCTAACAGCTTATTGAACGGCTCGACCGATAAAGCCGCCCGTTTAAGTTATTGATTAATATCATCCTACGTTTTCTATGCCTTTGAAGTAAAACAATTTAATGACTCTTACACTCAAAAAAACTTAAATTGGACGTTAAAAGTGTCCGCATTAAATGTAAAGAAATAAACCAAACAATATCAATATATTAGAGCAGCCCTATTTTTCTCAACATAGTCCTTTAGACTGCAAAAAGCCCCAGCAAAACGCCCATAAAAATGGCTACATCAAGTAGCCATTTTTATGTGAAAACTCATAGGGTATAACGCCTCTTAATGACTTGTTATGGCTTGTTTTCTATGTTTATGGACTTTAAAAGTGATGAACATTCTTCATCACTCGAAACTTTAAATATTTTTCCTTCTTTAGTCATTTGAGCAAGGCCTTTAAGCGAGCAGGTATCTTCTTTAAAATGATTTTCTACAACGCTTTTGGGAATATCGCTAGACTTAAAGTATGTGACATTGAACGAGCGTCTGAGAAAACCTGAACCACAATCGCTATGATTCTCGACAAAATTAACTTTTGCAGCTTTCATCTCTTTCTCAGCCATAACTTTGTCTTCAAAAGAGATTGTGAACTCACAAGATTTTCCTTCGTAATCTCTCCAAGAAGAAGAGTGGTGAAGAGAGTCCTCTTTTAACGTTGCAGTCCCATAGAAAGAGCCGCCGGTATAATAAGGGGGACCTCCGTTTATATCCATATAAATAACAACAGTGCTATTTGTTGCAGGATAAATTATTAGTTCTTGAGAAGAGTAGCCATAAGTTCCAACGTATGACTTCGTATCATTTTTGCTTTGTGCATAACAAGACATGCTCACAAGTAATAAAGTGAGAAAAATTATCCTTTTCATAGTAATCCTAATTGAAAGTGCCAATTGTAAACGAGGCATAACGTTTTAGTATTTGTGCGTTGCGCTGTTTGCATGGAACAAACCACTTGTTGGACTTAGCCGATGCCGAGTCCAGGTTAATGGGTACGCTTTACGCTATAGGAATTTGCTTTTTTTGATGCTAGTTCTGAGCTGTAGTGCAGTTTTAAACTTGAAGTTTGGCTTGATTTGTAAGTGTTCAATTGCAATTCCCTTGTCATTGTAGTGCTCCATCACATTTTTTAAGTCTAACTGATCCAATGAGGTGAATACACTCGATTGAATCAGCATTTGGCTCTTAGCAGCGGCTTAGTTCAACGCTTGGGATAAGGACCATACTTTTTGCGGCCTTCCCGAATTTTGGTTCAAACGAAGTTAGAGGGGACGGGGTTATTTTCAAGAGCATACCCTGGAATTAAATAACCCCGTCCTTTTTATTTTAGCCACCACACATTGATGGCTGTCCCGCCCAGTTGCAACATAGGCGCCCGTCAATGTTAGATAACGCCCTACTACCCCAGCTCGTTGGACATTTGTTATAAAACACACCTAAGCTAAATGTTGCATTCCTATAAGAACCATCAATTCGCTTACAACTAGCATGAATTGTACAATCCTTTACTTCGATATCAGTGCATGTTTTATAGTAATTTACAGACCCACCATTCCAATCCGGTAAAGTGCAATTACTTTTCAAAAGTGGGGGTTCGGAGCCTGATTTTTCTGCTAAGGCAGTCTGATTTAGCGAAAATAACATTATAATAACAAAAACTAACGATATATTTTTCATCTTGATATCCTTTTCAGTTGTTGGTGAAAATAAAAACCTATATTCGAATTCACCCTTTCGAATATAAAGACAACTTTAGATTGATGACACATAACGCTTATTGAACGGCTCGACCGATAAAACCGACTGTTTAAGTTATTGATTAATAACATCCTACATTTCCTATACATTTGAAATAAAGTAATTTAATTACTCTTGCACTCAAATAAAAAACATAAATTACACGTTAAAAGTGTCAACATCGAATGTAAAAAATAAACCAAACAATATTAATATTAGAACAGCCTATTTTTCTCAACATAGTCCTTTAGACTGCTTTTTGTTCACACATTCTTATTATGCTCTCAAAACTCATTATAACCGTAAATAAGTACAGTGCAGGTCACGTAAAGGGGGAAGTAATGACTGATACAAAATATTTAGCATCAAACTGAAGTGATAGAAACAAAGTTTTAGGCGATCAAAAGTTGCGGTTTAAGATGATCAAAAGTTGAGTGGAATTGTGCACCATCAAATGTAGGGTAAACCATTAATTCATTCACTTAATGAGTTTAATTTTTAGGTAAAATTGATTGGCAGAGATCAAAGCTATAAAACAACAACACAACCCTCTAAATTTCTCATATGTAGTGAAGCACTGCGCTTGTCCTCCCCCGCAGTGTACCGATCCAGAAGGACCCATTTATTTTACCGCACTCTAAAATAGTTAGGACTCTTGAACCGACTGTTGAAGCAGAACCAATATCAGATACTCTTAATTGGAGCACATCAACGTTGGTGGTCAACTGACGCCTAACATACCAATTTAAAACTATTTTCAACTGTTTGAGAATTGCACCAGATGTTACCCTATTCTTTTTCGACTTTTGACCAAAGAAATCAATCCATTTACCCAGAGTAATATCTTCTACTAACCGGTCTTAAAACCAAGCAAACAAATGAACTTTAAAACATGACCCATATGTTGCTACAGTAACAGGCTTTAAAGAATTACTTTGCTTTAATAGGAATTGTTCACAACAGCACCTAACGGTTGATCTGCTTCTTCGGGTATTGCGTTGTTTCCAATACACTCTTGGATCTGTATCATTAACTAATGAGTTTCTAAGTTCTGGTATCTATTTTCGGGCTTCAGCCAGTTTGACATCAGGGTATCGACCTAAGGTTAAACGCGCTGGCGACGAGGGAAATCGAAAGCGATACTGCCAGGTAATGGTTCCAGCATCACTGATGCGCACACTTAAACCATCGCGGTCTGAAAGCTCAGATTTACCTGAATATGGTTTGCCGTTTATAGAGCGTAACAGTGTGTCAGATAAAGACATTTTTAGAGCCTGCGTACATATTTAGTATTGATATATAGAGTTTATGACACATTAAAAATATGTACACAGATGCCCTAATAGCAAAGCAAAGCCAATTCAATTAAATTGAATAAAGTGATTTAAAATGGAATTAATCATGATTTACATGATGTTAAATAGAAAAATGAGTAAAAATAAATGAACATAAATCATGATAATCAACCATCCCTATTTTGGCACGATTACGAAACATTTGGGGCGAATCCAAGTAAAGATCGACCATCACAATTTGCAGGTATTCGAACCGATCTAGAATTGAACATTATTGGTGAGCCTGAAACCTTTTATTGTAAACTTGCACCAGATTATTTACCTGCTGCCGAAGCTATACTCATTACAGGTATAACCCCGCAACTGGCTAACCTTAAAGGTATACCAGAAGCAGAGTTTATGAAACGTATCAATGGCTTATTTAGTCAACCAAACACCTGTGTTGTAGGCTACAACTCACTACGATTTGATGATGAAGTCAGTCGTTATGGTTTTTATCGTAACTTTATTGACCCTTACGCACGCGAGTGGCAAAACGGTAATTCGAGATGGGACATTATTGATTTAGTTCGTGCTTGCTATGCATTTCGTCCCGACGGAATTAATTGGCCAATGAAAGAAGATGGCTCACCGAGTTTTAAGCTCGAACTACTCACTCAAGCCAATGGCTTAAGTCATGAAAAAGCTCATGATGCTATGTCAGATGTTTATGCCACCATCGCTATGGCTAAATTAATCAAGCAAAAACAGCCTAAACTGTATGAATATTATTTTAACTTAAGACGTAAACAAGCGGTTGCGGATCATATTGATGTGCTAAAAATGCAGCCATTGGTTCATGTCAGTTCAAAAATTAGTGCGCTGCAAGGCTGTACCACATTGATTGCACCAGTGGCCTATCATCCAACGAATAAAAACGCAGTGATCTGCGTTAATTTGGCGATGGACATTTCTCCCTTGTTAACCTTGTCGGCCCAAGAAATCAGCGATCGTATGTACACCTCGCGTCAAAATCTGGCCGAAAACGAGCTGCCGATACCACTTAAACAAATTCATCTGAACAAGTGCCCGTTTATCGGTTCACCAAAATTACTTGACGATGAGGTAACAGAAAAATTACAGTTTGATAAAGCATTTGCACGCGAGCAATATAAACGCCTAAAAAATCACCCAGAATTGCGTGAAAAACTAAACCAAGTCTTTGAACTTGAATCAGACCGTAAACCGATTACTGATCCTGATTTAATGCTCTACAGCGGTGGTTTTTTCAGCCATGCCGATAAAACGAAAATGGACATTATTTGCCATACAGCACCCCATAATTTAGCCGCATTAGCATTGCAGTTTGATGATCCTCGTATCAATGAAATGTTGTTTCGCTTTAGGGCCCGTAATTACCCAGAAACATTAAGCGACAGTGAAGCTCGTAAATGGCGTGATTTCTGTCAACAACGATTATCGAATGCTGATTATGTGATAAAACTCGAAAATCTGGTCGAAGAAACCAGCGAGAATGAACACAAACAAAAGCTATTAAAAGCCCTATACCAATATTTACAATCATTATAGTGAACTTTCACTTTACACAATTTATTTCATCTAAGGATAAGGGAATGCAAAATCGATTTTTAGAGAGCATTACTCAACTAGACAAGCCTTTGGCTACCGCACTTGTGCCAATACTTCATGAGCAATTTTGTGGTCATATTGATGCGATTCAATTTGCTGAGCTTGTAAAAGCAAGCGGCAAACCAGAACAACAAGTGCTAATGGATTTATTACCTATTGCAGCTGCACTGGCTAACCCTCCTATCAGCGAATTCTACGTAGGCGCTATCGCAAAAGGTGCCAGTGGCGACTTGTACATGGGCGCTAATTTAGAATTACCCGGAGAAGCGCTATTTCACAGCGTACACGCTGAACAAAGTGCAATCAGCCACGCTTGGCTGGCCGGTGAAACAGAAATTGTTGATATTATTGTCAACTTCAGCCCTTGTGGCCACTGTCGCCAATTTATGAATGAGCTAGTCAATGGCAGTAAGATTAGAATTCATTTGCCAGAGCAAGAAACTAAAACACTAGCACACTATTTGCCTTATGCGTTTGGCCCTGCTGACTTAGATGTCACCATGCCGCTATTAAGTAAACGTCAGCAAGAATTTAATTGTGATTCTGATGACCCAATGATCATCGAAGCCATTGATCAAATGGGCCTAAGTTATGCGCCATACACCAACAATAATGCCGCTGTAGTTCTTGAAACCAAGGATGGCGCAACTTTCTGTGGTCGCTATGCTGAAAGTGCAGCATTTAATCCATCAATGCAGCCTATGCAAATGGCGTTATCAAATCTGATCCGTAATAACCGCCAATATAGCGAGATTAAGCGTGCTGTATTAGTTGAATCATCAGTAGGAAAAATTACTTTAGTGGGTGCTGCAATGGATGCTCTTCATGCCATAGCCCCAATTGAACTACAACACATGGTTGTTGAACCTTTGATAAGCTAAACGAAAAAGCTTGCCATCTTAATCGGCAATAAAAAGGCGCTCATATGCGCCTTTTTTATTGAATTAAATACCACATGAAACTCAGATACAGTTGAACTTTTATGGTGAACATTGACTCGAGATAAGCGGTTCAACACGTGATTAAGAAATGCAGCACAAGTCTTAGAGACATCGTTAAAGAAACACCGTTTTTAGAGACACCGTTTTAGAGACACAGTCGCTAAATCACTCCACTCCTGATAAAAATTTCTTCTATCAAATAAGCAAGATTATTTAACCGCCGCTTGCGGCAGTATTTGTGGTTACTTACTCGGGCATTATCGCTCACACATAATGCATCATGACACTTGGTAAACTCTGTCTGGCATCAAATTGTCATGAACTGCAGCTAAATACGTCTTAAAATTTGAACAGTCCACAGATTAATAATGTGTTATATTTTAATAATCTACTGCTAATAACATGCTAAACTAATTCACTTTTTAATCGCTATACCGTTAAATAGCCTCTTTTTGGCAATAGCATTTATGAGCCAATTTATATCGCTAAATGTCTTATAATCAACAAGGTGTCGCGATGAGTAATCACAGTCAAGGTCATGTAAAAATACATGACCAACAAACACATATGCCCTTAACCAAGCAAACGTAAAGTGAGTCACTATTGCGCATTTTGACCGTTAACAAGATCTTACTCTTTGTGCTGTTTTGTACAGTGGCCTTAGTGTGGATCATTTTCGAAAATGCCAAACCCATTACAGTCAAAATACTCAATAATTTACTCGCCGACAATCATATCGAAGTGCTTAACTTTGATGCCGAATATGTGTCGTTTAACCATATTTATATTCCTAGATTAGTATTGAAAGTGGAAGACAGTCATATCGCTATCCAAGAATTTAACCTTGAGCTGCGAGATAGCCTGCAAATTCTTAAAAATCAACAAATCAGTGCTGACGACATTATTAGTATCAAAACACACAGTGTTTATGTCGATTTAGGCGACAGTTTCTTTATTCGTCAGTCTCAACAAACAGAAGAATCGCCGGCGTCAATGCAGCTCAACTTGGCTAAATTACCCATGATTGAATTAGGCGAGATTAACATTAAGCTGCCACTTCTGGATAAAGATGATCCACAGCACAATACGTTAAAAATGGACAAGCTCACATTAACCCCAGAAGGTCAGTTAAATACCTTGTGGCGCTTTAATGATTTTCCATTATTTAGTCTTGATGCCACCTTAGATAAACAAGCGTGGCAATTTAATACGCTGGTTGATTTGGGCTTAAGTTATCAGGGGCTTGAGTCATTAGATCAATATTTACATTTATTAAACAGCAAGCAGCAGTCACAACAAGCACAAGCTAATAATATGCTTAATGGCTTACAGCAACAGTTATCACAAATACTGCAACCCATCCGTCAGCAACAACTCACAGTGAAAGGCCAGTGGACAGCCCATAGTAAAGTTGACTTAATGAGCGGTGAGATCAGCAGCCAACAATCAATTGATGGACTATCCTTGCACTCTCCACTGTGGCCAAGTGTATATTTTGCGCCGCAGCAGCCAATTAAATTAATCCTAAATATGGGTAACTACCCAATATCAACAACCTTAACCGACAACAAAACCACTAACGCGTTCGCGATTAAACTCAACATAGAGCCCATTAACTATCAACTGTCACCAACAGAACAAGACAGAAATAAGCTGATTAGATTATTTGCCGGTGATCATGATAATCAAATAATACATGCTATTGATCAACTTACGCCTAAGTTGGCTTCTCAGCAGGCCCATATTGATGTGCACATGGACTCCCCTATCGAAGCGGTTATTCCCTTACAAAATGATATGTTACCGTTACAAATAACACTGCCGGACTTGAAGCTGAGCATTGAGGGATTACTACTGCAAAGTCAGCTAACCTTGGCCCACACCACATTGAATAGTCACCAACAATTTAGCAGTGATTTTGACTTGGATATGGCTTTATCATCGCATGCCGCCATAAACCAAACCGAACAACAGCAAGCAGTAACACTCGCCACTGACGACACTGGGATAACAGATCCCATAACTGGCACAAATCAAAAGGCGGCTTTACAAGCATCGCCTTCAGCTCCAAGTACTGTTGATATTAAAGCTTTATTTCCGCAAATTGCTTTAGATCAGCTGTTATTGTCAGAGGCTAAACTACATTTAGTCGGTAAAATATCGCAACAACAAGATCAACTCGCGCTATCGTTAGATTCAAGCTCTAGCTTTGCCATTAATCACAGTAGTATTTCACGCAGTGTAACCAGTGAGAATCAACAGCAAACTAAACAAACCAAAACAACGTCGGCGCAATGGGAGACATTTGGGCTTACGGTCAATGACACCTCTACCATAGTGTTCAAACCAGACACGACTCAAATTGATCTGGCCCCTTTCAAGATTCAAATTGGTCAGCTTATTGGCCAGCAAGCAACGCATGCAGGCAAAAACGCATTATCGACCATAGAGGGAGTGATTAATAAAGCTGAGGTGGCGTTTAACCAAAAGTTATCCCTTGGATTACATAGAGATGACTCTTTACAAACGTCATTAGACAAGTGGTTACAAACCCCAGCGACTAACGACATAGCATGGCGTGTCAATCAACTCGATATCACCAAACAGATCGGTAACAATCGCCGCCAGCCTTTGCTTGCGCTAAACCAGTTAAATGTCATTCAACAACTTAACTTATCCAAAGGACTATTGATCGGTAATGAGCAATGGCAACTCGATACTCTTACCTTAAGCAGCTACCACTTGCTTAAATTTGCGGATAAGAAAAGCCCCTTATCACTAGCAGGACAATGGACATTCGATACCGACATTGAAACCGCACTAAATACATTGCAAAAAGTCCAACCCTTGCCGAATGACTTTACTATACAGGGCCACAGTAAACTCATTGCTGGATTTGCCTTAAGCGAAATAGACAATAGCAGTCAATTTGAGATGAAGATTGAACAGCAGTTATCGTCTTTATCTGGGCAATGGCAAGATAAAACATTTAACGGCGGTGAAGTTTTTGCTCAATGCCAATTTAACTGGCAACAAACTTACGATGCGCCGAATACGGCCGCAGATGCAAAACACTTTGCTCACAGTAAGCTTGTCTGTCCACAAACGGCAATCAGTTTACAGCAAGCTAAAATCGGCTTATCGCTCACTAATTTAAATGTTAATGCCAATATTGAACTCAATAAAGATGGCAATAAACTGCCGACCAACTGGTTACAACAGGTCACCGGATTAAGTGAGACTAACATTAATCTTACCGCCAGTGGCGACATGCTAGATGGACGTTTTCTATTACCTGAATTTGTGCTTAAACTGCATGATAAATCTTATGGATACTTGTTATTACAAGGTCTTAGTTTAGATAAGTTTTTAGAAGAACAACCCCAAGTAGGAGTTAAAGCCAATGGCTTATTTGATGGCGTACTTCCAGCAGAATTAACAGATGGCAAAGTGACAATATCCGGTGGCAAACTTGCAGCGCGTAAGCCTGGAGGATTAATTGAAGTAGCCGGAAATCCTGCCATAGATCGACTAGAATTATCTCAACCCTATCTTGGATTGGTATTTACCGCACTTGAGCATCTTAACTACACTGAGTTGGCGAGCACATTTGACATGACGCCCAATGGAGATGCCGTGCTTAACTTGGGTGTTAAAGGTAACAGCCGCGGAATTGAGCGACCTGTCCACCTCAATTACACTCATCAAGAGAACCTGATTCAATTATACAAAAGCACCCAGATTGGCAATCAACTACAAAACAAGATTGAAACAAAAATCCAATAGCAGCATAAAAGGATCGTCTACGTGAAATATTCATCGCTATATTTAATCAGTATCAGCACCATAATGGCATCGTTATGCCTATCAGCTTGTACGCCAACAGTAAAAATAGAACCGCCCGATAAGCCTATCGTGATTAACTTAAATGTAAAAATTGAGCATGAAATTAAAATTAGAGTGGATAAAGAACTCAATAATTTACTCGAAAATGATGAGTTATTTTAAGCAGAGGTGATCAAGATGAAATCAACTTTCACTTTCGCTACAGCACTATGCTTAACCAGTTTATTATGGAGTGCTAGTACGTGGTCAATGACATTGCAAGAGGCTAAAGCAGCAAGAATAGTGGGTGAGCAACCGAATGGTTATTTAGGGTTAATTATCGACACTCCTGAGGCAAAACAGCTAGTATTATCCGTTAATGCTAAACGGAAATACTATTATCAATCGATCGCCAAACGACATAGCGTGAGCATTGATGAAGTCGCGACACTCGCGGCGCAAAAAGCCATTGAAGCAGCAGAACCTGGGCATATGATCCAAACGCCCCAAGGGCAATGGCTAAAAAAATAACCACGATAGAAAACTATACGTGGTTATTTATATTCACTTAATATGACGCCATTACATCGTCGCCATAGTCCAATAATCTAAGCGTTTTTGTGGTTCAGTGACAATGGATTTACAAGAATCTTTGTACTTTGCCATCAGTCCACCTAAGTTATTCGAGCCGGCTAATTTATCGATTTGCTGTTGTTTAGCGGCAATCACATCTTTTTCAACTTGCGCAGGCGCGCGATACTTTCCCGCAATAGCAACCGCATCAACTGCGGACGTTTTTAAACGGTCTCCGACTGCTTTCATTTGTGGTGCATTCATCGCACCAATCGCTTCAGAGCTAATTTGATAATAAGCTGCACATTCGATTAACTCATCAGTAAATGCCTTTTCTGCAGCATCTTCTGCACGTGCGGTCATGCTGGCGCAAAGTGCCGATACAGTAAAAATCCACATAGCAGATTTATTCATGGTTCTTTCCCTTCATGTTTAGAAATTAGTCGGTAATATTAAGATTGATAATGCGTTAAACGTGATGTTAAAAACGGTTCCACTAGAGGCCATTCGGTTTCAAGAATCGAAAACACGACCGTGTCACGAATAGTACCATCAGCTAGGATTTTATGATTGCGTAATATGCCATCTTGCTTGGCACCGAGTCGTTCAATTGCATTTCGTGAGGCGAGATTATGCCTGTGAGTTCTAAATTCAACTGCTATGGCGTCTAAGGTATTAAAAGCATAACGGAGTATTAATAACTTAGATTCGGTATTTATGGCCGTACGCTGATAGGATTTAGCATACCAAGTGTAGCCAATTTCAAGTCTGCGATTGGGTTGATCCCAATGACAAATTCTAGTGCTACCAACAATGTTACCAGACACTTTATCACGCACGGCAAATGCAACGGCTTCACCTCGGTTTTCACAGGCTTGTGCAAACTCGACATACGCTTTCATTCCCGAAGCATCGGGGATGTTTGTGTACCATAAAGTCCACAATTCACCGTCGTTAGCAGCTAAAATTAAACCAGGAACATGGTCTAATGATAATGGTTCTAAAATAACATGCTCGCCAATTAAGCAATCTTGTCTATTAATCCAGCTCAAGTTAATGCTCCTGTTGTTGATAGGTTACATTACCTTAACTGCATATAGATATACAGCCAACGGCAACAATGTTTTTATTGATATTCTAAAAACATTGTTTTCTGTTGTGACTAAAAGATTATCTTAAAAAGGGCTTATCACAGCACCAGGCTGACAGCGATATGATTAAAAGCCATGATTAGCGTGACTAACCCTAAACCATCCGGCAATGCTGTTGCGAGTTTTCATTGTCGGTCTCACTTCATGAGGGAAACGTTCACTTAAAAACAGCACCAAGGTTCCAATTTTAGGATTAACCACTTCTAGAGCTAAATCAGATTCATCATAAATAATCAACTCACCACCGTCGTTTTCCTGCCAGTCAGAATTTAAGAAAAAGACTGTCGATAAAATGCGGTTTTGGCTGCCGTGCAGCGCATCGAGGTGTTTTTTATAAAATGCCCCCGGCTCATAAACTGCGTAATGACTTTCAAAGTCAAATAGCCCCATAAACAAACGACGATTAAGGCCATCTTTAAGTTGACTCATCATCGACAAATATTCACGGTCAATAGGGTCTTGATTGTCTAGCCAGCTAATTTTATCCGAACGAATATCAGGATTAATTTGTTGCTCAAAACCTCGACCAACGGCGGCTTGTTTAAAATCAATATCGCGCTGAGCTTGCACTTTTTCAAGCAAGGCCAGACTTACATAATCAGGAATGATATCTGATAAGAGGATATACCCTTTATCGACTAACGCATCTGCGATCACATCCAGCATTGCTTCACTTACTTGCGAAACCATACATGCCACATCCAACAGAAAGACTACGCTTTTTACTTTACTCAAGGGCCCAGGAAGGAAATTAAGGGCCTGATTTTCGAGGGGGCGTCATTACAAGGTATGATTGCCATACCTTGGTTATTTTTGGCGATTTTATATAATAAATACGCTCTGAACAACACTTATTAAAAGCATTTAAATTCATTAACTTAATCAAACCTAACACACAACAACAGCGAACCCTAATGGTTAAATTTGGCTATGTGACAGTATCACCTCTGTCGAACCATCCTGATCAGCATCATCCAAGCGTTGAGACTCATAAGCAGCAACATGACTTTGGTGCATCTTTAACGCGAGATATAAGTCTGAATGAATTGTAATGCCTTCTTCTCCAGACACCATATCGGTTTGTTCAAACCAACTAATTAATTGTCGTTTACGCCCTGCCAATACCAAACTCACTCCGCGTTTACGTAATAATGCATTGATGTCGGTCAACATAGCCATTACGCTCAAATCTAAATGGGTAAAACATGGCACCGCATCGATAATCACACACTCAATGGTTTCTTGTTGATTCTGACGAGCAAATCGTTCAAGCAGACGTCGTTTAAAGTAGGTAGCATTAAAATAAGTCAGTGGAGAATTAAATCGATAAATGAACACACCTGGCACAGATGCGGCTTTATCGCTGCTATCAACACTACGAATTATCCCTTTGGCATCAAGCCCGAGCACTTGATCTGTTGGTCGCATGACCGTTCGTAAAAACTGAAATAATCCCAATAGCACCGCAAGGGTAATTCCGGGAATAACGCCAATAAACAGAACAGCAAAGAAAGTTGTTAAGGCCAAATAAAATGCTTGGCGATCGCGTAAACGTAATCCCCACAGCGCTTTCAGATCGATAAGATGTATTGAGGCTATCACTAACACAACGCCCAATGCTGCACTGGGAATAAACTCTAACGGCGTGGTTAAAAACACTGCCACAATAGCGATCAATACAGCCGCAATCACGGACACTAATTGGGTTTTTCCGCCATTAGCATCATTTACAGCCGTACGAGAATCTGCGCCACTAACAGCAAAACCTTGCGAGAGAGCAGAAGCAATATTGGCTAAACCTAAGGCTTTAAACTCTTTATCGGCATCAATGTCATAACCATTTTTAGCAGCAAAGCTGCGTGCGGTAAGCATCATACTGACAAAACTCACCATCGCTAAATTGAGCGCCGGCATGACTAACTCACGAGCGATACCGATATTAAACACTGGTGTTTGAAATGATGGCATTCCTCCTGCCACGCTTCCAATCACCGCAATATCATAGTCGGTTAAGTGGAAAAGCCACACTAAAGCGGCGCCAACAGCAATAGCAAACATCGACGCTGGCCAAGTCGGTTTAAAGCGTTTCATTGCAAAGTAGACAATTACAGTAAGGATGGCCATCAATAGCGTCGGAATATGGGTTTGCGACAAATAGCTTGGCGCACCACCTAAGCGTTCAAGTAAGTATTTTTCATCAAAGGTAAAGCCGAATATTTTCGAAAATTGGCCGACAATAATGGTAATGGCGACACCATTGAGTAGTCCCATTAGAATAGGTTTTGATAAAAAGTCCGCTAATACACCTAATTTAAATCGACTGGCGATTAAACACCAAAAACCGGTCATCACGGTCATGGTCATTACTAATTGCCAATGTTTAAGGCTGTCGCCGGCCGCTAAAGGTGTCACTACCGCAGCAATAACCGCACAAGTTGCCGCATCGGGACCAACAATAAGTTGTCTTGAGGTGCCAAATAAAGCGTAGATGATCATAGGTAACACGCAAGAGTACAACCCCACCGCGGCATTCACTCCGGTTAATTGCGCATAAGCAATTGCCACGGGTAACGCAACCGCGGCAACAGACAAACCGGCGCGAACATCATCCTTGAGCCAGCTTCGCTCGTAACGAGAGAAGGTCTCTAAACCAGGCATAAAATCATACAAGCGACTCAGTACCACAACAACCTCAATACTTATAATCTAGGTTGTTATCATAGTTTTATTTCAAATTAATTACGACATATTCACCGGTGATAAATAAACATATTTCAGGATGGGACATACGCAGCAAAAAAAGCCGAGCATATTATGCTCGGCTTGTTAGATACTCACTATCGCAACACGGTCATTCGCTTTGGCGATAAAAAAGCATCAATGCATCACTGTAATTTTAGTTGATACACAGTTGTGGTGCCGCTAACTTCATTACCAATCAGTAACAATGGCAAGCCTGTCGGGCTATATTGGCTGGCAATAAACTTCATCCCTTCTGGGCCTAAATCACCTGCTAATGTTGCATCACCTTCAACCTCACCAGTATCGGTATCAATGACATAATCAGCATCAAAGTTACGGTTGCTGACATAATCGACAAACGATACGGCAAATGGATTAGTAATATCGTAAATCATAAATCCAGAGGTACGCTCTAAACCAATAAAGGCATAAGTGCGTGAGCCTATTTGGCCAAGAGCGAGTGCCTCTGGCTCTGGACCTTTATCGTCACTGCGGCTATCACCTTTGTTTTCATCGTTATTATTATTGAAGTTCATTGCCAATATCGCAGCCGTAATTCGCTCAAAATCACCAGCGCTGTCAAATACTTGCTGGCCATCTGCAGTCCAAATCGAAAATGAACGCCCGCCATAAGCAACAATTTTATCCATTAAGCCATCATTATTATCATCACCCATACTGGTAGTGACTTTTAAGCGGCCAAGCTGTGTTTTATCTTGCGCTGCGGCAAATTGTGGATGGTTTGGATCTAAGCTTAGATCTGCAGCACGAGCCTCTTCGGAAAAACCGGCGTAATCCCGTGAATCCCCCTCATTGGCGGTGACAATAAAATCAGTATTATTCCAGCGATAACTGGCTATCGTATCTGGCTGATACATACCATACACCCCAGCGTAAGCCTGTATATTTATGGCATCATCTTTATCACTGGCATCGATTTTATTGGCGTCTAAGCCAAAGTCTTTAAGCCCTAAAGCAATAATATTTTTTACCGCTGCCGCCTTGATATCAATCACTGCAATGGCGTTATTTTCTTGTAAACTGACATAAGCTGTTTGGCTGTCTGGCGACACGGCAATATATTCAGGTTCTAAATCTTGCGCGACACTCGCTCCAGGGCCATTGATCTTAATTAATGGACTCAGTTCTGCATTACGTGAACCACCAACATTAAAATCATTGAAACCGATTAGGGTAGCCGTTGTGGCAGGCACACCATTAGTGATTGCAATTAACGCGATAGAACCTTCAGGGTCGATATCATAAGCGCTATTTGGCTCACCTTCGTTGGCGACTAACAACATGCTACCGTCAGGGCTGAACACGACATTGTCGGGTAATGCTCCAACGTCAACAAATGACAAGTACTGGGGTAGCTCACTGTCTGATAAACGATAAAATGCAACTATGCCATTACCCTGGGTCGCATTACCTAAGGCGTCTGCTCGTTCAACGGCAGCGGCGAGTAAATTACCCGATACACTGACGCTGTTAACTGCACCTAATAAAGTTAAGCCAGTATCGACACTGATATTTAAGTCCGTTTTTTTGCTGAGATTATTTAAACTGTAACCTGCTTCAGCGTAAACCGGCGCTTGAGTTAACATCGATAAATCAACGACATCAACTTTGCCACTTTGAGCATTAACGACAAATGCGCTTTGGCTTGCCGGATGATAATCAACAATTTCTGCGGCACTAAGACCATAAACACCTGATTGATAACGCCCCACTAAATCAGCGCTCAGAGTATTATGGGCTTGATTACACATTATTTGTGTTTGTGCCGCATCAACTTCACTTGCATCTAAAACACCATCACTATTGATGTCTACTCCGGTTTCAATTTGCTGGCCGCCAAATGGGCATTGTGCATCGCCGACAGCAAGAGAGGTTAACGCAACCAGGGCTGACAACCCAACGTCACCATTGGTGCCATCCATGCCCTGAGCCCCCGCTTGCCCATCGTCACCGTTGCATGCCGTTAGCAACATAGTGGCCATGATTGAAGAAACCAGTAGTGCCGTTTTACCTTGAGGGAAGCGTTTCATAAACTAAAGTTCCGAATTAAGTTATGCAAAATAATGCCAATAACTTAGACAATCAAGGTGAAGTTTTAATGACAAAAATGTTGCATTTTTGTTCTATTTGAATTCACTCTATTGCCTTAATGTAAATGCTATTTAGCTAAATTATTCATTACAAATTCAGGCTCAGAAAATGCGCCATAGCGTGGTAAACTAACGAAAATTTTTCGCCATTTTCAGCAAAAACGCACAAAGCACATGAGGTTCCCGTGGTATCGCCATCAAAGTCCAACTCATCTCCAGTATCAGCGGGTATTCCCCACTTAGCGATGTTAATACCTATGCTTGCCGCGATTGTCGCCATCACTCCTTTAGCCATCGACATGTACTTACCAGCGATGTCTACATTGGCCTTAGGGTTTGATACCGACATCACGACAGTGCAACAATCGCTGAGTATTTATCTGGCGGGCTATGCATTAGGCATGCTGATATTTGGCCCATTGGCCGATAAGATAGGCCGACGTCCGCTGGTCATATTTGGCTTATTAGGTTTCACGATTATTAGCTTACTTATTGCATTAAGTACCAGTATTGAACAATTTTTGATATTGCGTTTTGCACAAGCTCTGATTGGTGCTGCTGCCACGGTTGTGGTGCCTGGCTACATTAAAGAGATTTATGGCGACAATACCGCCAAAGGCATGTCTTATGTCAGCCTTATTATGATGTTAGCGCCATTACTTGCACCTACTTTGGGCAGTTTGATTATGGAACTCGGCGATTGGCATCTTATCTTCTTAAGCCAAAGTTGTTATGCCATCACATTATTAGTCTTAGTATTATTTAAACTAAAAATGCCCAGCGATAAAGACCTAGGCAGTCGCAGTCAAAAGACCTTTTTAGGCGGCTACTACACAGTCTTTGCTCGCAATGGCGTCAAACTGAATTTATCCAGCGGTGTATTAACTTCGTTTGCTTTCTTTTGTTACTTAACCGCTTCGCCTTTTATCTACATGGAAGTGTTTAATTTAGATAAATCGCTGTTTGCGATTTTATTTAGCACCAATGTGGGAGCCTTGATGCTCGCCAACATTGTCAACTCTAGAGTGGTTAGCCGATTCGGCTCCAAACGGATGTTACATGTGTCAACTTTCTTCGGAGTCATTGCCGCAACTGGCCTGCTAGCCGTTAATTTACTCGATTTAAGTTATCACTTTACCGTGTTAATGCTTATTCCTTTAATGGGCTCGCTAGGGGTGATGTCAGTCAATGCCGACGCCATTGTATTAATGAAATTCAAGCAAGAAACCGGTACTGCCACCGCAGTCATTGGTACGCTACGCTTTGGTTTTGGCGCCGTCGCGGGGCCACTGCTGGCGTATTTTTATGACGGTACCGCTGTGCCTTTTGCAGCCTTGATGCTTGGCGCTATTTTATTAGTCGGGCTATGTCAGTTTTTTCAAAGTACCTTATCGAAAAATAAGACCCTTTAATCAATAAAGTATTACCACAAATAAAGTCATCGATATCGGTGGCTTTATTCTTATGAGAGAGCCAAAACAGTCAACCCTCCCCTTAGCTTAACTCATTGATTAATACAGATCAGAACAAGGTACTAATCTGGCAACTTCCCAGTGACTCTCTGGCCTTGTTGTTTAGCACATATTAATCAATAAACAGCAAAGAAAATCGCAGCACTCATCCAGCTAGTAATAAAAAACTACCCAATATATAGCCATCATTCAAGTGTGTAATCTTGATTCACCAATCCCTGGCTCAGCAGCGATTAAATGACTATACCAAGCAAAATCGTTATGACCACGGTAAAAGTAAGGCAAATCAAACACGCTATTTCCCATATGAATTGAAACTCAGTTGAACTCGATTTTCATCTCCATACACTTAAGTAGATTCCTGCAATGCCACATTCGACCGCTAATTAGGTTGCTAAGTCGCTAATATTTAGCTGTTAACTTCAGTATAAATAGTACAGCGCTTTATTGATAAACACCCACGGCTTTCAACCCCTAAATAAAAATCATAAACATGAAACTATTTCAACAAACAAAAATAATTAACCAAAGGGGTTGCAGTAAAAATAAATTTACATAAGATGGAGGCAAGTTACTGCTTCAGTAACGATAAAACCAGCCATTGAATATTACGACAGCAATATTCAATCTTCGAGTTTGAATTATCCTTCAAGCTTATTGATAAAACGATTACCGTCGTTGTATACAAGATACTGTTTACCATACGGTAACTTAATAAGGATGTATTTCATGGAAAAGCTTTCTGGCGCGAGTATGATCGTGCGCTCATTAATTGATGAAGGTGTCAGCCATATCTTCGGTTACCCCGGCGGTTCGGTGTTAGACATTTACGATTCTCTGCACAAAATATCCGGTATCGAACACATCTTAGTACGTCATGAGCAAGCTGCCGTGCACATGGCTGATGGCTACGCACGCGCTACCGGAAAAGTCGGCGTGGTACTTGTGACCTCAGGCCCTGGTGCAACCAACGCAATTACCGGGATAGCCACCGCGTACATGGATTCAATTCCGCTAGTAGTGCTGTCTGGTCAAGTACCGAGTAATTTGATTGGTAATGATGCCTTCCAAGAATGTGACATGATTGGTATCTCACGCCCTATCGTAAAACACAGCTTTTTAATAACCGACGCTAAAGACATTCCTGAAACAGTCAAAAAAGCCTTCTTTATTGCAGCAACAGGTCGCCCAGGCCCTGTGGTAATTGACTTGCCAAAAGACTGCTTAAGCCCAGATATACTGCATGATTATATTTATCCAGATAGCGTAAAAATGCGCTCATACAATCCAACAACTGTTGGTCATAAAGGCCAAATCCGTCGTGGCTTGCAAGCTTTATTAGCGGCTAAAAAACCTGTGTTATATGTCGGTGGTGGCGCGATAATTTCGGGTTGTGACGCGCAAATTCTGGCGCTTGCAGAGCGCTTGAACATCCCAGTGGTCAGTACCCTAATGGGCTTAGGTGCATTTCCTGGCACCCACAAACAAAGTTTAGGCATGTTGGGGATGCATGGTTTATATGAAGCCAATATGGCAATGCATAATACCGATTTAATCTTTGGTATTGGAGTCCGTTTTGACGACCGCACCACCAACAATGTTGAAAAATATTGCCCTAACGCAACCATTTTGCACATCGATATTGATCCATCATCTATTTCTAAAACGGTTCGGGTCGATATTCCGATTGTGGGTTCTGCCGATAATATTCTAGACGCTATGTTAGATTTACTCGATGAAACGAACGACACCAATGATGCGACCGCTATGGCTGCTTGGTGGAGCGATATTGAAATTTGGCGCTCACGCCAAAGTTTAGAATTTGATCGCACCAGCGACAGAATCAAACCACAGCAAGTGATTGAAACCTTGTACAAACTGACTAATGGCGATGCTTATGTGGCGTCAGATGTCGGCCAACATCAAATGTTTGCTGCCTTGTATTACCCTTTTGATAAACCTCGCCGTTGGATTAACTCGGGTGGATTAGGCACTATGGGCTTTGGTTTACCTGCGGCAATGGGCGTTAAAATGGCGTTTCCTGAGGAAACGGTAGTATGCGTCACAGGTGATGGTTCTATCCAAATGAATATTCAGGAGCTTTCTACCGCACTGCAATATGACACTCCGGTGAAAATTATTAACTTAAACAACCGCTTTCTTGGCATGGTAAAACAATGGCAAGACATGATTTATTCCGGTCGTCATTCACAATCCTATATGGACTCTGTGCCTAATTTCGCCAAAATTGCCGAAGCTTATGGCCATGTTGGTATGAACATCAATCACCCTGATGAATTAGAATCAAAACTAGCTGAAGCATTGGCAATGAAAGATAAATTAGTCTTTGTTGATATCAGTGTCGACGAGACTGAACACGTATACCCAATGCTCATTCGTGGCGGTGCAATGAACGAAATGTGGCTAACCAAGACGGAGAAAAGCTAATGCGTCGTATTATTTCTGTATTACTTGAAAACCAACCAGGCGCATTATCACGAGTGGTAGGTTTATTTTCTCAGCGCGGTTACAACATTGAAAGCTTAACTGTAGCGCCAACTGAAGATACAACCTTGTCACGTTTAAATATTACCGTGATTGCAGATGCCAATATTCTCGAGCAAATTGAAAAGCAATTGCACAAGCTTATTGATATTTTAAAAGTAGCTAACATTACTGAGTCACCCCACATTGAACGTGAAATTGCCTTAGTAAAAGTGAAAGCTCAAGGCGATCAACGCGAAGAAGTCAAACGCACTGCAGATATTTTTCGTGGTCAAATTGTTGATGTGACTTCCAATATCTATACCGTGCAGATGGTTGGCACCAGCGATAAAATTGATGCATTTATCCACGCGCTCACCGACATGACCAAGGTGATTGAAATATCACGTTCTGGTGTTGTAGGTTTAGCACGTGGTGAAAAATCCATGAGAGCCTAACCGCAGCTTGTCTGAAATAAAAAGCAGAGTCACTAATAATATATAGTGGACTCTGCTTTTTTTTGGGCGATAAAGCCTGATCCCCCAACAGCTTACTGACTCAAGTTTAGATTTAACACTCATCACCATTGCATAAGAGTCAAGCTTGCCAACCTTGACCATAAACTTATAGACGGTAATAGCTTAGCTATATAACGGCTGCGCATCGATAGGTTTAGCTTCAACAATATAACGATATTCGGCATTACCAGAAAGTTGATCAAACGGATAACAGGTGATCAAGGTTAAGTGTTTTTCTGCCGTAGGAGCAAGCACCTTCATGTCAGTTTCATGCACCACTTCGGTGGCCGTTATTTGATATAACACTCGCTCCCCCTCGGTACTGTATAGCTCGATGATGTCGCCCAATTTTACATATTGTAAACGCATAAAGTGACTGTCACGATGACCCGCTATAATGGTATTCCCCTGCTCCCCTAACCCAGCGCCGCCTAGCATCAATCCCGGCCCAAAAGCCAAATTACGTCCAGAGGCCCCAGCGAGCACATATAGATCGCTACCTAAGGGCTGAAAACCATCAGTTTGCTGTTGCAATACGCGCATTTTCGCCACGGGATGAGTGTCGGCCCACGACCAGGGTTTATGTGGTTGGTTATCCACTAAGGTTTGCTCAAAGGCACGCTCAATCAAAAATTGCGCAAAATGGGCTTTAGCTTGCATATAACCTCCCTGTATTAATAGTCCGCATCCCAGCACGCTCATCAGCACAATCACAATCCAGTGTTTGGTCGTTGATATAGTTCGCTGCATCATTTGGCTCCCGTTTAATCATCTGATTCAATCACTAACACCTGCCCTGGTAAGCGTTGTCTTAACCATAAATAGTGCAGTAAACCCAAACCTAATAAGCTAAAACCGATTAATAACCATAAGCGACTAGCGGTTCCCGTTTGCGGCAGCACTTGCGACGATGGTGCCGCTTGCAAACCATGTGGCAGATGATTCTGTAATTGCACGTCAATAGGGCTATCAATTAATGGATTTACCGGTGTCACGTCCACTGCAACTAAGCTGGTTTGGCTGGTCACTAGGTGATACAGGATACCTAACGCTTCCACTTGTTTATCAACACGTTGACGATTACTACTGTCTTTATACAATTCGAGTGAGGTGATTTGCGCATTCGCCCACAATAGATCAATGCCTTTTGCTGCTTGATTATCATCAAAATCAAGCTGTTGTTGCCAATACTGACCATTGATATTACCTGAGACAATAATCGGTTGCTGCTGGTGTGATGCAGATTTAATGCTGACCCAAAGTGGTTCGTTTTGGTACAGGTCGCTAATGGTTGTCGGCCAGTAATCCGGTACGCTGCCATCAAGGTAATACAAGCCAATATTAGTAAGCACTGGTTGTTCAATTTTATGTAACAACTGCTCAATTTTTTGCTGCACTTCAGCCTCATCACCAATATAGGTAAATGTGCCACGGCCCATAGTGGCAGCTCGGCGCATAAAGTCTGAATTCGGTGCAGAGCCAATGCCAACAGTAAATAATCGACTGTCACCCAATTGATTACTAATCAATTGGTACAGTTCATGTTCATTACCCACTGCACCATCTGTCATAAAAATAACCTGACGCAACATGGACTCGTTATGCTTAGCAGTTTGATCGTTTTGTGGTGCTTGGACACTGTCCACCAGCGCGGTTTGTAATGCACCGCGCATTTCGGTGCCACCATTAGCGTCTAATAATTGAATAAACCGATTTGCTCGATTGATATTACGACTATTGGCAGGCAATGGTGTTGCCGACAACATACTGACGTCACTGTTAAATTCAATGATATTAAAACTGTCGATATCACGCAGCCCAGCGAGGGCAAATTGTAATGCTTGTTTGGCCTGAATAATCGATTGACCAGACATAGACCCAGAGGTGTCGATAACTAAAATCAGTTCTCTGGAAATAAGATGTTGCTCACTCACCTCGACACTGGGCGGCATTAACATCACTAACGAGTACAAATTATTATCTACGGGATTGGCTTGTCTTTGCTCTGCCCCTGCAACATTTTTCGCATCAGTAAAGTCATTGCTATTATCTGTCACATGGGTTTTACCGGTTTGATAAAATGTCGCCGCTTGCGGTAATGCGCCAACATTGGCTTGCCATTGCAGCACAAAATCACGGTCGGCAGTTTGTTTACCTGCAAAGCTCACATTGTAATAATGACCATGACTTGACTGTTTAATTGGATGATACAGACTGTTTAGCGAGTTCAATTCAAACCCTGCATCTATATTTACTTGCATATTAACCATCAGTTGAGAATGGGCTTGAACTATAGGCTTCACCTCATTATGGCTAGACGGCATGGTTTGCTGTTGCGGCTCGCTATTATGATCCCCTTGCGGGTTATAACGCGGCGTAATCGCTAATGGAAAACGTAAACTAAACATCCCATCGCGGTATTCAACCTGTTGCTGGTAACTGATCTCAACAATTAACTGCTCATGCGGAGCAAGATTGGCCACATCTGATGAAAATAAGTTACGACGCTGTTGCTGTAATAAACTGGCTTGTTTACCTTGTTTTTTAGCGGTCTCAAACGTCTGTAATGCTTGCTTCTTAGGTTGGATTTTACCCGCTATAATCTTGTCACCTATGCGTAACTGCATGCTATCAACGGCGGCATTGTCGGGTAGCGGAAAGACATATCGCCCGTTAACCCATTGATCTGAATCATTGATAAACACTTGCTTAACCGTAACACGATTAAGCAAACCCGACACATCCATGCTCACTTGTGTATCCAGCGCTAAGGCCTGTATGACTTGGTTTTGGGTAGAATAGACTAAGGTTCCTTGGCTGATATCGTTATCTTGATATCCAGACGGTGAGGCAAATGCCCTGGTAACACAGGCATAAATGACAAATAACAAACCGAAACACAGTAATTTATAGACATGCTTTACAGAAAAATGTGGCATCAAAAAAAACGGGCGCATATGTAGCTCCTTACCCTTAGATACCCAAACATCCTGCTCATATTGACTTCAGGAGGCTTGGGTATAAGCGCCAACATCATTGTTTGCGCCGACATGAGTAATCATTAAAACAAAAAGAAAAATCGACTTAGTGACATTGTTTGGCACTGCGTTTTGCAAACAGATATGCAAAACCGTGCTCGGCGTTTAGTTGGCCGCGAGTTCAGCACCCGGCGCCATTAACTTGAGCGTTACTCGACGATCAAAAAAGTCATTTTCAAAATTTTGTTCTTGATGCATTGGCGATGTCGCGCCATAAGCTTGTCCATGCAAACGGTCACGTGCTATTCCTTGTATTACCAAGTATTGCGTCACTTCAGCTAAGCGCTGCTCTGACAAAGCTTGATTAAAATCATTATCACCACGGCGATCGGCATAACCGGTTAGATCAATGGTTAATTCAGGTGATAGGTTCATCATATAAGCCACATTATCTAGCTGTTGTTCAAATAGCGGTTCAATGTGGCTCGATCCGGTTTTAAACTGCACGTTCATACCTATGGTGAGCTCATTAAGCGTCTGCAATTGATTGGCTTGTTGTTCGGTTAAATTAGACTGTAATTGATAATACTTTTCAGATACTTGCTCCAATGATTGCTGCTTGGCATTCAGAGCCATTAATTGCTCATTGGTTTGAGCCAATTGCTGTTCTTGCTCTACCAGTTGCTGTTTCTGCACGGTAAGCTCAGCATCATCACCAACCGACTTACCAATAAAAGTACCGGTAAATGCACCAATAATGGCCCCAACAGGCCCACCAATCACAGCGCCAAGTAAAATCCCAGAGCTCAAACCCACTAGCTCTTCGGTATGTTCGCGTTCATCGGTAATATCAGTGTCATTAGCCCAGCTGACATTTGACACCATCATGGTAGTGATCATCGTTGCGGCAATAAGTTGCTTTTTCATAAAGAATCCCTTTAGCGGTTGTTTAAAAAACGTTCGTTATCATCAATGCATCATTTAATGCGTTGCTGATTAACGCTATGTCGCTATTAAACACCTCATAGATGGCTTTATTGGGGAGCAAAAATGGCAATGTGGCGATCAAATGTGGCAACAATATGGCAATTGCCGTAGACGGCTTTTTTGGTTGATAAAATCCTGTATAGTCAGCACTGTATCTATTTATCAGCTCATTAATTGAAATCATCCCATGAAACGAATTGCCATTGTTGAAGATGAAGCCGCTATCCGCGAAAACTATAAAGATGTCCTGCAACAGCAAGGATATAGCGTGCAAGCTTATGCAAACCGCCCCGCAGCTATGCTCGCCTTTAATGGTCGTTTACCTGACCTAGCCATTATTGATATAGGTTTGGAACATGAAATTGATGGTGGTTTTACCCTATGCCAGTCACTTCGGGCGATGTCGAGTAGCTTACCGATTATCTTTTTAACCGCCAGAGACAGCGACTTTGATACCGTTTGTGGCCTACGTTTAGGCGCTGACGACTACTTAACCAAAGATGTCAGTTTTCCTCATTTATTGGCGCGTATTGCAGCACTGTTTCGCCGTTCAGAACTCATAGGCTCAAGCCCCATTGAAGACAACTTACTCGAGCGCGGTCACCTCACCATTGATGGCAACCGTATTCAGGTTTATTGGAAATCGCTGCCAATAGAGCTGACAGTGACCGAATTTTGGATGGTACACGCTATGGCAAAACATCCAGGTCATGTGCGCAGTCGCCAAGATTTAATGCAAGAAGCCAAAATTTACGTTGACGACAGTACTATCACCTCACATGTAAAACGCATTCGTAAAAAGTTTATCGCTATCGACTCCGAGTTTGACTGTATCGATACAGTGTATGGTATGGGTTATCGCTGGGACAATATTTAACCGATGAATTTACCTATAGGACTGCGCGCCAAAGTTGTCATTTTGTCACTGTTTTTGTTCTGCCTACCTTGGCTTGGGTATGAATATGTGTGGGAAATGGAAAAGTACTTGCGCTATGGCCAAGAAAAAACGTTGGAAGGTACCACTCAGGCACTTGCCACCGCCTTACATGAGCGACCTAAATTATTTGACAACCAAGCGAGCTTTTTAAACCAAGTTGAAGAAGGTCGCGACTTATACGCATACCCGTTAGCGGGCCCGATCCAACTTGATGGCAAACTCACAGATTGGGACTTATACCAACATCGCACCTTAAACTACTCTGATGAACATGTGCTTTATCAACGTAATAAATCCGAGCCAATTGATATCAGCTTTAACCATATGGTGGGTAAATACGGCGGTTACCTATATGGATTTTTTAATGTCACTGATCAAAATGTTGTTTTTCGTAGCCGTAAAAGTTTGCGCATCGACAGAAACGATCATTTAGTCATGGCCACTCAATCGCCCGATGGTCAGTTCAGGCGTTATATTATTGCCAACACTCAAAGTGGCTGGTTAAGTGCATTTGAATTACCCGCTGATCCCAGCCAATCTATGCCCGTTAGTCCAGAAGTGCGTATTCAAGGACAATGGCTCAAAACAGAGCAAGGTTACAATATTGAATTCAGGCTGCCGCTGGAAATGGTCGGCAGTAAACTAGGTTTTGCGATTCATAATGTCAACGATGCCAAAACCCGGCAATTAGTGAATATCATCGGCACATCAGCCACCGATTCCGTCGCCAGTTTAGGCACTGTACTCGTGCCCTCACCTGAAATTGAAAGCATTATTAAAGGCATGAGCCATAACAGCTCACGCATTTGGGTGGTCGATAATCATGGCCGAGTACTGGCTAAATCGGGCGATATTCGTTCATCATCCAATACGTGGGCGGATGACCTAGACGTCAATCAAGCAGACTCGTTTTGGCAGCACGTCAAGCAGCAATATATATTGCCGCTGTACTACAAAATATTAACCCGTCCACCGCAAGACTTTATCGATTCGCTGCAAGACTCTACCGAACTCACCGGCAGCCACATTGAAAAAGCCTTAAGCGGTAAGCAAGGTTCAACATGGCGCCTCACCCCAGATAATAAAGCGGTGGTACTGGCCGCAGCCAGCCCAATATGGATTGATGATAAAGTCATGGGCGTAGTAATAGCAGAGGAAACCACTCACGGTATTCGCAGCCTACGTAACCGCGCATTAGAAAAGCTGTTTAACGTTATCTTGACCATTATGAGCATGGGCACATTAGCCTTGTTTATCTTTGCTTCCAGTATTTCAAGTCGCATCCGTCGTCTGCGTGATCAGGCTGAACTCGCCATCGACAGTCAAGGCCGGGTAAGGCAGCAAATTGTCGCTTCAAAAAATCGTGATGAAATCGGTGACTTGTCCCGCAGCTTTTCAAGTATTGTCAGCCGTTTAGGTCAGTACACACATTATTTGGAAAATATGTCATCGCGCTTGTCGCATGAACTGCGCACCCCAGTTGCCGTGGTTCGCAGCTCGCTTGAGCATTTGGGTTTACAACAACTTGATGACCAATCGCAAAAATATGTTAATCGCGCTCAGGAAGGCGTCAGTCGCTTGCATCTTATTTTAAATAACCTAAGCGAAGCTACCCGCTTAGAAGCCAGTTTAACCCAAGCTGAAAGCTGCCACTTTTCATTAAAGAAGGTCATCAGTGGTTGCATGCAAGGCTATCAAATCACCTATCCAGATCAAGTATTTACCGTGCATATTGAAGATAAAACCCTGTTTTGCGACGGTGTTCCGGAATATATTGCTCAATTAATGGATAAACTGATCAACAACGCGATTGAGTTTCATGAGCCCGCCAGCGCGATTACTGTCAGCCTGACTCAATACAATAAACAGGCGATATTGAAAGTCAGTAATATTGGTCCTTTATTGCCTAAAGACATGAATAGCCAAATTTTTGAATCCATGGTGTCAATTAGGCCGCAAGGTATAAACGGCAAGCCACATCTGGGTTTAGGCTTGTATATTGCTCGTTTGGTCACCGACTTCCATCATGGCACGATTAAAGCTAGCAACATGATAGAAAATGGTATTGAAGGAGTCGAAATATGCCTGACGTTACCCTTGAGTGATGAAAAATAGTCAACCACAGCATTTAAGCGCTTTTATTTACGTTTGTAGGTGCTAGGATAATCAACTTTGGTATATCACTCACCGTAGCGCATTTATCCATGTCATTGATATTTTCTAATAAAAATTAGCTAAAGCATAAGCCGTGGACTCTACACATAATGGAAGTAACAACATGAGCAAAGACGATAAACTCGCCACCCAGATTGTTAGCGTTGGCCGCGAAAAAAAATTCACCAAAGGCATTATCAATCCACCCGTATTTAGAGCCTCTACAGTGGTGTTCGAAACCATGGACGAGATGCGTTTTGCGATTAAAAACAAAACCAACGGTGAAATGTTTTATGGTCGTCGCGGCACCCCAACCCATTTTGCATTTCAACAAGCCATATGCGAACTTGAAGGCGGCGCGGGTACTGCATTATACCCTTCGGGTGCAGGCGCGATCAGCAGCGCTTTGTTGGCATTTTTAAAAAGTGGCGACCACTTATTAATGGTCGACACCGCCTATGAACCGACACGCGACTTATGCAATAAAATGCTCGCGGGTTTTGGTATCGAAACCACCTATTACGACCCAATGATTGGCGATGGCATTCGTGAGTTAATTCGTCCAAACACCAAGGTGTTATTTTTGGAATCACCAGGTTCTATCACCATGGAAGTGCAGGATGTTCCAACGCTCAGTCGTATCGCCCACGAACATAACGTTATTGTGATGCTGGATAATACTTGGGCCTCACCAATTAATTCTCGCCCATTTGATATGGGTGTCGACATCTCAATTCAAGCAGCCACCAAATACATTGTCGGCCATTCTGATGTGATGATGGGCACGGCTACTGCCAATGAACAGCATTGGGAGCAACTGCGCGAAAACAGTTACTTAATGGGCCAAACCACCTCGCCTGATGACGTGTATTTAGCCGCGCGAGGCTTACGTACATTAGGGGTGCGTATGGCACAGCATAATAAAAATGCCTTAAAAGTAGCCAATTGGTTGGCGACTCGTGCAGAAGTCGATCATGTGCGTCACCCAGCGTTCGATACTTGCCCAGGCCACGAATTTTTTAAACGCGACTTTAGCAGTGGTAATGGCTTATTCTCGTTTGTGCTTAAGCAAGGCGACTTAGCATCGGTGACGGCTTTTATTGAGAACATGGACCATTTTAAAATGGGCTTTTCATGGGGCGGTTTCGAAAGCTTAATTTTAGGGGTATTTGGTATTAACAATATCCGCACGGCTACCCAATGGGACAACAGCAAGCCATTAATACGCTTACACATTGGACTTGAAGATGCCGACGATTTAATTGCCGATCTTGATGCGGCATTTAGCCGATATAATGCAATACTACAAAAATAGCCTCTACTCGTGGCTGTAACGCTTTGCAAAAAACGTTTACGGAATGTTCAAACTAAAGGGAAATCAATGAATATCATCAAATTAGTCATTCTCAGCCTGTGCATTAGCATTGGCTATTATGCATTAACTATCGTGGCAATTGGCCAGTCTGCTGCCGGCAACTTATTGTGGTGGTTTAATAGCAGTGAATATCCAATGCTGGCGCACCTTGCACAGAACTTTGTTGGTATCGGCATAGCAGCGTTAATTCCTGCGTTTATAATCAGAAGTTACGAGCCTGGAAGACAATGGATTGCCATTACCATTATGATTTTAGCTGCCATGTTATTGCACGGTAATATGCATTACATGCCATGGGATCCGATGGGCATCGTCAGGTTTGTAAACAACACCTTGTTTTACGGTGATATCGGTGCAAAAGTGCTGTTTTTCTATATCTTACTGCTACCTATCCTATGGTTGATGCTGCTTAAACGTATGGCACGTGTCTAGCCCAAAGTAAGCATACAAAATAGCAGCCCAGTTAACTGTTAGGATTAACAAAGCCCTGAGTCATAATCGACCCAGGGGTTGTTAATACTTATAAGCCTTAGTGCAATGTCTACCAACGCTGCAACTTACAATCACACTAGCATTCGCAAACAATAATGAGGTTATTAATCCTCTAGTACTGAAATGAAAATTCGGTCTGCATTCCACAGTTCTATTATTTTGCGAGTCTTCTTGGCGTTCCAAAAACATTTTCCAAACAGAATAAT
>NZ_JBGOOV010000042.1:0-7702 GCF_041439795.1 Shewanella sp. 5S214
GTCTGTAATTTAGCTTACACATTCAGTGATAAGTAGATAGATAAAAAGCTGAAAAGATAAAATCCTTCGCGCTCAACTTGAACATCAGGCATACAGGCGCAAGGTTAATTTGTTGATACATCGGTATTGCTCTTGATATTGTGAGCTGATTTTAGATATAGCCACAATGTGCCTTGCATGAGTTAAAGGCCAGTAATGAGCTTGGTGTGAATTTGGTTTGAATTTGGTATGGGTTTGATATTTTAATCGGGTTGCACTGCAAGGCATCGCAATGATTGCTAAGCAATAGCATCATCTGGAGGGCTAAGAGATTAAAGGCTAGGCTAGCCCAAGCTTATAACGCAAGATTATTCTTGCGCTACAGGCTGTAAAGGGGACTTATTGAGCAGGATCGTCTACTTGAATTTGGCCGACGTACAATACAGGCGCCGCATCAATATCATTTGCATCCATCATGGTGGCGATGCGCTCAACGGCCGACAATAATTGGCTTTGTTCCCATTCTTCAAGATTTTGATAACGCATAATAAAATGCTCTTGTAGCGGTTTAGGTGCACTGTTTAATAATGTTTTACCAGCATCACTCAATGACAAGTGCACTTTGCGCTTGTCAGTTTCACTGCGCGTTCTAATCACCATGCCACGATTTTCGAGTCGATCAATTATGGTCGTCACTGTCGCTGCACTTAAATTAATCTCTTGCGCGATTTTTTTTGCTAATGGTGCTTCAAGTTGATCCACTTTCTGCATAACCATTAATTGTGGTCCAGTCAGACCGGATAGTTTATTTAATTGACGCGAGTGAATATCAATAGCTCTGATCACTCGCCGTAATGAAATTAGTAGTTGTTCGTATTTTTCCATAATCCCCTCATAATTCACCACGCACCATAACAGAATTCAGCTTATGACTCATGTCCAATATCAAAAAAAAGCAGAATAATGCTATAGACATTATTCTGCTTGGTTATTTTTTCAATTATGGCAAATTATAAGCTAAAAGTACGCGCCACAGATACCACAGCACGAGTATCACTGATATCGCTATCTAGGCTGGTATCTTCTACAGCAAGGTTGAAATCAAACCCTTCCCAGCTTGTCATGTATTCTGCACGATAATGGTTGTAAGAATCACTGTCTCCCCATGCCCATTTATTTTCGTCTTGCGACGTTGAACGATCGAAGCTGACGCGAATGTCATGACCTTCTGCAACAGTGAAGGTATGGGCTGCCATCATGATGTAATGACCTGCATCAACACCAAAATAATCCCATGAGTACCAGAAGTTTAATTCACTTTGACCAAGCGATGAAGCATAACCAAACTTAGTGTATACCTCTGGATAGTAATACTCATCAGAGGCATCATCGCCGTGATATGTGTAGTAAGCAATACCCGCATCGAGCGATACTCGATCTGTTAATTCAAAATATTTACCAGCATAAAAATCAAGCTCTAGCCAAGTATCATCTCCGCCACCAAAGTCTACGTTTGATGCCCAAGCACCGACATACCAACCATCATCGGCCGCGTAATCTAGGCTAGCTTGTAATGCTGGGCTATTATCTGTTTGGCTTACACCATTAAAAGTGTAATCAGACGTTGCATTAACCGTTGTGCTCAGTTCTCCTGCCATGACAGAAGTGGGTAGGGTAAATAAACTTAATAGGGCTAACTTTTTTATTGTCGTATTCATCATTATTCCTTGGATTGTTTTTATTGTTTAGTCTGCTAATTCGATTTTAGTAAAATCGATTTTATTTTCTTTTGGAGAGCGTTCAATATCCCCGACCGTACGATGGTGCGATTTCAAAATGTATATGAAACAGCTTAATATCAAGCCTATAGCCAGTGCGCCTACTAATTGAATCTGTAAAAAGTCTAGTTTAAATAATAAGGTTAAGCCACTCAGTACAACAATATTACCAACGATATAAGGAACTTTACCAAAACGTTCAACAGTGATGTTCAAATTGTCAGTATATAAACGAACGAGTGAATCTAATGAGTTAATTACAAATGTTATCCCTACTACTACCATAGCAAGATTATAAAACCCTGAGGTATCGAGAGCGTTTGCACTGTAGTAATACAACACTGTAAACCAAATCGCGATCGGGATTGAAGGGAATACCATCATAGCCAGTAACACTTGATAGGTTTTCATACCACCCACAAAGCGTGCAGTAAATTGACCAATCATAATGCTCCAAGCAAACCACCAGAACAGGTAGAACTCATGATAATCGTTTATCGGTAGTACAAAGTTATGAATGTTAGCAAAGTAGTCGCCAATTAATGCAAATGTAGTGAAAAACTCACCGACACTTGAGTCATCTGATAAAAATGCACCAGACCACATAACGGCGATTAAGCCTAAGAATAGCCAAGTACTGCCTAAACTGAGATAACGAACATAGCGAATACTGGTGCTTGAATACACTGCTGCAGCAATAACCATAAACACAATGAGGTAGAAGCTGCCGACAATGCTTTCACCATCACCTAACTGTGGTAAATACCAAGGTAAATTGCTTAATAATAAATAAGCGGTGAAGGCACACGTACCAATGATAACGATGTTATTGATAAACTTAATCAATGGGATTTCAAAATACTTTACTCTGGGTTCAATGACACAGAAATAGAAGCAGGTTAAAAAGTAAAATGCCCAAATTAAGCAAGCCCAAAAGCCAAACTCAATTGCCAGTGGATTAGTAAATCCATATTCTGGACTGGCAGCTAAATCGGCATAACCGGCAAACTCAGTCAACGGGAACATGATTAAACCTACATCTAGCCCGGAGGTGAACAAAATAGCAATAAAGGTAAACTTACGTACTGGGGTGACACCAATACACTGCATGTTACCCCAACGATAAATCACAAATGCGATTGCGGCAAAAGTAAATAGAATACCTATTGATAACCAGGTCGTCATTTTTTGGCTCCTTGTTGTATGTTTTTAATGCCATAGAACAATTTTTAAAGGCAAAATGCCCTCAAGCCTTAAGTATCGTGTTGACGATAGTTAAACCCTGATAGATTGATCTCAGCTAAATTGGCCATTTACAATTGTGAAGGTTGGCCACAACCTGCTATTGATGTGTATATAGGAATACACATCAATGAATGAGGGCTAATCGGAATGTCGTTTCGGAGCTTGTAAGCGTTGTGATGTTTGCCAATGCTTAGCAATAGTCACTTTTGCCAAACTGGGTGCCAGTGGCTTGTTACCTAAAATAATGTCGGCAGCACGCTCGGCAACCATGATGGTCGGTGAGTTCAAATTCCCATTAGGAATGGTTGGAAAAATAGATGAGTCAACGACTCTTAAACCGTTAATACCGTGAACTTTCGTTTCTGAATCAACCACGGCCATATCATCCTCACCCATTTTGCACGAGCAAGAAGGGTGATAGGCACTTTCAACTGAGCTTCTGACAAAACGGTCAATTTCTTCATCGGTTTTGACCGCTAAGCCTGGCTGAATTTCTTCACCACGATATTCATCTAAACCCGGTTGATTAATAATTTCACGGGTCAAACGAACGCACGCTCTAAAACCTTCGATATCATCTTGATGTGACAAATAATTGAACTGAATTTGTGGGGCAACCTTGGCATCATTTGATACGACCGTGACTGCACCGCGGCTTTTAGGTTTGTTGTGGCCAATATGTACTTGGAAACCATGGCCCGCAAACGCTTCTTTACCGTCGTAACGCATTGCCGCAGGTAGGAAATGATATTGCAGATCTGGCCACTCTAAACCGGCTTTTGAGCGGATAAAACCACAAGACTCAAAATGGTTAGTTGCGCCTAAACCCGATTTATTTAAAATCCATCGCGCACCAATAAATAATTTGCTTAATGGATCTATCTTGCCATTAAGCGAAATCGGTTTTAAGCACTTAAATTGGAAGTAAAACTCTAAATGATCTTGCAAGTTTTGGCCTACACCAGGCAATTGATGAACTTGCTCAATACCTGCACTCGCTAATGTACTGGCATCGCCAATGCCCGACAGTTGTAAAATATGCGGCGAACCAATAGAACCTGCTGATAAAATCACTTCTTTATTGCAGTTAACATCAATTAACTCGCCTTTACGTTCGTAACGAACGCCAACAGCCGTTTTGCCTTGCATAATTACTTTATGTACAAGCGCATGAGTAACCACGGTTAAATTCGAGCGTTTCATCGCAGGGCGAAGGTACGCATTGGCTGTAGACCAACGCACGCCGTTTTTAACTGTCATGTGCATTGGGCCAAAGCCCTCTTGCTGACTGGCATTGTAATCACTCGTCGCTAGGTAACCGGCATCGACACCGGCATCAACAAAAGCTTGATATAACGGGTTTTTCATCTCATTACCGTTATTAACTGCTAATGGACCTTTATCACCGCGATAAACATTACCGCCAAAAGACCAGGTTTCAGCTTTTTTAAAGTAAGGTAGACAGTGAGCATAATCCCAGTCTTTTGCACCTTGTTGCTGCCACTCGTCAAAGTCACGCGCATGGCCACGCACATAAACCATGCCATTAATGGATGATGAGCCGCCGAGTACCTTGCCTCGAGGGCAATGCATACGACGATTATCTAAATGGGGCTCTGCTTCTGTTTCAAACTGCCATGCATACTTTTTGGTATTCATCGGGATAGATAACGCCGTAGGCATTTGAATAAAAATGCTTTTGTCGCTACCTCCGGTTTCAAGTATGAGGACTTTATTGTCTGGGTTTTCCGTTAAGCGGTTGGCTAATACACAACCTGCGCTTCCGGCACCGACAATAATATAATCGTATTCATGAGATATTTGCGTAGACATTAATTGGTCACTCCTAAAATGGGCTTTCAAGTGACTGCATACCAACGTAAACAGCTTTAATTTGGGTATATGCTTTCAAGGTTTCAGAGCCATTCTCGCGGCCAATACCAGACATTTTGTAACCACCAACCGGCATTTCTGCTGGTGAGGCACCATAAGCATTGATCCAACAAATACCAGCTTGAATTTGATGAATAACCCGATGAGCGCGAGTAATGTCTTGGGTAAACACCCCAGCCGCTAAGCCTAGATGTGTACTATTAGCACGTTTAACGACTTCGTCTTCATCAGTAAAGGTCAATACCGACATGACTGGGCCAAAGACTTCTTCTTTAGATAGCGTCATTTCATCAGTGCAATCAGTAAAAATTGTTGGCGCGACAAAGAAACCATTTGGCGCATTGTCAGGCTTTAATGCAATGCCGCCCGTTAACAAAGTCGCCCCTTCTTGTTTACCAATCTCAATATAATCAAGCACTTTTTGTTGATGATCACGTGAAATCAACGCGCCGAAATTAGTGTTTGGGTCCATTGGGTCGCCGCAAACAATATTCTGCTCAGTACGTTCTTTTAAACGTTTAATAAATTGTGGATAAATATCTTGCTGCACAAAGACTCTCGTACCATTGGTACACACTTCGCCTTGCGTATAAAAATTGGCTAACATTGCCGCAGAAACGGCATTTTCAACATCGGCATCGTTAAAGATTATCAATGGCGACTTACCACCAAGTTCCATGGTTACGTCTTTAAGTGTTCCCGCCGCAGCTGCCATGACTTTTTTACCGGTACCGACTTCGCCAGTGAATGACACTTTAGCGATATCTTCATTACTGGTTAGCCATGCGCCCACTTTACCGTCACCTTGAACAACGTTAAATACGCCATCTGGTACGCCAGCTTGTGTGAATATTTCTGCCAAACGCATTGCACCGCGTGGTGTTTCTTCTGATGGCTTAAAAATCATCACATTACCGCAAGCGAGAGCAGGGGCCGCTTTCCAACAAGCTATTTGCAGCGGATAGTTCCAAGCACCAATACCGGCACAAATGCCTAATGGCTCGCGGCGAGTGTAATAAAAGTCCGCTCCAACAGGTTGTTGATTGCCTTCAATACTTGGGGCGAGTCCGGCAAAGAACTCTATAGAGTCGGCGCCAGTAACCACATCAACTACCGATGCTTCTTGCCATGGCTTACCGGTATCCAATACTTCACCTGCAGCAAGTTCATCATTTTGTTCACGTAGTAGGGCAACGGCTTTTAATAAAATGCGGCTACGTTCGATTGGCGCCATTGCCGACCAAATTGCAAATCCTGCTTTCGCGCTCGCAATAGCCGCCTGTTGTACTGTTTCGGTAGCCACTTCAACTAAATAACTGACATCACCAGTCGCAGGATTAATAACCTCGAAGGTTTCTCCGCTACCATTTGAAATGTATTTACCGTGAACATAATTTTGGTATGTAATTAACGCTGACATTCAATTTCTCCGTGTTGCACGATCACAGCCTCAATAAAGGCTTTAGATAAAATTTGGGCTTGCTTAAAATCTTCTATAGGGGTGGAGCTCAGCGCGCTGCGTAACCAAAAACCATCAATCACTGCAGCGGTTTGCTTTGCTGCATTAATCGCTGCGGTATTGGGTAATAATTGCTTAAACGAAAAAAGCAGATTGCTGTATAACCGCTGACTATTAATATTTTGTAATCTTGCCAGCCCAGGATCGTGCATCGCTTGGGACCAGAAGCTTAACCATGTTTTTGTCGCGGCATTTGAACGTTGTAATTCAGTAAAGTTTGCTTCCACTATCATCGAAAGTCGTGCTACTGGAGTTAATGTTTTGCCTGATGTTCTCGTCAGTAATGCCTGCTTTAATTCATCTAACAGAAATTTCTGCGTGGCTTCTATTAACCCTTGCTTGCCACCAAAATAGTGACTGATAATTCCCGATGACATTCCCGCCAAGCCACTAATGGTATTAATCGTAGTGTGTTGCAACCCATGACGTTCGACTGACATTAACGTGGCATTTATCAGCTGTTGTTGTCTGACGTTTTTCATTATCGGTCTTGACATAAAAGGGGTCCGTTATCTGTATTAAGAATTATTAATTGAACGCTCAATTAATAAGTATGCTAATGATTAGTGCTGTAACTATCAAGCTATAATTTGATATGGGTCACAACAAATGGGCTGTAAAATAGGGTAGGAATGCGATTATTTTCTGTAAATCTATGTTTTACATAGGTTGATTGTTGCCATCTTAACGTTGATCTTATGTTGTTAAAAACAAAAAAATTTACATGAAATCATTACAGCTGCAGTTATTTTTGGTTTTTTTATAAAAAACCGACTTCATCGTAACGTCGATATTTATCATCAATAATCCTTTATTGATGAATCGTTATTGATGGTTAACATCTAAGAAAACGTTAATCTGCAACCCACTATCGTAATCATGAGTTCTCGGTCGTCACCATTTTGAGGACGCAACATTTAGATCTAATGGGGGGTTAACATTTACAGGCAAGTGCCTATCTGATGCGCTCAAGTCATTAGCCAGATTAACTGTAAGGCTCAATATAATTCTGTATCGATGTCAGTGATTGATCATTGAAAGGGAGTGGCTTGTGAGTAGCCGGCGATAGATAGGTAAACAAGTTCCATGCTATAACCTTATACAAGCTTATGATCTAAGGTGTAGATATTAAGATTGTTAACTAAGAAACCATTAAATATTCAATTATCAGGCGTTAATTAAGCGGTTAAAGATGGGCAGTAGACGATCAATGATTATCTTAACGCTTTATTTAATGGTCAATTATCAGGCGTTAACTAAGTGGTTAAAGATGGGCAGTAGACGATCA
>NZ_JBGOOV010000042.1:7801-27387 GCF_041439795.1 Shewanella sp. 5S214
CCTTATTATAATGGTCAATTATCAGGTGTTAGCTAAGAGGTTAGAGATGGGAAGTAGACGATCAATGATTATCTTAACGCTTTATTATAATGGTCAATTATCAGGCGTTAACTAAGTGGTTAAAGATGGGCAGTAGACGATCAATGATTATCTTAAAGCCTTATTATAATGGTCAATTATCAGGTGTTAGCTAAGAGGTTAGAGATGGGAAGTGCATCAATGATCATGTGGAGTGTTCTATTTGGCGCTATTGGTATGGGTTATTTTGTTTTTGGTAAACGCCAACGTGCGATTGTCCCCTTGTGTATTGGCATCGCGTTAATTGTGTTTCCTTATTTTGTTGCCAGTGTCACTAGCTTACTGATTATAGGCGTTGTTTTAGTTGCGATACCCTACTTTATCCGGCTTTAGTCGTGAGTATATGCCACGATTTAGCATCAGAGTTAAATCTGACCATTGCTACACCAGTGGCTTTTTATGCTCCAAAGAAAGTGGCTCCAAATAAAGGTTTAGCATTTTTAATGTTTGGTTGAATGGGCTTTAAGATTGTACCCTCATTACAGTCAATCACCTGCAGTGGGCTTATGTGCAGATACTGTTTCGCGCCGTCCATGGCCGCTTGTATGCCTTGGAATATATAGATATACGTGAAAGGCCATGGTCAGAATCGGTGAAGTCAGCTTTGTTGTACTCGTAGTCAGAATCCTTAAACATAATTTCATCAATGCTTTCTTTTTGTATAATATGCTCAAGCATTCTGACTCTTGTTGTATTGTTAGTTACCTAAGAGGGAAAATATCCCCTCAAAAAGACAAACTTAGAATTTACTGATTGCAGCAAGCAAACTTTGATTGAATGTCTTATCAGTAACGACGCCTTCCTCTAAGTCAAAATTATCAAAAAAGCTTGGTAATGATATAGCGGCTATTACTGTTGCTGCAAAGTAGGGCGCTGATGCTTGCGCTGCGGCTAAGACACTTTGCGCTCCTCCAGGACCTGGCGAGGTGGACAGCATAAGAATCGGTTTATTTTGAAAGACTTTCATGTCTATTCGAGATGTCCAATCGAACAGGTTTTTATAGGCTGATGTATATGAGCCATTGTATTCAGCGAATGACATCACGATAGTATCTGCTGCGCCAATCGCGTTATAAAAATCGTGTGCTAATTGCGGAATACCAAATTCAGTTTCTCTGTCTACGCTGTATATGGGCATTTCAAAGTCATGAATGTCGATTAGCGATATATCTGCGTTGTTGATTTGCTGTGCGGCATAAAAAGCCAATTTTTTGTTAATAGAGTTTTTGCTGTTGCTTGTGCCGAAGGTCAGTACTTTCATTTTAATTCCCTGTGATCAATATTATTTCAAGTGTGCAGTATAGATTGCTTTTTAAGGGTGGCGCGCCTATCAGCGCGAGGGCTAAAGTAACACCGCCATTAGTAAGTAAAAGTCACTGTATCCCAGCTTGGTGATGTATAGTGGTCAAGTGAAGTTAGCCACTATTTGTAGGTAATTCAATTACTTTTTCATATTAAAGGTTATTCGAAATCATTCTGACTTATAAAATAACTAACACACTTCTATCCCTAAACGAGTTATAAAGTGCTCACACTGTATTGCCAGCGACGATGAACCAATATGTCTAGGCCGTAAACATATTCAAACGTTATTCCGTCATCGATCAATCTTGAGATAATTTGTATCTACTGTTGAGACTTCACTATTATCCATTTCATTCGTTTCTGATGTGAGTCATCAGGTTGCTGATATTTGTTCAAGCATTTGTGCCGATAGTGATAAAAAATGCCAGTCAGTTAACTGACTGGCATTTTTACATTGTGACGGATGCGTGTTGTAACTAAGACAACTTATTGCAGATCTTTACTTAAATTACCAAATACGAACGCGTTGCTCTTCAGGTAAGTACAACTCGTCACCGGGTTTAACATCAAAGGCTTTGTACCAAGCATCGTGGTTACGTGGGGCGAGGGCGCGGTAACGACCTGGTGCATGAGTGCCAGCACGAAGTTGGCTTAACATGCTTTGCTCGGTGCGTTTTTCTTTCCACACTTGAGCCCAAGCTAAAAAGAAGCGTTGATCGCCAGTAACGCCATCAATAACCGGTGCTTCTTTACCTTTTAAGCTCAACTTATAAGCGTGGTACGCCATTGATAAGCCACCAACGTCGCCGATGTTTTCACCTAAACTGTTACGTCCGTTGACAAAGTTTTCTGGAATAGGCTCATATTTGCTGTACTGTTCAGCCAGTTTATCGGCTTTAGCATCAAAGGCGGCACGATCTTTGTCGGTCCACCAATTACGCTGAATACCATTGGCATCTGATTTAGAGCCTTGATCATCAAATCCATGACCCATTTCGTGACCAATGACCGCACCAATACTGCCATAGTTCACCGCGGGATCTGCGTTTGGATCAAAAAATGGCGGTTGTAATATAGCCGCAGGGAACACAATCTCATTAAACGAGCTGTTGTAATAGGCATTGACTGTTTGCGGGGTCATGCCCCAACGATTACGATCGGTTTTTTCCAGTTCTTCAGCTACGCTGTCGGCTTGGAAGTATTTGCGCAGATTTTTAATATCACCGACTAAATCATTTTTAGTCAGGGTTAAACCATCAAATTCTTGCCATGAATCTGGATAACCAATTTTAGGGTTAAATGCCGCTAATTTAGCATGGGCATTCACTTTAGTTTCATCGCCCATCCACTCTAAACCATCAATACGCTGTCCAAGTGCTGTGCGTAAGTTTTCAACTAATTCGGCCATTTGTTGCTTAGACGACTCAGGAAAGTAACGTGATACATACACTTTACCGATTGCAAAGCCCAATGATTGAGTGCCTGACATTTCTTCTACCGCGCGTTTCCAACGTGGACGAGGTTGTTCTTGGCCTGTTAACTCTTTGCCATAAAAAGCAAAGTTAGTATTGAAAATATCTTCTGATAATAATCCGGCATTATTACTGACCGTGTGGTAGGTCAGATAGTCCTGCCATACATTTAATGGCTGTTGATTTATCAAGTCAATGATAGCCTTAACCGGTTCAGGTTCAGATATATTGAGTTGAGGGACTTGATAGCCTGTTTGTGCAAAATATAAATCCCAGTTAAATCCAGGATATTGCTGAGCAAGATCTGTGCGCTTAAGTTGGTTTAAGGTTAAATCGCGATTACGACGTTTCTCTCTAGGCCATTGTGCTTGTGCTATTTTAGTTTCAAGTGCAAGAATCGCCGCGGCACGTTTTTCACCGTCTTTTATCCCCGCAAAAGCCAGCATTGCAGCGATATGCTCAACATAAGCTTTACGAATATTCACAAAGCGATCACTTTCTTCTAGGTAATATGAACGGTCTGGTAAACCCAAGCCACCAGCGCCAATGGTCATTTCATATTGATTAGGGTCTAAACGGTTAAACCACATTCCACCCCAAATAGGTGATGATGTACCTGTAAGCCAGGCTTCGCCGAATATTTTTGTTAAGTCTTGAGTCGAGTTGATTGCCGCTATTTGATCTAAGGTGCCTTTAATTGGTGTGATACCCAACTTATTAATGGTTTCGGTATCCATATAGGCATGATAAAAATCAGCAATTAATTGTTCTTCTGCATTTAAATCACTGCGGCCAGCAATATCATCAATAATTGCTTTGACTTGATCTTCACTGCGCTCAGCTAAGGCATTAAATGCGCCGTAACGGGTTTTGTCTGCTGGCATGACAAAGTTGTCGTACCAATGACCACTGGCATACATAAAGAAGTCATCGCCAGGTTTAACCGCTTCATTACGCGCTGTTAAGTCAATACCAAAAGTACCTAATTCAGCTTTAGCGGGAGCAGGGGAAGTGACGGCTGCAACCTGAGTATTCGTTGTATCAGATACACCACAACCTGCTAATAGTGCAGTGGTTAATCCAATCGCAATTAAGGATCTATTCATTGTTATCGTATTCCTTAGCCAATGTGTTGACAGAGTTATTTGCTTCGTCATCTTGAAAGAATGACACAAAATGTCAACATTTGAATTGTTAGCAAATTTTAGCAACTAGGTTATTAATAAGACATTTCAGCGATGAATCTTCCTTGTTAACTATGGTCTTTACCACTTATCTCGCGATAATTTTACACCGTAAAAATAGTATAATTTGAATAAACTCCATGTGTGGAGTATTATTGGTCGTGGTAATAAGTCGTCTTTATATCGCTGTATAAATCTCTGAGGGGCTGGATATGTCTGCAATTGAGCAAGCTGTGTTACAGCAAAATCCTGAAAAAACTGCCCAAGTCGCGCTGAAGATGTTTTTTAATATCATGGATGCTTGGCATGTAAGAGCAAAAGATCAAATTGTGCTGTTAGGTAGGCCGGCCGAGTCGACATTTTATAATTGGAAAAAAGGTAAAGTGTCGTCATTGTCGCCAGATACCTTGGAGCGTATTTCATACGTTTTAGGCATTTATAAAGCCCTTGGGAGTTTATTTCCGACAAGAGATCAAGCCGATGCTTGGCCTCAAAAAGTCAATCAAGCCTTTAATAATCAAACAGCTTTGGAGTATATGCTAAAAGGTAGCATGATAAATTTGAGTGATATGCGGAGATACCTTGATGCACAAAGAGGTTAATACCATTGAGCCTAACGCTGATAAGCTGTACAGATTAGTGCCCAGCCATTTTCCGCCTATCGACTTATTTGAACAGGTCGCCAACCCTGATGAGCTTGAGATAGTTTTTGCTATTGAATCACTCACCAACGACCGCTTACGTGAAGAAGCAGGCGACTTGGCCCTGGTGCCAGTAGAACAACGTATTTCTGGTATTGGAACCTCGCCAATAATGGCGGCATTTACCCATATTGGTACGCCATCACGCTTTACCGATGGTTGTCAATTTGGAGTGTATTATGCGGCTAAAACGTTACATACTGCCTTTGCTGAAACCATTTACCACCGAGAAGTGTTTTTACGCGCAACTAATGAGCCCGATACCGAACTCACTATGCGTTGCTATATTAATCAAGTCGCGTTGGCACTGCATGATATTAGATCCCAACAATTTGATGACTTACACGCAGATGACTACGCGATAGCACAGCAATTTGCTAAAGCGTTGCGTGCCCGTGACAGTAACGGTTTGGTATATCGTAGTGTAAGAGACTGTGGTGGTGAATGTATTGCGGCATTCAAACCTAAAGCCGTCACAATCCCACAGCAAGGTGGGCATTACAAATACATCTGGAGTAGTAAAAAGCAAAAGATTGAGCACATATTAGAAGTCAATTTGATTAAGTAGCCGCAGCCTTTTAACTGTTCTCATTTTCAGATAAACAAATGTAAAATGGGGAACATCTAATTCTACAACTCGTTCAATACCTAAATCTTTTACACGTTAGGCGCTCAAGCCGCTATCTAGAATCAACTTCACTATTCTATAAATTGCATTATCTCTTATGCTTAAACTTTCCGGTTAATCTGGCAGTTGTTGCAGTGACTTATCGATTTGCTCAGATAACTGAGCCAATAAATGGCTGTATGCACTAACCATGTCTGGCGCCGTTGCTCCTGCTTTGGTGACAGCAGTGAAGTGTTGCTGGGTGATATGTCGGTTTACTTGGTTATCGATAAGATCCCAATAAACATTTAGTCTGACATTGTTACTGTCTCTGCTTAAGCTCATAAGCTTTATTTTGACACTGTACTGCGGGCTATTTTCTGCTCCCCAGGGGAATAACACTAACTTACGACTATGATCGCTTTGGTTGAGATTAATACTCACAACACGGCCGATACCTTGATCTAATGGCTCAGCCCAGTAGCTGTTGGCCATTCTTTGTAGGCTGCCATCTTCAAGCGGATATACCATTTGAGTAAAGTTTAGGTACTCGGGTATTTCAATAGGGCCAATGCCAATATCGTATTCGAGTGATGTACTGCCGGGCTCTATCTGCAAGGATGGTGCGGTTAACACAAAGTACTGTTTTGGCGGTGAGCTTTGGCAGCCGCTGATCAGGCTAAGTGCCAATAAACTCATACTCCAATATAGTGATCTCATCCAAGATAGCCTCATAACATTATTCTCCTTGCTTACCACGTATAATCGCCTCGGGTTGCTCATCTAAGGTTTCACTTAAACTACGTAACGCCCGAGCTGTGCGGCTAATCTCTGCCAATGTATTGGTTAATTCAATCACGAGTGGGGAGTTTTGATCTAAAGAATTACCTGCTTGATTCGCCAACTGATCAATACTGACTAATGTTTTGTGCAGTGCCGCTAAACTGAGGTTGAGAGACTCAACCATTTGCGGTTCATCTTTATTCAACTGCATTAGTAAACTATCTAGTTTAGCCAGTACTTCGGCACTCTTGGTGCCTAATGTCGCCTGAGTTGTATCGATATGCGCAGCGGTGTTTCTAACGGCTGTTGCAGCGCGATCAAAATTATCCAGCGCTTGCTGTATTTTGCCACTGGCGGCAATGTCGCTAAGTTGCTGAGCCAATTTATCCACATTGGTGATGACGTTTTTCAAGTTCAATGATTGCAGATCTTTAAACAAGGATTCGAAATCAGTCGCTATGGTTGGTAGCTCCAATAATGAATCTTTGTCATCATGAAAATGTGCGGATGTGTTGGGATAAAAATCTAACTCAACATAGAGTTGTCCGGTTAATAAACTCAGATAATTCAGCTGAGCACGTAAGCCATTCTCTATCGCGTGGGAGAAAAACTCTTCTCCCACTTGTATGCCTTTAAGGTTAATGCGTTTCAACAGTAAATCGGCGTGAACTGAGGCCGTGACACCTTGGCTACTGTCGTTGGGGAAATCAATACTAATATCGCTTATTTCACCAATGATTACGCCTTTTAACTTCACTGGCGCACCGACTTGAAGCCCTTGTACTGAGTTATTGAAATACATGACCACAGGCGCTTTTTCGGCAAATATTCGCCCACCAGAAAAAAATAGCAGGGCAATAAACACTAAAAGAATCGCGCCAAAGATAAAGGCCCCAATAGCAAGAGGAAGTCGCTGGCTTTTACTCATGATGCCTCCACTTTATCAGCCCTATTGAGAAATTGTCGCACTCGAGCTTGGCTACTGTTAAGTTTTAATTCTCTCGGATCGCCACAATCAAGCATGGTATTGGTTTGATTATCGAGAAACACACAGCGGGTGCCGATTGACAATATACTGGGTAGCTCGTGCGATACGATAATCACGGTCGAGTCCAGTGCTTGGCAAATTTGCACAATTAGGTGATCTAAGCGCATAGAGCTAATGGGATCTAAGCCTGCTGAAGGCTCATCAAAAAATAACAATTGTGGATCCAGTGCAATCGCGCGTGCCAAGCCTGCACGCTTATGCATACCGCCACTTAATTCGGCAGGGTAAAATTTTTCAAATCCAGCTAAGCCGACTAAAGCAAGCTTATATGCCACAGCCTCTGCTATTTGCCGCTCCGAAAGGTCGGTATACAGTTGTAACGGTAAAGCCACATTTTCGGCAAGCGACATACTGGAAAACAACGCGCCAGTTTGAAACGTGATCCCCCAGTCTTTGAGCATGGCCACTTGCGCTGGTTCATCAGCGTCATAAAAGTTCTTACCTTGATAAAGTACTTCTCCCTTAAGTGGGGTTAACAATCCTACCATTGATTTAAGTAAGGTTGTTTTGCCGCAACCGCTTCCGCCAATGACAAAAAAGATATCATTTTTGTTAATCTCGAAGTTCAGTTGTTTTTGTACCTCGGTCGTACCATAACCGACACTAAGATTGCGTACACTGATGAAGGCATCATCCACCATAATTAGATCCCTAACTTATCGTATAAGATATTGAGCGCGGCATCGGAAACCACCAGAAACACAATGGCTTTAACTACAGCACTGGTCGTGGCTAAACCAACGGCATTAGAATCTCGCCCGCATTTAAGCCCGGCCTGACAACCTGCAATCGCAATCAAAAAACCAAAAATAAGGCTTTTTATCAACCCGGTGGATATGTCTACCCAATCAATGGCAACCTGAGTTTGTAAAATATATTGGGTGTAACTCACGCCCATGCCATTGGCAACTACTGCACCGCCGATCATGCCTATCACGTCAGAGTAAATGCACATTAACGGCATAATGAAAATCAATGCCAACAAGCGAGGTAACACCAGAAACTCCATGGTGGAAATACCCATGACTCGCAGCGCATCAATCTCTTCATTGACCTGCATGGTGCCTAATTGAGCGGCATACGCGGCTCCCGTTCTGCCAGCCATAATGACGCCTGTCATCAAGGCGCCCATTTCGCGTACCATTCCAATCGCCACTAGGTTAGCGACATACACCTGAGCACCTAACTGACGCAGCTGCACTGAACCTAAATAGGCTAAAATCATTCCCACTAGCAGACTAATCAAAGTGACAATCGCCAGTCCTTTAGGCCCTGCTTGTTCAATAAAAAATACGATATCACTGCGCCGAGTACTGGCTTTACCTCTTAACCAACGCCCTAATGCCAACGTGCTTTCCCCGACAAACACTAAGCCATCGTGCACCTGTAAGCCTTGTACAATCATGCCTTTACGAAGCGTGACCCACATGCCACCAATGACACCATCATTCGCCGTTTGATACACAGGCACATCGGTAGCTAGCTGCAGTAATTGTTGTAATCCTTGTGGGGTATCTTGAATATTGAGGGCTATTTTTTGTTGTTCACACCAGCGGGATAATTGTAATAAGGCAATGGCAAGGCTTGAATCCCACTGAGATAATTCAGTCGTCACTAATCTGACAGTATGGCAAGTTGCGGGAAGGGCGGCACAAATATCGGCACCTAGTGGTGCTTGGCCTAATTGCCAATCACCTGCAAGACTCAGGTCGCAGTTGTCATCGTGCATGTCGATATCAAATGTGGCGAGTGTCATACTAGACCCCAAAAAAAGTAGCAATCAAGTGTATATTTGCATCAAGTTCATTGTTGTACTGATCACAAGTGTAGACCAATCGCTCAGATTGTATTTTGACCTTGAACAAATAAACTCATTAACTATTAAACTGATAACGCTATCTAGCTGGCTAATAACAACCTTCAATGGCTAAATATGCCGCTTGCATATCGCGATTTAACATAAATAAACTTGCACAGACAAAATTTAGCGCTACTATGTACCCTATAAATGGTACTGTGTTTTTATACAGTATTCGGCATAACTGTACGAGGTTAGCGTATGCGCTTTATTCCCATTGTCGCCAGTGCTGGCATTACCGGTTTTGAAAGCCCTGCTGCTGAGTATCTTCAATTAGGCCTCAGTCTTGATGAGATGTTAGTGCAACATCCAAGTTCGACTTTTATCGGCTTAGCCCAAGGTGAGTCAATGCAAGGTGTTGGGATATTCGATGGCGACTTACTGATTGTCGATCGTCATGAAACGGCTAAAAGTGGCGACGTGATTGTGGCTAATTTTAATGGTGAATTTGTGTGTAAAATTCTCGATCTGCAACGGCGAATGCTAGTGTCATCTCATGAGCAACATTTACCAGTAACCATTTGCGATTATGATGACTTTAGTATTGAAGGTGTGGTGATCCGCTCAATTCGTTGTCATCGCCAAAGCCCCATGTTTGTTAGCCACCAAGGGTAAGCAACAATGTTTGCCTTAGTTGATGCCAATGCTTTTTATTGCAGTGCTGAACAGGTATTTCGCCCTGATTGGCGTGGTAAACCCATCATTGTACTGAGCAATAACGACGGTTGTATTGTGGCTGCTAATCGACAAGCAAAAGAAGCGGGCATACAAAAATTTCTACCCTATTTTCAAGTTAAAGCGCTATGTGCCGAGCGTAATGTGATTGTGTGTTCATCTAACTATGAGCTCTATGCCGATTTATCAGCAAAAATGATGGCGATAATAGGCCGCTTTGCGCCCGATCAGCATGTGTACTCCATCGATGAATGTTTCCTGTCGTTTAAACACAGTTACCCCGCGATTAAATGTCTGCATACCCATGGTCAGTTAATCCGTCGTACGGTTTGGAAAGAAGCGCGTTTACCCGTCTGTGTCGGTATGGGCGACACCTTGACCTTAGCCAAGATAGCCAATCATGCCGCTAAAAAAATTCCAGGATACCAAGGTGTTTGCGTAATTGAGACATTGCAGCAACGCACTGACATTTTGCGTCAGCTTGCGGTCGGTGATGTATGGGGCATTGGTAGGCGCATAAGTAAAAAACTTGAAGTAATGAATATTCGCAGCGCATATGATCTTGCCTGTATGCCACCGAGCCTTGCGAGAAAACAATTTAGTATTGAAATAGAGCGAACCGTTCGTGAACTGAATGGTCAAGTCTGTAAACAATGGGATGAGGCAAGGGCAGATAAAAAACAAATTTTCTCGACTCGTAGTGTTGGTGAGCGCATCACTGACTATGAATTGCTATTACAGGCATTGAGCAAACATATCGCTATCGCGGCGCTTAAAGCGCGTCAGCAAGGCTCGTATTGCAAAACCATGTTGCTGTTTGCCAGTAATTCCCCCCATGACGAACGGCCCGTGAGTGATAAGGTCATTGTCCATTTCCCTTGCCCGACACATTGCTCTGTTGAACTCACCAAAGCGCTTAGACAAGCTGCACCAAGGTTGTTTCGCGTCGGTGTGCGGTATTACAAAATTGGCGTAGGCCTCGTTGATTTAGCCAGCGAGAAATATTTTCAATTTGATTTATTCAATCCTGCTAAGGTCGATTATGCCCTCATGCATACCCTTGATAGCATCAACCAACGTTATGGCCGCGATACTGTGTTTCTTGCTGCACAAGGAATACAACAAAAGTGGGCAATGCGTCGTGATTTGCTTACTCCTCAATATTCAACTCAATGGAAATGCTTACCCAAGATTAAATGTTAATATTTTTATGAGTTCCATCATTAAGATTGTCATTGAGCAAATAAAATAGAAATCACTGATTCGATTATTGATATTGATATTGATATTGAGCTAAGCGTGGCACCGGTCACAAAATATCAACGCTAATTAGCATATGCCATTAATCGGCGTATATATAGCATATGCCAATTACTATTAATCGATAATGGCAAGCATTAATGTCATCAACCATAACCATTTATGCCGTTTAAACCAAAAGGTATATCGTTGATAAAATTGAATATTATACAGTGAGGACAGCCCCAATGATTACAGCCATACCCATGAAAGCGGAAAATATTTCCAACCATTTTAGCAAAGCCGATGAGGTACTGTTTATTAATGACCAAGCTCAAGTAGTCGGGCGTTTTACCAACCCAGCTTTACTCGATGGATGTGAGGGCAAGCAGCAATTAGTCAGTTTGATACTGGCACAAGGCGCGAATCGGGTGATCATACGTAATATTGGCCAGCAGTTATTGTCTAAGCTACTAAACCAGAATTTGAGTGTATTTCATGCAAAAAACGGCCGTACAGAGTTACAGCATTTTGCGGCTGCTGTTTTATCCGACTGTGAACAATATACCCAGGTAAGTCAGGGGCGTCCGTCAGTGAAACATATTGCTAAGCAAGCTAATGGCGGTTGTTGCGATCATGATCATGCTGATGGAGAAGCGGGCTGTCACAGTGGACCTGAGGCGAAACGTTGCTGTGAAACTAAAGCAGGCGCAGAAAGCGCCATGATGAAACCTTGTTGTAATAAAAAGCACTCACTCATGCACCAACATTAGTGAATGCGCAGGTCGAAGTGATGTGCTTACAGCGCTGTTAGTTTTAAATCATAGCGCTGTAATTTACGATATAAGGTACGAACACTGATATTAAGCTTAATGGCTAATTCTGCTGGAGACCCTTGAAATTGCTCACAGACCTGAAAAAGATACCTATACTCAACGTCATCTAATGACATGATCGTGGTTGCCGTTTTTAGGGAATTGTTTTCTTCGGTCGACAGGTGATTAGGTTGAACAATTTCAGGTAAATCACTGCTGTGGATCATATCTTCGTTGGCTATTAATGCTGATTGCTCAATAATGTTTTTCAATTCACGAATATTACCTGGATAGGCATAACGACTGAGTAAGGTTAACGCATTAGCTGAAAACTTTTTATGCTTGTATTCAGAATATTTAATAAAGTGATTAACGAGCGTTGGAATATCATCATGGCGTTCACGTAACGAGGGTAAGTAAATCGGAAATCCTGCAATGCGATAATACAAATCACGTCTGAATTCTCCTTTTTCAACTAAATCGAGTAAATTTTTATGGCTGGCGCTGACTAATCTAAAATCAGAACGTTTTTGTTTTAATCCCCCAACGGCGCGATAGCATTGAGTTTCAAGTAATCTGAGTAACTTGACTTGCATATTCATTGGTACGTCGCCAATTTCATCAAAAAACACCGTCCCACCATGGGCGATTTCAATCAGACCTTTTTTGCTGGTGGTCGCCCCGGTAAAGGCACCTTTTTCATAGCCAAATAATTCACTTTCGAATAGATTCTCACTCAGTCCGGTACATTCAATCACCACAAATGGCTTATCACTTCTACTGCTGGCCTGATGTACAGCTTTGGCGACCAGCTCTTTACCAGCGCCTGTTTCACCTTGCAATAGTACTGCAATGTTGGATTGAGAGGCGCGATTTATCCGATTGAGCATTTCCTTAAACGGCGCGGATTGACCGACCATAGTGCCTTTTTTAGATTCGATCGATGCATAATCAATAGCATCTAGAATCTCTAGAAACCCTAAGATTTGGCCATCATTATCTTTAATCGGTTTCATTAAAATATCGCAATATGACTTGCCATGAGCAGTGCTATGGATATGCATCGCATTGGCTGCTCTAGTCGTACTCAGGCATTGCTGTAAAGGGCAATCTTCGCCGTGTTTGTCACAAGGTTCGTTACTGTGATGGGAAATCTGATGACACTTACTTTGACCCAATATCACTTTGGTCTCATATGTTTCTGCATAGGCTTCATTGACCGCATGTATGACATAGTCTGGGGTAATAAATATTGCCGGTTTATCAATCGCGTTTATCATCGATTGGACTACGGTAGTGTTATCCATTTATTGCTCTCGCTTGTCTATATATGCATCAGTTAATTCTAATATGTCATTATAGGTGCCATAATTGTCACGTCAATGCCATATTTGTCACTTGGTAACCTTTCATTTACATTACCTAAACATTGGTTGGTTTTAGGTAACTGATTTCATTGCCTTAAAATTTAAGATGTGATCTGGCACAAGCTTTGTATAGCTCTAATATACATGTCTGATGGCCGTATTGAGTTCAAAGACACTGTAAATGGGGAGAACATTCAATGGCTAAAATTGTTGTGATAGGTGCCGGTACTGGTGGCATGCCAGCCGCATACGAAATAAAAGAGATTTTGGGTAAGGACCATCAAGTTTTAATGGTTAACGAACATGATACATTTCGTTTTACCCCTTCTAATCCTTGGATTGCCGTTGGGTGGCGAGAACCTAAAGCCATTACGTTCCAGATAGAAAAACACTTAGCAGATAAAAAAATAGAATTTAAATGTGCCAGAGTGACTAAAATTGATACTGAAAAAAATCAACTCATAACTGTTGATGAAGACATTATTGACTATGACTATTTGGTTATCGCAACCGGTCCTAAACTGGCATTTAACACTATACCTGGAGCAGGCCCTGAACACTTTACTCAATCTATTTGCACACTTGAACATGCAGTAGAGTGCAAAGTTGATGTCGATAAACTGTTAGCTAATCCGGGTCCAGTGATCGTGGGGGCATTTCAAGGTGCAAGCTGCTTTGGGCCTGCTTATGAATACGTGTTTATTTTAGACAAGGTGTTACGTGATGCCGGCATTCGAAGCAAAGTGCCAATTCATTTTGTCACTAGCGAGCCTTATGTTGGGCATTTAGGTTTAGGTGGCGTTGGTGATTCAAAATCAATGCTCGAGTCTGAGTTACGCCAAAGAGATATAAAATGGATATGCAATGCCACGGTTGACTCTGTAGAGGAGGGCGTGATGCATATTTCAGAGCTTGATAGAAAGGGGAATGTTGATTTTTCTCACTCATTGCCATTTCAACATTCAATGTTAATCCCCCCATTTGCTGGTATTGATGCTGTCGCGAATGTTGAAGGACTATGTAACCCTAAAGGCTTTGTTATTACCGATGAACATCAACGTTCACCAACATTTAGTAATATTTTTGCGGGTGGCGTTTGTGTGGCAATCCCGCCAGCAGAAATAACGCCAGTCCCAACCGGAATGCCAAAAACAGGTTACATGATTGAGTCGATGATGACTGCAATCGCTCACAATTTGCATAGCATTATTATTGAAAACAGCCCGCCTAAAAGTAAAGGCACTTGGAATGCAATTTGTATTGCTGATATGGGTGACACAGGTGCAGTATTTGTGGCAATGCCTCAAATAGCACCGCGTAACGTCTCTTGGTTTAAAAAAGGGAAATGGGCACATTTTGCCAAAATTGGTTTTGAAAAATACTTTCTACGAAAAATGAAGACTGGTAGCAGTGAACCATTATACGAAAAATATGCGTTGAAACTCATGGGGATCACGCGCCTAGAAGCAGAGGATGATGATAATGACATTAGCAAAGAATTGTAATCAACACGTGGCAGGATCTGGCAAATTAGCCGCTTTACTAATACTCGCGAGTATGACCAGTGTTAGCCAAGCAGCATCATTAACCGAACAACAAATGCTTGAGCAAGAGGCTAATGAGCGTATTGCCGAATTTAGCCAAACATTAAAAGGTCAGTTACAGGCAGCCATAAAGCAAGGTGGATTGCCCAATGCTGTGTCTGTGTGTAAGTCGGTAGCGCCTGCCATTACTGCACAGAATTCGAAACAAGGCTGGACGCTCGCTCGAACCAGTTTGCGGGTGCGTAATTCAGACAATACGCCAGATGCATGGGAGTTAGCACAATTACAAAAGTTTGAAGCCATTCAGTCTTCAGGACAGCAATCCGTTGATAAACCGATAGTGGCCAGCGAGTATATTGTTAATGGCGATAATACTGAGTTTCGTTATATGAAAGCCATTCCAACTCAAGAGTTATGCTTAGGTTGTCATGGCAGTAATATTAACCCTGAACTGAGTGCATTGATTAATAAAACCTATCCTGATGATAAAGCAATTAACTTTGCCCTTGGTGATATTAGAGGTGCATTTTCATTGCAAAAAGTCATCAGTGATCCAGTATCGCCGATGACAGCCAAACCCTAATAAAGACGTAAATAATGACGTAATAAGGCTTAATAAACGTTAAGTCTTATTACGCAAAACCTAAATCATAGTGAGTTGATTCGTTCGCAATTTATTGCGACATAATTCGCAGTAAAAGATGATGATTTGACTTAACATTATACTGTAATAATCAAACTTCCTCAGTCAACGATAAATGATGTTGCGAATGTGACCGATATTCATATGAGGTTTTATCTAACAAATGCCCAAGGGATTTTGTTGGGAGTAATGTGTCATGAGCAAAATCCGCATCGATCCTTTTTATCATCACGTTAGCCATACGATTACTTATGTGGTGACGGATCTTGCTACACGTCAAAGTGCCATAATCGATCCTGTTTTAGACTTTGATATCGCCTCTGGAACCATAAGTACCCATTTTGCCGATATGCTGATTGAGCATATCGATAAACATGGATATGAAATTGAATGGATTTTAGAAACGCATGCCCATGATGATCATATTTCAGCGGCATGCTATATCAAGAAAAATCGAGGAGGGATAACGGGAATTGGCGAGAATATCACCAAAATCCAGCACACGTTTAAGCGATTACTTAATCTTGATGAAAGCTTTCAGTGTAATGGTGAGCAGTTTGACCAACTGTTTGTCGATGAAGAATTGATTAAATTCGGTCATTTAAATATTCACGTAATGCACACTCCGGGCCATACACCAGCTTGTGTTAGCTATCTTATTGAAGACACAGTGTTTGTCGGTGATACCTTATCGACACCTGAGTTAGGGACTGCGAGTACTGAATTCCCAGATAGCTGTGCAACCACCTTATACCATTCAATTCAACGGATATTAGCATTGCCAAATTGTACCCGTGTATTTGTAGGACATTATCCACCTACAGAAAAAAACGCGGAGAATCAATTAGAAACATCGGTTATTGCGCAAAAAAGGAATAACCGCGTTGTAGGGGGTAAAGTCACTCTTACTGAGTTTGTTCAGTTACATCAACAACGTCATATAAATGCTGATGCTCCAGCTTTGCTACTACCCGCAATCCAAATCAATATTCGTGCAGGCAATATTTCACCCATAGAAGGTGAAGATAACTATTATATTAAAATACCGCTAAATCAATTGTGATCACATCACGAAAATAATCATCTTACCAATTAGTGGTCAAATAAACGGCCTCCAGCTAATGGCAGTGAAAGATATCAGCCATTAGCCAGAGCATATCTAGCTTACTGTGATTTAAACCTTATACGGCACTAATGGAAATCCATCTTGTTGCCATTGCACCATACCACCTGCCACAGATAGTGGTTTTTTAAAGCCCATATTTTGTAATGAATCGGCAGCAAGTGCGGAGCGACCACCAGTACGGCAAATCAGAAATATCTCTTTTTCTGCTAATTCATTTAATGCTAAAACCCATTCGCAATGGTGACTGACCAAAGGATGCTCGTGTATTTTCATCTCTAATACACCACGAGGGAAATTTACTGCACCTTCGATATGGCCTAATAAAAATTCTTCGTGTTCACGGACATCGATAATAACCACATCAGGGTTAAGCATTGCCGTGAGTAAATCATGGGTACTCACTTCGATAATGTTAGCTTTGATTTCACTTATGTATTCTTGAGCAGTTTTCATGTGTACCTCGTGATATTAAATAATAGATTTAGTTAGGATAAATAGCGCCATTAAGACTAAAAACACGGCAAATATTTTCTGTAATATTGCTTTAGGTAAATATTGGCTTATCCATTGACCTGCAATACTGCCGACAAACCCGCCAGCAATCATGATCCCAATAACCGACCAGTCAAACTCAAGCCCTTTATCTGAAAGCAATGAGTAGTATTTTATAAAGCCAACGAATGAATTCATGGTAATAATCAGTAAGCTGGTGCCAATCGCGAGTCCAATATCAATACCACCGAGGATCACCAAAGCCGGCACAATTAAAAAGCCGCCACCAACACCAACAAAACCAGTCACAACACCGACCCCTAAGCCTTGTAAGAGGATTTTGGTCACATCCAGCGTGCCTGCTTTACATCGACTTGATTGATTACGCCACATCATGACGGCACCCATAAGCATTAAAATGACAAACACAGTCAGTTGAATGTCACTGGTCACAAAAGTGCTAGTCCAAGCACCTAAGTAAGTCCCCGACATGCCAGGTAAACCAAATAAGAACACATGACGCCAAGAAACCTTTTTATGCTTAATGAAACGCATACTGCTGATTAAACTGATTACACCAACGATACATAATGATGAAGCTATGGCTAATTGTGGTTGCATACCAATAAGATATAACAACACTGGAACCGTAATAATTGAGCCTCCAGAGCCCAATACACTCAGCACTAAACCAATCAATAATGCGCCAATAATTGCTTGTATCATTTTGATGACTCTTAGGTTTAAAGAAGGTTAATCGGGATTTTTAAATAGACTGTGCCATTGTCTTCAGCATCAGGCATTTTTCCTGCACGAATGTTGACTTGAATCGATGGCAATATCAGCCTTGGCATGGCTAACGTGGCGTCTCGTTTTTGTCGCAAAGCAACAAAATCGGCTTTTGACATGGTGTCGTTAACATGAATATTGTGTTGTTTTTGTTGACTGATTTGAGTTTTAAATTGGTGGTCACGGCCTTCAGTAGGGTAGTCATGGCACACATAAATGTCGGTCGAGTCTGGCAAACTAAATAATGTCTGGATTGAGTCATATAAGGTATTGGCATCGCCACCAGGGAAATCGCATCGCGCAGTCCCCACATCAGGCATAAAGATAGTGTCACCTACAAAAGCGGCTTGTTCGTTAATGATGTAGGCTAAATCGGCAGGTGTGTGCCCTGGAGTATGCATAATGCGTATGGTCATATCACCGACTTGTAGCCGATCACCATGTTTAAATAGTCGATCAAATTGACTGCCATTCGGCAAAAAACTCGCCTCAAGATTAAATATGCTTTTAAAAGTATCTTGAACTTCGGTGATATGCTCGCCAATGCCTATTTTGCCACCGACTTTGTCACATATAAAACTGGCAGCAGATAGATGGTCTGCATGGGCATGGGTTTCTAATATCCATTTCACCGTCAAGTTTTGACGTTCAATCCAATGTAAAACTCGTTTGGCACTTCGAGTATCAGTACGACCTGACTTGTAATCAAAATCTAAAACAGGGTCAATAATAACGGCATATGAAGTGGCATTATCGGCAACGACATAAGTGAACGTTTCACTGTCATCATCTAAAAACTCATGGACACTAAAAGTAGAGTTCATTATAAAGTTCCTATATTAATCCTATGTAAAAGATGCACAGGAACTTAGATCCCTGTGCCGGCAAAATTAAAGCGATTTTTTGCTGAAATACCAATCAGTGTATTCATAACCTTGGCTTAAACGGGCTTTGGCTTCAGCAGTAGTGGCTGGTGGGGGGACAATAACGTCATCACCAGGCTGCCAGTTTTCTGGAGTCGCTACGCCATTGGCGTCGCTGGTTTGCAATGCTTTGACTAAACGAACAAATTCGCTAATAGAACGGCCGTTGCTCATTGGGTAATAGACCATGGCACGTAATATACCTTCAGGATCGATAATGAAAGTTGCACGCACAGCGGCGGTATCACTCGCGCCAGGTTGGATCATGCCGTAGGCTTTAGCCACTGCCATTGATAAATCGGAGATAATAGGGAAGGTAATTTCAACACCAAAGTTTTCTTCAATATTACGTACCCAAGCAATATGAGAGTGAATACTGTCGATAGATAGACCCAATAATTCGGTATTAATCTCAGCAAACTCTGCAGCGTGTTGTGCAAATCCCATAAACTCAGTAGTACATACAGGGGTGAAATCTGCTGGATGCGAGAATAACACCAACCACTTGCCTTTATAGTCAGTGAGAGAACGCATACCATGAGTCGTCTTGGTATTAAATGCAGGTGCTGGTCGGTTTAATTGTGGAAAAGAAACAATAGAATCAGTCATGTTATTACTCCAGTAGTGGTTAACTTAAAACCTGTCTAATCTGTAAAATAGATTGCAAACATGCTTAGTAATAGCAATTGGCAAGCCAAGTTAGCTTGGTGCGAGGTCTTATTGGAATATTATTTATAAGATATTGAAAAATAGCACTTTAATATCAGTTAACTTTATAAGGCTTGATATCGGTGTTATCTAATAGCGACTATCGTCTCGCTATGCTTTGTCATAAATGACACCAGCGACAATAATGGTGACAAATATGGCATAGAGAGGTCAGTTATTGATGGTAATAAACCCAGAACCCAATCCACGAGATCAGAAACACTGCTGC
>NZ_JBGOOV010000043.1:0-26276 GCF_041439795.1 Shewanella sp. 5S214
TAAGTATCCTGTAGCAAAAAGAAAAAATGCCGCTCACCTTAAGTGAACGGCATTAAGCAATTTGCTGGCATTTTTGGGTTAATTTAGCGCTTAACGATTAAATTAAGCTAACCGGTATTACTGCACGTTTTCACTGTCACTAAATTCACCAGCAAATAATGCTGTTGATAAATATCGCTCTGCGGCAGATGGAAGAATAACCACAATCATTTTATCGGCAAATTCTGGTAATGCTGCAATACGGTTAGCAGCAACAACAGCAGCACCAGAAGAAATACCTACAAGGATACCTTCTTCTTTCATTAAACGACGGGCCATTTCAATTGACTCGTCATTTGTAACGGCTTCTACGCGATCAATAAGAGATAAATCTAAGTTACCAGGAATAAATCCAGCACCGATACCTTGAATTTTGTGTGGACCGGGCTGTATGGGCTGTCCAGCTAAAGCTTGAGCAATAACAGGTGAGTCAACAGGCTCAACAGCGACAGAGGTAATGGTTTTACCTTGTGCTTTTAAGAAACGACTGACACCGGTCAATGTTCCGCCAGTACCTACACCTGCGACAAATACATCAACTTCACCATCAGTATCATTCCAGATCTCTGGACCTGTGGTTTGTTCATGAATTGCTGGGTTAGCAGGATTATCAAATTGGCCAAGTATTAGATATTTTTCGGGTGCTGATTGGCGAATTTCTTCAGCCTTCTCAATAGCACCTTTCATACCTTTAGCGCCTTCTGTTAGCACTAAGTTAGCACCTAATGCCTTAAGCAGCTTACGACGTTCTAAGCTCATCGTGTTTGGCATCGTTAAGGTTAATTTGTAACCACGCGCTGCAGCAACATAAGCAAGTGCAATACCTGTGTTACCAGATGTAGGTTCAATTAACTCGATATCTTTAGTGAGTAGACCTTTTTTTTCAGCATCCCAAATCATGTTCGCGCCAATACGGCATTTGATACTGAAACTAGGATTACGTGATTCTACTTTTGCTAACACATTGCCATTGCTGACGCGGTTTAAACGAACTAGCGGTGTGTTACCTAAAGTATATGAATTATCTTCGAAAATTTTGCTCATGGATTATTTGCTCCTATGGTTGCATTGTCTAATCATAATCTGCTTAGCAGGATTTAGAAGTGATAATTTGTTCTTCTTTATTCCTTTTAGTTATTAAGGTGTAAACCTTTATTCTAAAAAACCTCTATATGCTGCTATATTAGGCTTTTGGGGCGAATTATCATCATTCAATGGTCTGACCATCAGATAAATTTAATTTAGTATGCCAAGAATAAATCATAAAATACTAGAATGGCGTTAATCAGCAAAATGTTTCTATGTCGTGCTACCCAATTGACGAGCATGGTTTATTGATAAGGGAGAGTAAACCTTTCAATAAATTAGATCGATGAATTGATGTCGATCTCTCTGGCGCAGATGAACTTTCGCTAACTCATTCACTAAAAATGGTAGAGCAAAATGAATAAAGTTGTGATTTCAGGCAGTGGTTTATACACACCACCTTACAGTGTCTCTAACGACGAACTGGTTAACAGTTACAACAGCTATGTAGACCTATTTAATCAGCAAAATGCAGCAGATATCGAAGCCGGAGCCACGGTTGCAATGGCGTACTCTTCAAGTGAGTTTATCGAAAAGGCCTCTGGGATAAAAAGCCGTTATGTGATGGTGAAAGAGGGGATTCTCGATACCGATATCATGATGCCATTAATTGCTGATAAGTCTTCTGAATTATTATCTATGCAAGCTGAAATGGGGATTAACGCAGCCAAACAAGCCCTAGAGCAAGCAAACCTAACGGCTGAAGACATTGATTTAGTGATTGTTGCTTGTGCTTATACACAGCGGGCTTACCCGGCGATTGCGATTGAGATCCAGCAAGCTATGGGCACTAAAGGATTTGCTTATGACATGCTTGTGGCTTGTTCATCAGCGACTTTTGCGATTGTGAATGCGGTTAATGCGATTCGTGGTGGTACGGCAAACAGAGTATTGGTCATCAATCCTGAATTAACCTCACCACAAATCAATTTTCGTGATCGTGACAGTCATTTTATTTTCGGTGACGTTGCTACCGCAGTTGTGGTTGAGCGCGAAGAGTTATCGACCTCAAAACGTGCCTTTAGCGTATTGTCTATGCGTTGTTTAACTGATTACTCTAGTAATATTCGCAGTAATTTTGGCTTTGTAAATCGTTGCGATCCTGAAAATGCTACTACGGCTGATAAATTGTTTCATCAACAAGGTCGTAAAGTATTTAAAGAATTATTACCGATGATTTACCAGCATTTAGATGCCCAATTTACTGATGAGCAAATAAAGCCTGAAGAATTTAAGCGTTTATGGTTGCATCAAGCCAACATTAATATGAATTTGTTTGTGGTGAAAAAGCTTCTTGGTGACAATGTTGAAGCAGATAAAGCACCAATAGTACTCGATGAGTATGCCAATACCGCTTCTGCGGGATCGGTTATTGCTTTCCATAAATTTAATCAAGATTTCAAAACCGGTGACTTGGGTTTATTGTGCTCATTTGGTGCGGGTTATTCTATTGGTAGTATTGTACTCGAAAAGTGCTAATTGGCTGATAGGCCGTCATTAAGATGCCTACCTTGCTAGCGCCGATTGATTCAATATAATAAAAGTAGCTCTTGTTCTATGGCTAAGTGAGCCGTTTGAGCCGATAAGATCTGTAATGAATAAGGCCGTTGATACTCAGTATCAACGGCCTTATTGCGTCTACAGCAACTTGCTTGGTGCTGGGAGTATTTCGTCATGGCAGAAATCTATCGCATTAGCTTACCCGTCACGGTTTTGTGATTAATGCTTACAGTAACCAAGCGTAGCTGACTTTCATAAAGTAGGTCTTTTCGTCTTGGGTTAATGAATCAATGTCATCATTAGCAATAAAGGCATCTGAGTAACCGAGATAGAATACGCTTTGGGGGTTGAGTTTATAGCCATACAGTAATTCATTACCCATATCTTGATAAAGTGAATCAGGGCGTTGGTAGCGGTATAAATCAGGATCGCGCTCAATACGCGTGTACACACTGCTAAGGCGGATAAAACTGTTTAGCGTCAGCTGCCAATTTAGGCGAACGTCACTGAGATTGGCTGTAAATAAACGTCCATCGTCAACGTCTAATACCTGGTAACGATGCGAGATATCCAGCACAAGAGATTCGGTTAGTTTCCATTCCACACCTGGATTGAACATGGTAATTGTTGCCGGACGATCGTTGGCAAAATCAATATCATCGCCATAGTTTACATCCAGCTCGAGTTTGAGTGAACCAATGGGTGTGAAGTTAGTGTAAAACCAGCCTAAGGTTTCTTCAAACATGGTGGTATTGCCATCAATGTTGATGATGCTTGGATTATGACGCCGACCCACTCGTTCACGTTGTACGATACCTGAGGCGATATAGCTTTGTAGACCACCTTCGAATTCAACAAGCATTTCTGTTTCTTGTTCCAAACGCTCATTATCTTGGCTATGGCTAATATCCCAGTCGCCACCAAATGTTATTTTGCTGAAGAAGTTATTTTCTGGGTACCAAATATAGCCGCCGCCAGCAACAAACTTGCTCACATCGACTTTATCAATGAATCCCAAATCGGCCCTAAAATCGCGGCCAATAGATTGATATTGTGTGTTGGCATACCAATTACGGCGTTCATGCTTGTAAGTGATGCTGTACATAGCATCACTAAATTCACCGTTTTTACGAGTACGAAGCACGCGCTCATTTATCGAACAATCTCCTCGGTCACAATCAAGTTGGCTTTGGTTACAATTATCGCCGCCACAAAATTGATTAAATAGCGCATCAGGATAAACGGTTTGTGAGTGGGCATATTGAGCCGTTAATGTATCTTGCTTTGTCGGTTGATACTTGATGTCGGCGCTAGCGACATAGTTATGGTATTCATTCGCCTGCTTCAACGTCACTAAACCACCGACTGAAAATTGCTTACTAGGATCGAAACGATATCGGGCTGCTAAGTTATGGCTTGGCTCGTCAATAACGGCAATGTCTGAGCTTAAATTACCGGGCACTAAAAACTGACTTTGGACATCATTGGCTGCCAGTATTGCAAATGTATGGTCGTCGGTTTTGCTCGTGAGTTTTAAGCCATAATCTGGCGAACTAATATTACGGGTGTGCAATAAATCCAGTTGAGTATCAAAGTAATCTTTATTATCGAGAAAAAAGGCTCGTTTTTCTGGAAAAAACAGCGCAAAGGTGTTGTTAACATCAAGCTGGCCAGCATCGGCTTCTACTTGAGAAAAGTCAGGGTTGAGGGTGGCATTTAACAATGTAGTCGGGGTGATTCCCCAACGTAAATCAACTCCAATATCAACGTTATTTTCATCATTCCAAGGTTGGGGTTGAGTGACATCTCTTTGTTGACTTTGGTTAGCAACAATCGATGGTGTGAGCTGTAAATCTTTACCTTGAGTTGCACCTGCTAGGCCTGATGCCGTGCCTAATTGGCATAACTGACATGACACATTGCGGTCAATTTTGTGGGTGGATAAACGATGGGTTTCATTGCGAGGGTAAAAGCGGATCAGCTCAATGCCCCAGGTTTGGATAGGGTTAGTACCATCAAAATTAAATAATCTTAATGGCAGCTGCACTTCAACTTGAAAGCCGTTCGCGGTGAGTTTGCCTTCGCTATACCAAATACCGTCCCAGGCATCACTTTCTTGGCCTGTGAGTTCATTTTCAATGGAATCACTTTGGACGCCATAAGGATTAATAAAAAATTGATACGCTAAACGAGCATTGTTGAAGGTATCCAGTTTAATCCCCACCATGTCATCGCCCCAGGATTTATCGCGGTCACGTAAGTTGACTCGAATATTATCGGGATTAGGGTCTTGGGCAGTAAATGCAAAATATAGGCTGGTGTTTGAAGCATATACCTTGACCTTAGTACTGACTGGCGCGGCAGTGTTTTCTCCAGGAGAAGTTTCGTAATTAAGCATCACTTCAGTGGCTTGTTGCCATGCTGCTTCATTAAAGTCGCCATCAAGTACTATATCTTCATTGATGGTCGGAATGTCGAGGTGAAATTGTTGGCTGGAACCTGCAAGTGCAGCGAAGGATAGAAAACTGCTCAACATTAACCCGCAAGCAAGGTTATTCATTTGGCGTAAACGGTTGATTGGACGCGGGCTCTTGGCTGAGGTTAACAAGTTGGTCACAAGTGCTCTTTGATATTTTTGTTATTTGCGCCATTATCTCAAAAAACCTATTAAAGCGGAGGTTTGGCCCGTGTTAAAATTACCGATAAATTGTTACCAAGTGTTAAGTTTTGATGGTGGCTATAATAAAAAGCCCGCTGCTAAGCATCGGGCTGTGGGAGTATCAAGTCGATCTATTCTCCAATGGCGCCTTACTCATAAATCATTTTTAGAGGTATGCCATTAGACTGTTAGATTAGTATTTATTCATCGAGGCCAATAACAGCCGATTAATCAGGAGCGATAATATTGTTTTTGTAGGCTTGACGATATTTATCTACCCACATCGCGGTTGCGCCGCAAATGGCTACAGGCATAACGATAAAGTTAACAATAGGGATCATCGAAAATAAGGTCACCGATGCCCCGAAACTGTAGCTTGAACCTTTAGTGTTCTTAAGGGCAAACTTCATATCATCAAAACTGACTTTGTGGTTGTCAAAAGGATAGTCACAATATTGAATCGCCATCATCCAAGCGGTAAATAAAAACCATAAAATAGGTGCAGCTGTTTGACCAATGACCGGCACCCAAAACAACACTAAAAATAATAATGCTCTGGGTAAATAGTATTTCAGTTTGATCCATTCTCGGCCTAACACACGGGGCAAATCTTTCACCATATCGACAGATGTGCCGGTATTTAAATTTTTACCTGTTAAGTGTTGTTCAACCTTTTCGGCCAATAAGCCATTAAAGGGAGCTGCCAGCCAGTTCATCACTGAGCTGAATATAAATGACATGACCACTAACATGGTTAACAAGGCTAATGGCCATAAGAAAAAATGTAACCAACTTAAGTAGTCAGGCAGTTGGCCATTCATCCAATCGAATAGCTCAGTCAATTGGCCCAAGGCAAAATACATTGCCCCAGCAAACAGCAGTAGATTTATCATTAACGGGATAAACACAAACGAGCGTAACCCCGGCTGTTTAATTAATTGAAAGCCTTGCATAAAATAATTTACACCGCTCTTTTTAACGGTCTGAGTGTTGTTTACCATTTAACGCGCCTTTTTTATGACTCATAACATTGATTTTGACCAGCCAGAGACAATAAAACAAGTGATAAACAGGATCAATAGGATAAAAATCGTTACAAAATGCGGCTCAATTGCTAAAGTGAACTGCTTTTTCCTTTTAATGCGTACCTGAACTGGCAACATGAGATTAAAACAAATAAAACTTGCTGGATTTAAGTCGTTTGTAGACCCAACAAAAATCCCATTTGATAATGCCTTATCGGCCATTATTGGCCCTAACGGCTGCGGCAAATCCAATGTGATTGATGCTGTACGCTGGGTACTGGGGGAAAGTAGTGCCAAGCATTTACGTGGCGATTCGATGACCGATGTTATTTTTAACGGTTCATCTTCGCGCAAGCCTATTTCGGTGGCTGGGGTAGAGCTTGTATTTGAAAATACCCAAGGACGACTTACTGGTCAGTACGCTAGTTATCAAGAAATATCGGTTAAGCGCCAAGTCAACCGCGATAGTGAATCAAGTTACTTTTTAAATGGTCAAAAGTGTCGTCGCAAAGACATTACCGACTTATTTATGGGGACCGGTCTTGGGCCACGAAGCTACGCAATTATCGAACAGGGGACGATTTCACGTTTAATTGAATCTAAACCTCAAGAGTTGAGAGTATTTATTGAAGAAGCCGCCGGTATTTCGCGTTATAAAGAACGCCGCCGTGAAACTGAAAATCGGATTCGTCATACCCGTGAAAACCTTGAACGTTTAAATGATATTCGGGTTGAGCTCGGCGCTCAGTTAGATAAATTATCGCAACAAGCTAAAGCGGCGTTGCGCTATCGCGAATTAAAACACAGCGAACGCCAGTTACATAGCCAGCTCCTCGTTATGCGCTATCAACAACTATTACAGCAAACCGACAAGCTCGACACCGAAACGGCTGCAGGTGAACTGAGAGCTGAAGCGTTAGCCAAGAATGCCCAGCAGGGCGATACCAGTGTTATTCAGCTGAAACAGCAATTGGCTGAACTCAGTGATGCCGAACATAAACTGGTTGAACAGTATTACCAAGCTGGCAATACCACCACCAAGCTTGAGCAACAGCTTGCGCATCAACAGCAACAAGATAACCAGCTGCAACAACAAATTCAGTCGTTACAACAGCAAGTTGAGCAAGCTGAGGAACATATCGTTAGGATGACTGACGTTCACCAGCAGTTAATTGAACAAGTGAATACTCATCAACCCGCTTATGATCAGGCAAACCAGGCGCTTGAGCAGATCGATGAGCAGGTGTTTGCTATTGAAGAAGCTTGTGATGATCAGCAACGCCAGCTAACCCAGTATGCCGAAACCTTGGCGAGCAATAAAATGCAGTTGGCACTGAGTCAATCAACCCTCAGTCATCAACAGCAAAGTGTTCGGCAAGACGAGCAGCGTTTATCTCAATCTCAAAGCGAATTCGCTGCTTTGGCACAACAGAATAACCATCAAGAATTGCAACTCAGTGAGACCGAATTAGCCAAAGTTGATCAACAACTTACTGATAAACAGCTGCAACACAGTCAACTTAAATTGACCTTAGTTGAACAGCAGCAAGCTGTGACTGAAGTAAGCGAAACCTATCAAAAACTCAAGCAATCGGTGACTCATCATCATTCGCGCTTGCAGTTTATCGACGAGCTACTGGCTGAGCACACTCAAGATGAGGGTCAACAATTATGGCAAGTGATTGAGGTGGTGCCCGGCTGGGAAAAAGCGGTCGATAAAGTCTTACAAGGGTTAAGTCAGTTACCTATTTTAGCTGAGGACATAACGTCCTTGGTGGATGAAACCAGCCCAATAGTGGGGTTTGAGCAGCAAGAAACCGTGGCGTATCCTGCTTTGACCACGCCGGTGAATTTAGCGCCTTGGTTACAACACGTGGTGTGGGCGACGAGTATTGCTGAAGCCAAAGTGTTATTGCCGGCATTAGCCCCCGAACAATATATTGCCACCCAAGAAGGTTTTTTGATTGGCCATGGTTTTGTGCTTAATCATACTCAGTCGGGGCAATCAGCTATTGTGCTCAGCCAAGAGCGCTTAAGTTTAAGTCAGCAGTTAGCAGAACTTGAGCAACAGCAGGTATCGTCTCAACACTCACTGACATCATTAACTCAACGGGCCGCAACCACTCAGCTAGAACTGAATCAATGCCAACAAGCCTGTCATCAGTTACAAATAGAGCAGACAAAACTGCACTCTTTGGTCACGAGTTTAACTCAGCAAGTCGCTGATAAACGTCAAAAGCAACAACAATATAGTCAGACTATTGACCAACTTACTCAGCAAATAGATGATAAACACATACAAGTTGATGCGTTTGAAGAGCAGATCCTTATTCAAGAAGAAGCATTGTTACAGGCAATGAATCAACACGAGCTGGCCCAACAAGCTTGGCAAACGAGTCAAGCTAAGCTTCGAGAAACCAAAGCTATTCGCTCTGATGCTGCCAATCGTGTTAGGCACCAGCAAGCACAAGTGCAACAGCATGTCACTGAACAAGCATTGAGCGAGCAAAAATTAAAGCAAAAGCATGAAAAAAAGACTGAATTAATCAACCAATTGACTCAGTTACAACAAATGTTACTCGACAATCAGCAGCAACGCGGTCAACATGATTTTAGCCAACTTTCAACTCAGTTAGCTCAAGTACTCGAGCAGCAGCAAGCTCTGCAGCAGCAATTACAGCATAATCGTTCTCAACAAGCAGAGCTGCAAACCAGCTTAGACAGTTTAGTATTGATGCAAAAACAACAGCTTGTAGTGCTACAGGACTTGACTCAAAAGATAAGCGCGTTAAAGTTACGTCGTGAAGGTTTAAAAGGGCAGGCCAATGGTCAGCTGCAATTACTCCAAGAACAGCAAATCCAGCTGCAACAAGTGATTGCCGACATGCCAGAGCAGGCATCTATTGACGCTTGGTCGCAACAGCTTGAAAAAGTGAAACAGAACATTTTACGTCTTGGTGCTATCAACCTTGCAGCCATTGAAGAATTTGAATCGCAACGAGAGAGAAAAGCGTATTTAGACAGTCAGGATGACGACTTAAATAAAGGGTTAGCGATATTAGAAGACGCTATCCGTAAGATAGATAAAGAAACCCGCAGTCGTTTTAAAGCAACATTTGAAACGGTAAATCATGATTTAGGTCTGCTATTTCCTAAAGTCTTTGGTGGCGGAAAAGCGTACTTGGCCTTAACGGGTGATGACCTTCTGGAAACGGGGGTTACCATCATGGCGCAGCCGCCAGGTAAGAAGAATAGCACCATACATTTACTTAGTGGTGGAGAAAAAGCGTTAACCGCTTTATCATTGGTCTTTGCCATTTTTAGACTGAATCCAGCACCCTTTTGTATGCTAGATGAAGTTGATGCACCTTTGGATGACGCCAACGTCGAACGTTTTTGTCGGTTACTGAAAGAAATGTCACAAAGTGTGCAATTTATTTATATCAGTCATAATAAAATAACAATGGAAATGGCTGATCAACTTATTGGCGTTACTATGCATGAACCTGGCGTTTCAAGAATAGTCGCAGTGGACATTGAAGCCGCAGTCGCCATGGCTGACGCGGTATAAATTAGGAAGACAGGGAATCTATGAAAGATCTACAACTGGTGTTATTCGTATTAGGCGCAATCGCAATCATTGCGGTGTTAGTGCACGGTTTTTGGTCGATTCGTAAGCAACAACCTAAGTCAATGAAACAAAGTCCTATGGCTGGGTTTTATAAAGAACAAGCTAAACGTATCGACTCTGACGGTTTTGACGCCGATGGTATTGGCCCGGTGCGCGTACGTAAACCTGGCGAGGTTGAAGAGACGGTCATTAAGCCGATATTAAAAACTAATTTAAGCCAAAAGCCTCATTCAAGTGATGCAAAGCTTTCCAACACACCCTTGCAAGACTCGCTCCGTCAGCCCGCGATTAAGCCATCTGAGCCTAGCCATGCTGAAGCTAAAACTGCGCAACCAACACAACAGACATTGTTTGTTGAAGATGATCTTCAAGCTGCTGTGACGCCAAGCGTATCAATGAATACGCCTAAAAAGATATTTAATCCTTCAACCAGTACAGCCAAGTTAGAAAGCTATACCGGTAAGCCTCTGGCAGCCAAAGCCGAACCCCATAAAGCAACGCAAATGGCAGAGCCAACACCTGCCGCTGAGATTAACCCTGAGGTTAAGTTAGACAATAACGCTAATTCAACTCAGCCAGCTGATGCCCCGGCTGATGAACCGCTAGAGCCGACCGATGTATTAGTACTGCATATCGTGGCAAAAGAAGGTGAACAAATTCAGGGCGCTGAATTATTACCAAGTTTGTTATCGCTTAATTTTAAATTTGGTGACATGGACATTTTTCATCGTCACATCGATAATGCTGGTACAGGTAAAGTATTGTTTTCACTTGCCAACATGTTAAAGCCAGGCGTGTTTGATCCAGATGAAATGGAGCAGTTTGTGACTCAAGGTGTGGTGTTATTTATGACCTTACCTGGATACGGCGATCCAATGATGAACTTTACCATTATGTTGAACTCGGCTTATCAAATTGCCGACGATCTCAATGCACAATTACTAGATGGACAACGTCAACCTTGGACCGATGGGACCAAAAAAGAGTATTTACGACGACTCAATGCGGCGTAGGTTGATGTTTTTATTAAGGCCGCAGCAGCGGCCTTAATTGTTTTATACCTGTTCATTTTTATAAGAAAATCACGGTTACAACTCGTATTACGGATACCACAATGCACGCTATTCAAACTGAAATGGATCAACTCACTCATACTATTAATCAGCATAATATTCGTTATTACGTTGATGATGCTCCGTCAATTCCCGATGCTGAATACGATAGATTAATTAAGCGCTTAACTGAGCTAGAGCAAGAGTATCCGCAATTTAAGTCAGTTGACTCACCGACACAGCGAGTCGGTGGTATGGCCCTGCAAAAGTTTGCTCAAATTACCCACCTTAAACCAATGCTAAGCCTTGATAATGCTTTTGAACAAGCCGACTTTGCTGCCTTTAACAAGCGTATCACTGATAAAGTCGATAGCGTTGATTATGTCTGCGAACCCAAACTCGATGGTCTCGCGGTGAGTATTACTTATCGTTTGGGTCTGTTTGAGCGAGCAGCAACACGGGGTGACGGCAGTGTCGGTGAAGACATTACTGAAAATGTGCGCACTATCCGTTCCATTCCTCTTAAATTACGTGGTGAAGGATTTCCCGATCTTGTTGAGGTGCGTGGCGAAGTGTTTATGCCTAAAGCAGCGTTTGAGGCATTAAACCAACGTCAAATCAGCAAAGGTGACAAAGTGTTTGTGAATCCGCGTAATGCGGCTGCAGGGAGTTTACGCCAGTTAGACAGTAAAATTACCGCTGCACGCGCACTAGGGTTTTATGCTTATGCACTCGGTGTGGTTGAAGGTGAATCACAACCGATGCAAACCACTCATTTTGGTCAGTTAACACAGCTAAAACAATGGGGGATACCGGTTAGCAATGAAGTGAAAGTGACTGAGTCATTGGAGCAAGTGTACGCCTATTATGCTGACATTATGGCCAGACGCACTGCACTTGAATATGAAATCGATGGCGTAGTCATCAAGGTTAACGACATTGCTAAGCAGCAAACTCTTGGGTTTGTCGCTAAAGCCCCTCGATGGGCCATAGCCTATAAATTTCCTGCTCAAGAAGAAATGACCTTGCTGGAGTCGGTCGACTTTCAGGTCGGCAGAACTGGCGCCGTGACCCCGGTAGCCCGTCTAAAACCAATATTTGTTGGTGGCGTGACGGTATCAAATGCTACCTTGCATAATGCAGATGAAATCGCTCGCCTTGGGGTTAAGATTGGCGACACTGTGATCATTCGCCGCGCTGGCGACGTTATCCCACAAATTGTTGCTATAGTCCCAGAGCAGCGCCCTGATGATGCCCGAGATATTGTGTTTCCACTGCATTGTCCTGTTTGCCAAAGTATTGTTGAGCGTTTAGAGGGCGAAGCCGTTGCGCGTTGCAGTGGTGGTTTATTTTGTGAAGCGCAACGTAAAGAAGCGATCAAGCATTTTGCCTCGCGTAAAGCGTTAAATATTGATGGTATGGGCGATAAAATTGTCGAGCAACTTATTGATAAAGAATTAGTTAAAACCCCTGCCGATTTATTTACCCTAACGGCTTCTGCGGTGACCATGTTAGATCGCATGGCAATGAAGTCGGCGACCAATATCGTGGCGGCAATTAAAGATGCTAAAACCACTACCTTGGCGCGTTTTTTATATAGCCTAGGTATTCGAGAAGTCGGTGAAGCAACCGCAGCTAATTTGGCACAACACTTCGCTGATTTTGAACTAATCCGCAGTGCCAGTGTGGAACAGTTACTTGAGGTGGCAGATGTTGGTGACATTGTTGCAAAGCACATTCGTCAATTTTTTGCTCAGCCACACAATATCGAAGTAATACAACAATTGCTTGCTGCGGGTATTACTTGGCCGGTTATAGAACAAGCCGATGAGTCACAATTAAGCCTAAAAGGTCAAACATGGGTATTAACTGGCACATTGACTCAACTTAATCGTAATGATGCTAAAGCCCAATTACAGGCCTTAGGTGCAAAAGTGGCCGGCAGTGTGTCTAAGAATACCGATTGTGTTGTTGCTGGTGAAGCTGCTGGCTCTAAGCTTGCTAAAGCACAGGAGTTGGGGGTTAAGGTCATCGACGAGCAAGGTTTGCTGGATTTACTCAATGGATCAAACTAACCGAACTGATATTGATATTATTAAAGATGTTTTATTTATACTTGTGACAGCCGATAAGAGGCTATTGTGAATTTTAGTAATATTACTTGGCTTGATGATCGCGGTCATATTAAACCACCGTTGTTTTTGTATTTAATCTTAGTTTTTTTAGCCCGCGGTTGGTGTATTTTTATCGCCTCACTCACTCAGTTTAATGACCGCGCGGGTTTAGTTCGGTTGTTTTATCCTGAAAAAAGCGACTTTGTCTTAGCATTAATTGCTGGCGTTGGCGCCGTGTTGCTTTATGGACTTATTATTGCCGAACGAAAACGCAGTTGGCCGATACTCATTCCACTGTTTAAGAACAGTGGTTGGTTTTTATGGGCATTGCTTATCCTTGATGGCATATTTTTATTCCAGCGGATGATGCACGATGACTTTTTGTTTAAAATTGGCTATTCAATTGACGCACTTTTTCTTTTTTGGTCAGTGATTTATGTATTAAAGTCAAAACGATTATACTACTACTTTGCCGATTGGACTGAAGATGAGACCGAGGCGCAAGTTGCAACGTCATCAATAGATGAGAGTAAACAAGATACGAAATAATGTACGCCTAGGCATAAATGCACTATATTTGATCATCACCAAAGGTAAAGATGTAACACCTTGATACACATAAGTCTATTTGTGAAAATGTCAGTGTAACAATGGCACTTTCATTACCGCCATCATTCGGCGAATGTGAAAAGGATCGATATTTTGGCTAAAGCAGAATTACTAAAAATACCTGTTTCGCAAATGGTGCTCGGGTTAACCGTTAAGCTGCCTTTATCTTGGACTAGCCATCCTTTTTTCCGCAGTAAAGTTAAGCTTGAAAAACAAATCCAAATTGAGATGATAAGAGGTCTCGATTTGTCATACGTTTATGTGATTGAAGGTCATGATTTATTGCCGCAAATTGCAGAGCCTGAAGACATCGAATTACCTGAAGAAGTGGTTGCTGAAGAAATCGATTATCGGCCATTAGCAAAAAAGAGTATGCGCGTTAGCCAACAACATTTTCTTAAATCAGTTAATGATAGTCGAACCGTGTTTGGCAAAATCGTTAGCGATCCTGAAGGCGCTTATCGGGAAGCGGCCACTTTAGTTGAAGATTTAGTTGATCATTTGTATGAAAGCGAAACCCCTCATTTAACCTTAGTGGGCAGCGGTGAAACCGATATCAGCGTCACACAGCACGGTATTTCAGTGGCGGTTATTTCTATGCTGATTGCTCATACTTTATCACTGACTAAAAGTGAGGTGCGTGACATTGCATTAGGCAGTTTGTTTCATGATATCGGTAAACTCAAAGTGCCTGAAACCATTAGGCGCAAGCGGGGGGAATTAACCGATCACGAAAGTAACTTTTTGAAAATGCATCCAAACTTTGGTTATGACATTCTTAATCGAACCGGATTGTTTCCTGAAGCCATGCTGGATATTGTGCTGCATCATCACGAGTTTATTGATGGCAGTGGATTTCCTAATCATTTAACCGAAGCAAAAATTTTACAGACAACCCAAATAGTGTCTTTGGCCAATAGTTATGAAATCCTTTTACATCAACATCAGAGCCCACAAATTGCATTGGCCATATTATTTAAAACTCAAAGCAGTAAGCACAGTAACAATTTGATTTCGGTGTTAGTTAAAATATTAGGTATTTATCCACCAGGCACAATAGTGCGCTTAACCGACGATAATATTGCCAAGGTGATGATGACGACTACCGATGTCAAACAACCTCATGTATGGTCCTGCCATGACAGCGGTTCAGAGCCAAGCTTTCGATTTTTAATTGATGAAGATGTGCAAATAAAAGAAGTCATTAAGCTAGAAGATTTATCAGAAGGCGCGATTAAAACATTACAAGCCAACAGCCCAATCAGCTTTTATTTTAACCACTTTAATCACTAATACATCACCTAGTTACACTGAGAACACATGAATACAATTACCATTATCGGATGTGGTTGGTTTGGTTTCCCACTAGCCACACAGTTAGTTAAACAAGGTTTCAAAGTAAAAGCTTCAAAGCGTGATCCTGATGATTTAGCTCAGTTACAGCAAGCGGGTATCGAGGCTTATCAACTCGATTTGGCCCATATTATTGCTGATGCAAAACACTCATCTTTATTCGATGCCGATGCTATCGTGATTAATATACCGCCTGGACTAAGGCGCGGTGATACTGACTATCTTGCTTATTTAACTCAATTGAAAAACTTTATCGGTGAACGCCAATACCAAAAAGTGATTTTTATTAGTACGACAGGGGTTTATCCGTCGCTAGATCAAACCGTCACCGAACAAGATGCGGCGGTATTTAATGATAGCAGTGATATTTTATTACAAGCAGAAGCGATATTTTCTGCAATGCAAAACAGCTGTATTGTGCGATTTTCAGGCTTAGTTGGACCTAAACGTCATCCTGGACGTTTTTTTGCGGGTAAAACCGATGTGAGTGGTGCCAATGTTGCGGTAAATTTAGTGCATTTAGATGACTGTATTGCTGCCGTTAGCTTGATTTTGTCACGTAAAGATACCTCAGCTATTTATAATCTTACTGCAAATGAGCATCCTACTCGCGGTGAATTTTATGTTGCTGCGACCAAGCATCTGGGATTAATTGCGCCGCAGTTTAATCAACAGGAACAACCCAGTAAAATTATCGACGGTCAATTAATCTGCCATCAGTTAGGCTTTGAATATGCCTTTAGTAGTCCATTTAAAATGCTTGATGCTTGCTAAACTGGCATAGGCTATAATAGCCGATATATTTTGATAAAAAGGCGATTATTGTGACGACTCAAACTCAAGCGTTTGCATTACTTCAAGGTGATGAATTCGTAGAACTGTACAAAGTACTCAAAGTACTTGGTTTAGTTAACGGTGGTGGTGAAGCAAAGCATGTCATTACCGAAGGTCAGGTTACCGTTAATGGTGAAGTTGATACGCGTAAACGTAAAAAGTGTGTTGTTGGCGATATGGTATCGTTCAATGGTACAACAATTGAAATTGTTCCAGCAGAGTAAGGATTGATAAATGCAATTCCCAGAAGATGATAATGGCCAAATGTTGGCAGCAATGGCGGATGCCGGTATTGATCTTACTAAGTCAATAGAAGTCGATTTCTTCTTAGTGTTTGATGATCAACGTGATGCAGAGTCAGCGTTAGAGGCATTAAGCCAAACCGATATGCAAGGCGAGCTTGAGCTAAATTTTGATGAAGAAAACACTAAGTGGGAAGTGATTGTTTGCTTGCAAATGGTGCCAGAATACGCGGCACTGGTTGGTAAAGAGACCGAGTTAAATAGCTTTGCGCAAGAATTTGACGGTATTTCTGATGGTTGGGGCGTAATGCAAAATCAAGGTGGCGATGATGAATTTGCTGATGATGACCATGTACACGGTGAGCATTGTAAACACTAATATCGCCATTTAGTCATGATTAAAAATTGAATTGTCCAATTCAAAAAAAGCCGTTAATGCCCCGCATTAACGGCTTTTTCTTAGTTTATACGACGGAATTTAGTCATCTTCTTTTATGTCATTAATGACTTCTTTAGTTTCGTGACCAATGGCCTTTACGGCATCGCGCGTACCGTGACCGATTGCTGTGGTCACTTTTTTTGTGGTGTGACCGATTTCTTTGTCAGTGTGTTTTAATTCAGCGCAAGCTGACAAGCCAAGAAGCAGGTTGATCGACACCAGTATTACGACGACTTTTTTACACATTGTGGTGGCCTTATCAATAATCTAATATTAAATGTATCATCAGTTAACGATATTGCTATTTCAGCATAACGGGCTTGATGATTAAAGGGTAAAATCATGAATTTAAATGCCACATTGATTGGCCAAATTATTTTCGTTCTAACCTTGGTTGTGGTGTTTTTCACCTTAAAGTTTGCCAAAGGTAAAACCACTAATTTACCGCTTGTCGGATTTTATGCCTTAGTGTTAAACATTGTTTTTGCTCCAGCAGGTTGGATATATTGCTGGTATTGGTCAACAAAGCCAACTCTTTAATCAACAAACGGCTTGTTAACTACGATTAAGGGTAATGTCCGACACATAACCATGCTCAGTAGCGATTAAAGCTTGCTTAAGCATTGTGGCTGCTTCTGCTGCAGTCATAAAGCTTGAGGTATCGATGTCTTTGCCACTGGTTTGCCAAAAGTCGGTTGCCATGCCTCCGGGATAAACGGCAACTAATTTCATGGGACTGTCTTTTAATTCTAGTCGCAAGGATTCAAGCAACCCTTTTACCGCCCACTTCACAGCACAATAGGTTGACTCATTTGCTTTGCCAGCCTGCGCTGCCGTCGACATGACTACAACAACCGTCACCTTGTGATGACGATAACGACTTACTAGCTCTCGTAATAGTAGAATGCTTGAGGTGAGGTTATTGTTAATTAGTTGATTAATCGCATGTGGAGATTGTTGTTCAATTGGGCCAAAGTAACCACTACCTGCACAATGAATTACCCGACTAGGCGGCGTCGATAAACGCGAAAATAAATCACTAACATCCTGTGCCACACATAAGTCTGCTGCGTGAGCGGTTACATTAGCTTGTTCAAGTGGGGTTAAGTCTGCCATGACATTAGCCAATTTTTGCTCACTGCGACCAGTGATCAACAGACTGTGTTTTTCTGCAGCGTAAAGATGGGTCAATGCGGCACCTAAGCCGCTGCTCGCGCCGGTAATAACAATCATAATAAAGCCTTCAGCTAGTGTTCATTAGGTCGGCTACTATATCAATGCACAACTGAAGCGCAAAGTGCCAGTGTCCTAAAACGATAATCAATGCAAACATTGAGTTGTTTGATAATCATTTATTTATGCGAGTAGCGATTAGTTAAGTTAAATCGAATAAATAACTCGGAACGCTTTGTATTTTGACGTTAAAGATTGTCTAATAACGCCTTATTATTGTCTTACTGACTTCACATTTGTTGCCATTATAGAGAACTTTCATGTTTGAACTCACGCTCCAACTCGGCGTTATTTTGTTTGCTGTTGCTTTAATTGCAGGTTTTATTGACGCAATAGCTGGTGGGGGAGGGTTACTCACCATTCCGGCATTGATGTGGGCTGGGCTGCCGCCAGCAGCGGCTTTAGGCACCAATAAGTTACAAGCCTGTGGTGGGAGTTTTTTTGCAAGTCTATATTTTGTCCGTAAAGGCTTGGTCGATTTACGCAGTATAAAACTGTCGTTGATTTGCGCTTTTATCGGTGCCTCAATTGGCACCATATTAGTACAAATGATCGACGCGAAACTGTTAGAGGTAGTGTTACCTTTTTTGATTTTAGCCATTGGTTGTTATTTTTTATTGTCTAAAAAAATCAGTGAGCAAGACCGCCAACAAATTCTCACGCCAAGTGTATTTGCATTTACTGCTGCATTAGGCGTTGGCTTCTATGATGGTTTTTTTGGCCCAGGTACTGGGAGCTTTTTTGCCTTGGCATTTGTCTCATTAGCCGGTTTTGGTTTAGCTAAAGCCACTGCGCATGCAAAACTGCTCAATTTTGCCACGAACATTGCTTCGCTCATTTTCTTCTTAATTGGTGGTCAAGTGGCGGTGATATTAGGATTAATTATGCTGGTAGGCCAGGCCATTGGTGCCACATTAGGCTCACGCCTTGTGGTCACTAAAGGAGTTAAAATTATTAAACCTTTGGTGGTGATCATGTCATTGGGAATGAGCGGTAAATTATTGTGGTCGCAATATATGTGATCGTAATAGCGGCAATTCGGGTTTACTCACGCCATTATTAAGCGTTTTTGATTAAAAGGGTTGTTATGCGCATTATTCACACATCAGATTGGCACCTCGGCCAATATTTTTATGGCAAAAGCCGCGCAGCCGAGCATCAAGCTTTTATGGCATGGTTACTTGAGCAAATCGACCTTCATCAAGTTGATGCCGTTATTGTTGCGGGCGATATTTTCGATACTGGCACGCCGCCAAGCTATGCCCGCGCCTTATATAATCAATTCATTGTTCAAATTCAACAAACAGGTTGTCAGCTAATTTTACTGGGTGGTAATCACGATTCAGTATCAACCTTAAATGAATCTAAAAACCTGTTAGCCTGCCTTAATACCGTAGTTATCCCAGGGGCTCTTGAACGTGTTGAAGAGCATGTATTTACTCTCAATAATCGCATGGGTGAAGTAGGAGCTATTTTATGTGCGTTACCTTTTTTACGCCCACGAGATGTGGTGTTAAGTGAATCTGGTGAATCTTCAATCGATAAACAACGCAAATTAGGTGATGCCATTAGTGAGCTCTATCAAAGTTGTTTTGAGCAAGCAAAGCTTGTTAATACAAGGCTGGCAACACCAGTGCCTATTATTGCGACCGGCCATTTAACCACTGTTGGTGCAAGTACTTCTGAATCCGTACGTGATATTTATATTGGCAGTTTAGATGCTTTTAACGCGGCACTTTTTCCGGCAGCAGATTACATTGCCTTAGGCCACATTCATCGGCCACAAGTGGTGGCGAAATCTGCCCATATTCGTTATAGCGGCTCACCTATTGCACTCAGTTTTGATGAGCTATCAAGTGACAATACGCCAAATAAATCGGTATTTCTGGTTGAGTTTAGCCATGCCGCACTCAGCCAGGTTACGCCGTTGCTTGTACCTATTTTTCAGCCGATGCAGGTGCTCAAAGGCGACTTAGACAGTATTGAACAACAGATAAGTGCATTTGCTTTGCAAGCCGATGCCACAACCATGACTTGGCTAAGCATTGAAGTCTCGCAGCAAGATTACCTCTCAGATCTGCAATCGCGTATCGCCGACATGACTCAAGGTCAAGCAGTTGAGGTATTGCAATTAAAACGTGCCCGTAGCCAACGTCAACAACATATTAAACAGTTAGATAATGAAACCTTATCTGAGTTAAGTGTTGATGAGGTCTTTGCTCGACGGTTAGCCCAAGAAACATTTGACAGTGAGTTGCAGCAGGCGCAGTTAGGCCGCATTAAGCAGCGCTTTAGCCAAGTGGTTGCTGAGGTTGAGTCTGAGCGACATACTCAAGAAACCGCTGCAAGTCATGTGTTGCAAGAGACTATGTCTCATCAGGTTAACACTGAGGTTGTTACACAAAGTGCGACAGACGGTGAACAGTCATGAAAATTTTAAGCCTTCGTTTTAAAAATATTAACTCGCTTAAAAATGAGTGGAAAATCGACTTTACCCAATCACCTTTTGCTGAAAACGGTTTATTTGCCATTACTGGGCCCACAGGTTCGGGTAAAACCACCATACTGGATGCTATTTGCCTAGCGCTTTACCATCGCACGCCACGGTTAAATAATATCTCTAAAACCACTAATGAGTTAATGACTCGCGGCACCGCTGAATGTTTAGCTGAAGTTGAGTTTGAAGTTAAAGGCGTTGCTTATCGTGCTTTTTGGAGTCAAAGGCGCTCGCGTGATAAAGCCGATGGTAATCTGCAAGATGCACAAGTGGAGCTAGCACAGCTAAGTGACGGTAAAATTCTTGCCAGCCAAATAAAGCGTAAAACAGAATTAATTGAACAAATTACTGGGCTCGACTTTGCTCGTTTTACCAAATCAATGATGTTGTCTCAAGGGCAGTTTGCGGCTTTTTTGAATGCCGATGCTAATGATCGTGCTGAATTGTTAGAAGAGCTCACCGGCACCGAAATTTATGGACTGATCTCAGAACGAGTTCACCAGCATTTTAGCGAAGCCAAAACCAATTTGAAATTGCTTGAGGCAAAACTTGGCAGTGTCGAGTTGTTTGATCAACAGCAAATACAGCAACACAAAGACCAGATTGAACAATATAGCCAAACCTTGCAGCAGCAACAATTACAGCTGACTCAATTAAGTCAGTTTATTACCTGGGCCAATAGTTCTGAGCAAGCCCAGCAGTCATTAGCTAAGCTTGAGGCTGAGCAGCAACAGGCGCTAACGCATCAGCAACAACACAGTGACGCGTTAATGCAATTACAGCGCAGTGAACCTGCGCAGCAGATTTTGCCATTATTTGAACAACAGCAGAAAGCGCACGAAAAAGCGCAACTATTAACGGCGCAGTTGAGTGAATTAAGTCAACAAACCGAGCAAGCTGAAACGCTACTGCAAGAGCATAAACATAAGCAGACTCAAAGCCTACTACAGCTTGAAAATGTTAATCAGGCACATAACGTTTTACTGGCATTAATTGATGAGCAAGTGTTGCCGTTGGATCAGCAGATCCATCAACACAATTATCAATTAAACCACATTAAATTAACTCATCAACAAACCCATGAGCAGCAACAAAAGACGCGCGAGCAACAACAAGATTTATTAGTGCAGCAACAGACACTGACCGCCGCAAAGCAACACATTCAGCACCAGCTCGAGAGTTTGCCACAAGGCCAGGAAGTGGCTAAAAAGTTTGCCGCTTGGCAAAACCAGTACACACAAGTTGTGCAACTTAGCGAGCAGCTGAGCCAGATTAATAGCCTATGTACGCAGCAACAAGATGCGATTAAGCACAATCAGGTGAAGCTAGGGGCGTTCACGCCACAAATACAACAAGCTCAAACTGAGCTTGTTCAAGCAAGATCACAGCAAGAAGACAGCCAAAAAGCATTAGCAGCATTACTGGCCGGCCAAGATGAAGCACAAATTAATGCTGATTATCAGCAACTGATTGAGCAGCAAGCGGGACGTTATCAATTAACCCAGTTGTTGAGCCAATTTATCCGCCAGCAACAGCAATGCCAGCAGTTAACTGCTGATTCGGTGCAATTTGAGACTGAGTTGCAAGCTCTGGTACAGTCTCTTTCTGGGGTAAGAAGCCAGTGGAGTGATAAAAATCAGCAAGTTAAAGATGTGCAAATGTTATTGCACCAAGAACAGCAAATTGCCAGTTTAACCATAGAGCGTGCCAAACTTAAAGCCGGTGAGCCTTGTGCTTTATGCGGTTCAACCGAGCATCCCTTAGTTGAGCGCTACCAAACACTCAATGTGTCAGCGACAGAACAAAGAGCACAACAGTTGCAGGCTGAGCTTGACGCGATTAAACAACAAGGTGAGCAACTTAAACATCAACAAACGGCGCTGCAAATTAATTATGACAATACGCAACAACAGTTAACTCAAACTCAAGCAGACATCCAAACCATAGTTCATCAGTGGCAGCAGCAAACAGAGGCTTTATCAATATCTCTTGAATTGGATTTGCAGCAGCAGTCCGCTTTAAGCGATTACATCGACCAAACTGAAACCAAGCAACAGCAATTAGCGCTCACAATCTCTCAGCTTAGCCAATGTCAAAAAACCTTACATAAGCATCAGCAGTATGTGGTGCAAGCTCAACAAGCGCTTGCTGAGTTGATTAATCAGCAAGCGCTGTTACAACAACAGCTTGATAACTTGCAGCAAGGTTTACTCAGTCATCAGCAGCAAGTGGAGACGGTGACTGCGCAGCAAACGTCATTACTCAGCGGGCTTGAAAAACAGATTATCGCCACAGGGTTAACGGCGCCGACAATAGCCGATGCCGTGGATTGGCTAAACCAGTTACAACAGCAACTCGAGCTTTGGACTCAAGCGCAGCAGCAGGCAAATGATAATCAGCAGCAATTGAGTATTACGGCTGAAAAGCTCATGGCCAATAATCTGCAAGCGGAGGATTTGAGTGCAAGGTTAAGTGCAGTGACAGAGCAATTCGATACTGCACAACAGCAGCTCAGCAACCTACAGGCACAACGTAAGCTTATTTTTGCAGATAAAGTGATTGAGGATGAAAAACAGCTAAGCCAAACAGCATTAGAGCAAGCTCAGCAACAATTAGCGACAGTACAGCAGCAATTACAAGCAGCGGATAAACATCTTGCTAGCTTAAGTGCGCAGCAAAGTGCTACCCAAACTCAGACAACACAAGTTAATCAAGAATGGCAGCAATTACATCGCCAATGGATGAGTGCCTTACAAGCTAGTCCATTTGATGATCAACAGGCTTTTGAGCAAGCGTTACTTAGCGCGGATGAACGTTATCGATTGCAACAACTTAAACAGCAATTAGACAATGAAATTGTTAAAGCCAAAACCTTGGTTGAGCAGGCCGTTGCGCGCCAAACTGAGTTGATGCAGCTTGGGCAACAACATAGTTATGATTTAGCCCAACAAGGTGAAATATTACAGCAGCATCAGACGCTCGATTCAGAGCATCAACAATTAACCCAAACTTTGTGGCGCTTAACGCACGAGCTCGAACTTGATGCCAATAGGCGAGAAGGGCAGCAGCAACTGTTAAAACAGCAGGCACAATCACTGCAAGTTTATGACGATCTTGCCTACTTGCATGCTCTCATCGGCTCACAAAAAGGCGATAAGTTCCGCAAATTTGCTCAAGGGCTTACTTTAGATCATTTAGTAGCGTTAGCTAATCGACAGCTTGAACGTCTCCAGGGCCGTTACTTATTAGAGCGCAAAGAGTCGGATGCATTAGAGTTACAAGTGCTCGATACCTGGCAAGGTGATGCAGTTCGCGATACCCGAACCTTGTCCGGCGGTGAAAGCTTTTTGGTTAGCCTAGCGCTTGCGTTAGCGCTATCTGACTTGGTAAGTCATAAAACGAGCATTGACTCACTGTTTTTAGATGAAGGCTTTGGTACCTTAGACAGCCAAACTCTAGATACCGCACTCGATGCATTAGATAATTTAAATGCATCGGGCAAAATGATAGGCGTGATTAGCCATATCGAAGCGATGAAAGAGCGGATCGACGTGCAGATAAAAGTGAATAAAATGAATGGTCTTGGTATAAGTAAATTACAGCATGAATTTGCGATTAACGGCAGTTGATCTACCTCAAACTCCCGTAATGACTGCCATTGAGTTCAAAATTAATATTAATTAAATAACATTTTATATTTGTAATATGATTTTTTTTTGATATAAAAGAGCGTTGAAATGCAATTTGAGTACAGAAGCCCGCGTTTTAAGCTGTTTTTACCGGACTGCGAAGTATCAAATATTAGGCCATATTGATGACAAAAATGACCTAAACGTAACGTGTTAGCTCATTTTATTCTCAGTATCGCAATAACAGTTTGCAGTAAAAGAAAAAACAATAAATATAAAACGTCATCTTTTAGGGTGGATTAAACATTGCTAATGAGTAAAATAATGGCCTTCCAACGGCCATCGGTAAGTCAATTGAACTTACCAAACTTGCACAAGAAATTCTTGCTAGCAAGCGTGTTTGTTGTCGGTGCCGCCTTATTATGGCCAACACAACAAGAGTTTTCATCTCAACGAATTCCCGTGGCTATTGATATCGATTCACTATTGCCACATATCGCTCAGCAAGACAGTACCTTGAAAATTGTTAAGCCGACATCGCCAATTTTAGACCGCGTGATCCAAAGTGGTGATACTTTAAGTCAGTTATTTGAGTTAGCTGGTATCGACCAACGAACCATGTACAAAGTCCTTGAGGCTGATTTAGAAGTGTTAGCGTTAGATACTTTGTTACCCGGTAACCGTATCCAGTTCTGGGATAACGCGAACGGCGAACTTGATAAGTTAGAGTTATATTTTAATCCTGCTCATCAAGTGGTTTTCACTCGTTTTGAAGACGGAACTTACGCTGTAAATGACATTAATATTGATGGTATTTGGCAAAATCGTATCGTCGGCGGCGAAATTAATGGTTCTTTTTATGTGTCAGCTAAAAAAGCCGGTTTAAGTGCTGCTGAAATTCAAAAAGTCGAGTCATTACTAAAGTCGAAATTAAACTTTTCACGCGAGTTACATGCAGGTGACACCTTTTCGGTTTTGGTAAATGATCAGTTCGTTGAAGGTGAACTAACTGGGATGACAACGATTGAAGGTATTAGGATTAATACCAGTCGTCGCGACATAACCGCATTTCAAAACACTGATGGCAACTATTACGACATCCAAGGCCAAAGTTTAACCCCAGCTTTTCAACGTGTACCGCTTAATAGACAATACCGTTTGAGTTCTCGCTTTAACCCTAATCGCAAACATCCTATTACAGGCCGCGTGCGTCCTCATAATGGTACCGACTTTGCGACTCCAATTGGCACTCCTGTAGTGGCTCCCGGTGATGGTGTGGTGACCTTGGTGACTAAGCATCCTTTTGCGGGTAACTATGTTGTGATTCAACACGATAATAAAGTCAGCACTCGCTACTTACATTTGTCGAAGTTTTTGGTTAAAAAAGGACAACGAGTGACTCGTGGTCAAGTGATTGCCCTATCGGGTAATACCGGTGCTTCAACAGGCCCTCACTTACATTATGAATTTATTGTAAATGGTCGCCCTGTTGACGCGATGAAAGCCAATATCGCAGAAGCCAAAGTATTACCTAAAAAGCAATTGCAAGCCTTTCAAGCTTTGGTTAAAAGCCGAAGCATGATGATGGATTTAGGCTAATTAACCTCGATTAATCCAAGCTATTTGTCACAATTGCTTAGCGTTAGTATCAAATGAAAATGCAGCCTGATGGCTGCATTTTTGTTTTATTTCTTAAGTTTAATCATACATCGTATTTAGTTACGCTGATGTCATTATGCATGGGCATGTATTTCATGGCCATTAGCAAATAGCCATTACTGTATTGCCGCTAAACTGGCATTTTTTATGTTTGGTTGAGTCGTGTTTAGCTGAGTGGGTATTGGTTAAATGGGTTTGAAGCTTGTACCTTCATTACAGTCAATCACCTGCAGTGGGCTTATGTGCAGCTACTGCTTCGGGACGCTTTACGCCATCCATGGCCGCTTAACGAAAACGTCCCTGTTTTCGATACCCTCAGTTGCATCTTCACTGGTTCATGCTATCTCTTCGATTTAGCTTCATTTGGTACGAATGTTAAGTTAACAGCTAACTTGGTTTTGCCCTTAAGTTGGTTAGGCTATGACCTGCGGCCACTAACGTCGTGGCGCTTCGCCCACACCATACCAAGAGGAAATCAACGGCTATTCCCTCATACTCTTTTTAAAAGAATTAGACCAGCCACCCCACAACATTTTCGCTATTTACAAAACAACAGCTGCGAAAAGGTCGCCATGGGGATTGAACAAGCTTTTAATTTCATTTGAAACCTGCTTCGGCCTATCTTGTAATAAGGAGTGAAAATGCTAACGCTTCCGATAGGCCATCCCTTCCCCT
>NZ_JBGOOV010000044.1:0-23997 GCF_041439795.1 Shewanella sp. 5S214
TAGCGACTTTAGTGAACACTAAAAAAGGAAGCTTAGGCTTCCTTTTTTATTTTTAAAATTTAATAATCAATGCTGGCATTCGTTCATAGAATGTGTAAAATGCGCCGCAGTTGATTGTAAAAAGACTTTTGAAGACTATTTACACAATGGGCTTGATCTTAGAAAGAAGATCTGTATAATTGCCCACTCGCTGACAAGTGTAGCGTAAATTATAATGTTTAACCAAATAGGTTACTCATTTTCACAGCGACTCCGATTGGGAGTCGAACGGTTAAATCATCTCGCTCTGCTTTTCCATTAGGAAGAAGCTAGAGGGTGATTTTTTATATGTCCATTTTAGGAGCTCTGGTCAATGCAGAACCAAAGAATCCGTATCCGCTTGAAAGGCTTTGATCATCGTTTAATTGATCAGTCTACAGCGGAAATCGTTGAAACTGCTAAGCGTACAGGCGCGCAGGTTCGTGGTCCAATTCCACTACCTACTCGCAAAGAGCGTTATACCGTTTTGATCTCTCCGCACGTTAATAAAGATGCTCGTGATCAGTACGAAATTCGTACCCACAAGCGTTTAGTTGACATCGTAGAGCCAACAGAAAAGACTGTAGACGCGTTAATGCGTTTAGATCTTGCGGCTGGTGTCGACGTTCAGATTAGCTTAGGTTAATTGAGATCCTTAGAAGAGGTTTGAGAGATGGCTATCGGTCTTATTGGTCGTAAAGTGGGTATGACTCGCATCTTCACTGAAGATGGTACGTCAATCCCTGTAACAGTAATCGAGATTGCAGGCAACCGTGTTACTCAAGTGAAAACTTTAGAAACTGACGGTTACCGTGCACTTCAAGTGACTACTGGTACCAAAAAAGCCAATCGCATCACTAAAGCAGAAGCAGGTCACTTTGCCAAGGGCGGCGTAGAAGCCGGTCGTGGTTTGTGGGAAATGCGTTTAGCAGATGGTGAAGGCGAAGGCATTGAAGTTGGTGCTGAAATTAATGTTGATATTTTCGCTGAGACAGTGAAAGTAGACGTTACTGGTCAATCTAAAGGTAAAGGCTTCCAAGGCGGTGTTAAGCGTTGGAATTTCCGTACTCAAGATATGACACATGGTAACTCTTTGGCACACCGTTCGAATGGTTCTATCGGTCAGAACCAAACGCCTGGTCGTGTATTCAAAGGCAAGAAAATGTCAGGCCATATGGGTGCTGAGCAAGTAACAACTCAAAATCTACACGTAGTACGTGTTGATGCAGAGCGTAACTTGTTGTTAGTACGCGGCGCAGTTCCAGGCGCTACCAATGGTGACTTGATTATCAAGCCAGCAGTTAAAGCTTAAGGTCTGAGGAGATAGTAATGGAATTGGTATTGAAAGACGCCCAGAGCGCTCTTGAAGTTTCCGAAACTACCTTCGGCCGTGACTTTAACGAGGCATTGGTTCATCAGGTAGTTGTAGCATATGCTGCAAACGCGCGTCAGGGCACTCGTGCTCAAAAGACTCGTGCGGAAGTAACTGGCTCAGGCAAAAAGCCTTGGCGCCAGAAAGGCACAGGCCGCGCTCGTGCCGGTAGTGTTAAAGGCCCAATCTGGCGTGGCGGTGGCGTAACATTCGCTGCTAAAACACAAGATCACAGCCAAAAAGTTAACAAGAAGATGTACCGTGGTGCTCTAAAGAGCATTTTCTCTGAATTGGTACGTCAAGAGCGTTTAGTTGTTGTTGAATCGTTTGGTGTTGAAGCTCCTAAAACTAAAGAGCTGAAAGCTAAATTGAAAGCAATGAACTTAGAAGACGTTCTAATTGTTACTGCAGAAGTTGATGAGAATTTATTCTTAGCAGCTCGCAACTTATACAAAGTTGACGTGCGTGACGTAGCGGGTCTTGACCCAGTTAGTCTAATCGCATTCAACACTGTTCTTGTTACTGCTGATGCAGTGAAGCAAATCGAGGAGATGCTAGCATGATCCGCGAAGAACGTTTGCTAAAAGTTATTCTTGGTCCACATATCTCTGAAAAGAGTACTGTGCTTGCTGAGAAAAACAACACTGTAGTTTTCCGCGTAGCCATCGATGCAACTAAAGCAGAGATTAAAGCTGCAGTAGCGAAGCTATTTGAAGTTGAAGTTGATTCTGTTCGCACTTTAGTTAATAAAGGCAAAACCAAGCGTACCGGTGGCCGTGTAGGTCGTCGTATCGATTGGAAAAAAGCTTATGTTACTTTAGCTGCTGGTGCTGAAATCGATTTCGTCGGCGGCGCTGAATAAGCAAAGGAGAATTATCATGGCAGTTATTAAGTGTAAGCCAACCTCTCCAGGTCGTCGCCACGTAGTTAAAGTGGTGAATACGGACCTGCATAAGGGTAAACCTTTTGCTGGCCTGTTGGCGAAAAAATCTAAAAGTGGTGGCCGTAATAATACTGGCCGTATCACTGTACGCCACGTAGGTGGTGGACATAAGCAGCACTATCGTATTGTTGACTTTAAACGCAACAAAGATGGTATCCCTGCGAAAGTTGAACGTCTTGAATACGATCCAAACCGTACAGCGCACATTGCGTTAGTACTGTATGCAGATGGTGAGCGTCGTTATATTCTTGCTGCAAAAGGCATGAAAGCTGGCGACCCAATCCAATCTGGCTTGGATGCAGAAATCAAGACTGGTAACGCTAGACCGTTACGCAACATTCCAGTAGGTAGTGTTGTACACGCTGTCGAAATGAAGCCTGGTAAAGGCGCTCAAATCGCACGTTCAGCTGGTGCTTATGTACAAGTTGTTGCTCGTGATGGTGCTTATGCAACTCTACGTCTTCGCTCTGGCGAAATGCGTAAAGTTCCAGTAGATTGCCGCGCGACATTTGGTGAAGTTGGTAATGCCGAACACATGCTACGCCAGTTAGGTAAAGCAGGTGCTAAGCGCTGGAGAGGCATACGCCCTACAGTTCGCGGTGTTGCAATGAACCCAGTAGACCATCCACATGGTGGTGGTGAAGGCCGTACTTCTGGTGGACGTCATCCAGTGAGTCCATGGGGTGTGCCGACTAAGGGTTATAAAACTCGTAGCAACAAGCGCACTGATAAGTACATCGTACGTCGTCGTAATAAATAGTAAGAGGATTCGCCATGCCACGTTCTCTCAAGAAAGGTCCCTTCATTGACCTGCACTTGCTGAAGAAGGTAGAGAAAGCGATGGAAGCGGGAGACAAAAAGCCAATTAAGACTTGGTCTCGTCGCTCAATGATCATCCCTAATATGATTGGGTTGACCATCGCTGTCCATAATGGTCGTCAGCACGTACCTGTGTTCGTAACTGACGAAATGATCGGCCACAAGCTTGGTGAATTTTCACCAACTCGCACTTATCGCGGCCATGCTGCAGATAAGAAAGCGAAGAAGCGTTAATACGGGAGGAATAAGATGGAAGTTTTAGCTAAACATCGTTTTGCTCGTACGTCTGCGCAGAAGGCCCGTCTAGTTGCTGATCAAATTCGCGGATTGCCTGTTTCTAAGGCGCTCGAGATTTTGACATTCAGCCCCAAGAAAGCCGCCGTACTAGTAAAAAAAGTACTTGACTCAGCTATCGCAAACGCCGAACACAACGAAGGTGCTGACATTGATGAGCTTAAAGTTGGAGCCGTCTTCGTAGATGAAGGCCCAACAATGAAGCGTATCATGCCACGTGCTAAAGGCCGCGCTGATCGTATCATGAAGCGTACCAGCCACATTACTGTGGTTGTAGCAGATCGCTAGGAGAAGAGAGCAATGGGACAGAAAGTACATCCTAATGGTATCCGTCTGGGTATCACTAAGCCTTGGATCTCTACCTGGTACGCAGATAAGTCAGACTATGCAAATAATCTGAACAGCGACTGGGAAGTGCGTCAATATTTAACTGAAAAGTTAAAAGCCGCATCAGTATCTAAGATTGTCATTGAACGCCCAGCGAAAAGCATCCGCGTTACCATTCACACTGCCCGTCCAGGTATTGTGATTGGTAAGAAAGGTGAAGACGTTGAAGTATTACGTGCACATGTGTCTAAAATCACTGGCACTACTGCTCAAATCAACATCGCTGAGATCCGTAAGCCTGAATTAGACGCTAAGCTCGTTGCTGACTCTATTGCTCAGCAGTTAGAGCGTCGTGTTATGTTCCGTCGTGCTATGAAGCGCGCAGTTCAAAACGCAATGCGCATTGGTGCTCAAGGTATCAAAGTTCAAGTGAGCGGCCGTTTAGGCGGCGCAGAAATCGCGCGTGCAGAATGGTATCGTGAAGGTCGTGTACCTTTGCATACTTTGCGTGCTGATATCGACTATTCAACCGCAGAAAGTCACACGCAGTATGGTGTGATTGGTATTAAAGTTTGGATCTTCAAAGGCGAAGTTCTAGATGGTTTAATTCCAGCTATTGAAGAGCCGAAGCAGCAACCTAAGCGTAAGCCTCGTGGTAAATAGGAGAAACTTTTATGCTGCAACCTAAACGTATGAAGTTTCGCAAGATGTTCAAGGGCCGCAACCGCGGTCTAGCGAACGGTACTGAAGTTAGCTTTGGTACTTTCGGTTTGAAAGCAGTCGGCCGTGGCCGTTTAACTGCACGTCAAATTGAATCTGCACGTCGTGCCATGACACGTCATGTTAAACGTCAAGGACAAATTTGGATTCGAGTTTTCCCTGACAAGCCAATTACCTCTAAGCCTCTTGAAGTGCGTATGGGTAAAGGTAAAGGTAACGTTGAATACTGGGTATGTCAGATTCAACCTGGTAAGGTTCTTTATGAGATGGGTGGTGTTCCTGAATCGTTGGCTCGTGAAGCCTTCGCTTTAGCTTCTGCTAAACTTCCTCTGAAGACTACCTTCGTAACTAAGACGGTGATGTAATGAAAGCGAGCGAACTAAGAGAAAAGAGCGTTGAAGAACTTAACGCTGAATTACTTGGTCTGCTGCGTGAGCAGTTTAACCTGCGTATGCAACACGCTACTGGTCAGTTGACTCAAACGAATCAGTTGAAACTAGTGCGTCGTAACATTGCACGTGTTAAGACCATTATTACTTCTAAGGCAGGTGCGTAATGTCTGATAAAATCCGTACTTTGCAAGGTAAAGTAATTAGCAACAAAATGGACAAGTCTATTACTGTTGCTATTGAGCGCCAAGTGAAACATCCTATTTATGGGAAGTACATTAAGCGTACTACTAAGATCCATGCACATGACGAAACTAATCAGTGTAATGAAGGCGATTTCGTGGCTATTAGCCAGTGCCGCCCTCTATCTAAGACTAAGTCTTGGACACTAGCTGAAGTAGTAACAAAAGCCTAATTTTTATTAGGTTAACGTAAACGGCTCCAGCATTTGGGGCCGTTTGTATTTTTTGCTATGCATTCCAAAAATGTGTGTTATACTTGCGCGCCAATTTTGAGTAAATTATTGCTTGATTTTGGTTCAAAATATACTCCCATAGTGGGATTGTGTAGTAACGATAGCGGAGCACTTGAAATGATCCAAATGCAATCGACTCTAGACGTCGCATGTAACAGCGGCGCACGCAGAGTTCAGTGTATTAAGGTCTTGGGTGGCTCTCATCGTCGTTATGCCGGTATCGGCGACATTATCAAAGTTTCTGTTAAAGAAGCGATTCCTCGCGCTAAAGCGAAGAAAGGTGATGTATATAACGCGGTGGTAGTCCGTACTAAGAAAGGCGTACGTCGTCCAGACGGTTCTGTCATTCGCTTCGATCGGAATGCAGCGGTATTGCTTAACGCAAACCTTGCACCGATTGGTACTCGTATCTTTGGCCCAGTGACACGTGAATTGCGTAATGATAAATTCATGAAAATTGTCTCGCTGGCACCAGAAGTACTGTAAGGAGCTTCAAATGGCAGCTAAAATCCGTCGTGAAGACGAAGTAATTATATTAGCAGGTAAAGACAAGGGTAGCCGCGGTAAGGTTTCTCAAGTTCTACCTACTGGTAAGTTAATTGTTGAAGGCCTCAATCTTGTTAAAAAGCACCAGAAACCTAACCCTCAATTGGGTGTGACTGGCGGCGTTATCGAGAAAGAAGCACCGATTCAAACATCAAACGTTGCGATCTTTAACCAAGCCACAGGCAAGGCAGATCGTGTTGGTTTCCGATTTGAAAACGGCCAAAAAGTCCGTTTCTTTAAGTCGAACAGCGAACTCGTTAAGTAATTTGGAGTAAACGATGGCGAAACTGCATGATAAATATCAAGAGACTGTAGTCGCTGAACTAGCTAAAAAGTTCGGTTACAGCAGTGTCATGCAAGTCCCTCGGATTGAAAAAATCACCCTAAACATGGGTGTGGGCGAAGCTGTTGCAGATAAGAAAGTTATGGAGCATGCGCTCCGTGACATGACTGCAATCGCTGGCCAGAAACCAATTGTAACTGTTGCTCGTAAATCAGTTGCTGGTTTTAAAATCCGTGAAGGCTACCCTATTGGCTGTAAAGTGACCCTACGCGGTGAGCGTATGTGGGAATTTTTAGAGCGTTTAGTTGACATTGCAATACCACGTATTCGTGATTTCCGTGGCTTAAGCGCAAAAGCGTTTGACGGTCGTGGTAACTACGCAATGGGCGTGCGTGAGCAGATCATCTTCCCAGAAATCGATTATGATAAAATCGATAAAATTCGTGGTATGGATATTGTTATCACTACTACTGCGAAGAATGATGAAGAAGGTCGTGCTTTGTTAGACGCTTTTAACTTCCCATTCAAGAAATAAGGGTAGCATAATGGCAAAAACATCTATGAAAGCACGTGAAGCAAAACGTGCGCAGCTCGTAGCTAAATATGCTGAAAAGCGTTTAGCACTTAAGGCTATAATCAGCAGCCCTGCAACTTCTGAAGAAGATCGTTGGGATGCCGTACTTAAGTTACAAGCTCTACCACGTGATTCTAGCGCTGCGCGTCAACGCAACCGCTGTAATCAAACTGGTCGCCCACATGGTTTCCTACGTAAATTCGGCTTAAGCCGTATTAAATTACGTGAAGCAACCATGCGTGGTGAAGTTCCTGGTCTGCGTAAGGCCAGCTGGTAAGCACTTGTCACGGAGTAAGCTAATATGAGCATGCAAGATCCTATTGCGGATATGTTAACCCGTATTCGTAACGGCCAAGCTGCTAACCACGTATCTGTTAAGATGCCTTCAGCTAAGTTAAAAGTAGCAATTGCGAAATTACTTAAAGATGAAGGTTTCATTACTGAATACGCCGTAGCAGATGAAGCTAAGCCTGAATTAGAAATTACATTAAAGTACTTTCAAGGCAAACCAGTCGTTGAGACTATCCAGCGTGTAAGTCGCCCTGGTCTTCGTATTTACAAAGGTAAAGACGAGTTACCAAAGGTGATGGGCGGTCTGGGTATCGCAATTGTGTCCACTTCTAAAGGCTTGATGACTGATCGCGCCGCCCGCCAAAATGGCACGGGTGGCGAGGTTATCTGCTACGTAGCGTAAGGAGCTAGAAATGTCTCGTGTTGCAAAAGCACCAGTCACTGTTCCTGCTGGCGTAGAGGTGACTTTAAACGAACAGACCTTAACTGTTAAAGGCAGTAAAGGAAGTCTGACTCGAGTAATCAACAATGCGGTAAATGTTGTTATCGAAGATGCAGAAGTAAAGTTCCTACCTGTCGAAGGCGTTGCTAACGCTTGGGCTCAGGCTGGTACTGCACGTGCACTAGTAAACAATATGGTTGTTGGTGTATCTCAAGGTTTTGTGAAAAAACTTAAACTAGTTGGTGTAGGTTACCGTGCAAAGATTGCTGGTAGTGACTTAGATTTAACATTAGGTTTCTCACATCCATTAGTACACAAACTGCCCGCAGGCGTTACTGCAGAGTGTCCTAGCCAAACTGAAATCGTGCTTTCGGGCGTCGATAAACAAGAAGTTGGTCAGGTTGCTGCTGTCATTCGCGGATACCGTCCACCAGAGCCTTACAAAGGCAAGGGTGTTCGTTATGACGACGAAGTAGTACGCCGTAAAGAGGCTAAGAAGAAGTAGGTAACGCGATATGGATAAGAAAACATCTCGCTTACGTCGCGCGTTACGTGCACGTAAGAAGATCCAAGAGCTGGGCGTGAATCGTCTGGTTGTACATCGTACACCGCGTCACATTTATGCTCAGGTGATTAATCCTGAAGCTCAGGTGTTGGCAGTTGCTTCAACCGTTGAAAAAGCGGTTAAAGAGCTACTAAAGAGTACCGGTAACGTTGATGCGGCTAAAGCAGTAGGTAAAATTGTTGCTGAGCGTGCGATCGAGAAGGGCGTAGCAACAGTTGCGTTCGACCGTTCTGGTTTCAAGTATCATGGTCGTGTAGCTGCACTAGCAGATGCCGCTCGTGAAGCTGGCCTGAAGTTCTAAGGGGTTATAAAAATGGCTAAATTAGAAGCTCAGCAAAAAGACGATCTGCAAGAGAAATTGATTGCAGTTAATCGTGTTTCTAAAGTAGTTAAAGGCGGTCGTATCTTTAGCTTCACTGCACTAACAGTTGTGGGTGATGGTAATGGTAAGATCGGCTATGGCTATGGTAAAGCGCGTGAAGTTCCAGCTGCTATTCAAAAAGCAATGGAAAAAGCCCGTCGAAATATGGTAACCGTGGAGTTGAATGCAGGTACTTTGCATCACCCAGTTAAAGGTCGCCATACTGGTTCTAAAGTTTATATGCAACCAGCATCACAGGGTACCGGTATTATTGCCGGAGGCGCAATGCGTGCCGTATTGGAAGTAGCAGGCGTTCATAACGTTCTGTCAAAAGCATACGGTTCTACTAACCCGATCAACATCGTTCGCGCAACTGTCGATGCGTTGGTGCACATGAAGTCACCAGCTCAAATCGCAGCAAAACGTGGCCTGAATGTTGATGAAATTCGGGGGTAATGCACCATGGCTACTAAAACTTTAAAAGTCACACAGACTAAAAGCAGCATTGGTCGTTTACCAAAACACCGTGCAACCTTAACCGGTTTAGGCCTACGCCGCATTAATCACACTGTTGAAGTTGAAGATACACCTTCAGTTCGCGGTATGATTAACAAGGTGTACTACATGGTTTCGGTGGAGGAATTAGGATAATGCGTCTAAATACTCTATCTCCAGCAGCAGGTTCTAAATCTGCTCCTAAGCGTGTAGGCCGTGGTATCGGTTCAGGTTTAGGTAAAACAGCGGGTCGTGGCCATAAAGGTCAGAAGTCTCGTTCAGGCGGCGGTGTTCGCGTCGGTTTCGAGGGTGGTCAAATGCCACTTAAGATTCGTTTACCTAAGTTTGGCTTTACTTCGCGTCGCGCTTTGGTTACAGCTGAAGTTCGTGTACTCGAACTAGCAAAAGTTAACGGTGATGTTGTCGATTTGAATGCACTGAAAGATGCGAACGTTATTACTCGCAACATCCAGTTTGCGAAAATCGTTCTTTCAGGTACCATTGACCGCCCAGTGACTGTAAAAGGTCTCAAGGTAACTAAAGGTGCTCGTGCAGCTATTGAAGCTGCCGGTGGCAAGATCGAGGAATAATACGTCGATGGCAAAACCAGGACTTGATTTAAAAAGCGCGAAAGGCGGTTTATCTGAATTGAAAACTCGTCTTCTGTTCGTGATTGGTGCGATTATCGTCTTTAGAGCCGGTTCGTTTGTGCCAATTCCTGGTATTGACGCAGCTGTATTGGCAGAGCTTTTTGCTCAGCAAAAAGATACCATCCTTGGCATGTTTAACATGTTCTCGGGTGGTGCTTTAGAGCGTGCTTCTATCTTCGCATTAGGTATCATGCCTTATATTTCGGCATCGATTATTATGCAGTTATTGACTGTTGTGCATCCTGCACTCGCTGAATTGAAAAAAGAAGGCGAATCAGGACGTAAGAAAATCAGTCAATATACTAGATATGGCACACTCGTGTTGGGTACTTTGCAATCTGTCGGTATTGCAACAGGGTTACCAAATCTGATGCCTGGTCTTGTGGCCAATCCCGGATTTGGTTTTTACTTTGTTGCAGTTGTGAGCTTAGTTACAGGAACTATGTTCCTAATGTGGTTAGGTGAGCAAATTACCGAACGTGGTATTGGTAATGGTATCTCGATATTAATTTTCGCAGGTATTGTTGCTGGTCTACCATCGGCCATCGGCTCAACGGCTGAGCAGGCGCGTCAAGGTGACATGAATGTATTAGTACTACTGTTGCTCGCAGTTATCGTATTTGCTGTAACCTATTTAGTAGTGTTTGTGGAACGTGGTCAACGTCGTATCGTCGTTAACTACGCTAAGCGTCAACAAGGCCGTAAGGTCTTCGCAGCGCAAAGCACCCACTTACCTTTAAAAATAAATATGGCAGGTGTGATTCCACCAATTTTTGCTTCCAGCATTATTTTGTTTCCAGGCACACTGGCTCAGTGGTTTGGTCAAAATGAGTCCATGTCATGGTTAAGCGATTTCGCTTTAGCTGTGTCACCTGGACAACCGCTGTATTCATTATTGTATGCGACAGCAATCATCTTTTTCTGTTTCTTCTATACTGCGTTGGTTTTTAATCCTCGCGAAACAGCGGATAATTTGAAAAAGAGTGGTGCATTCATTCCTGGGATCCGTCCCGGAGAACAGACTTCGCGTTACATTGATAAAGTAATGACACGTTTAACCCTAGCGGGTGCGTTATACATTACCTTTATCTGCTTAATTCCGGAGTTCATGTTAATTGCGTGGAAAGTACAGTTCTATTTTGGCGGTACTTCACTACTAATTATTGTAGTCGTAATCATGGACTTCATGGCTCAGGTTCAGACCCATATGATGTCTCATCAGTATGAGTCTGTGATGAAGAAAGCTAATCTCGTTAACAAAGCAAACTTAGATCGCTTTGGAAAATAAGATTGCTTTTACGGAGTGATGAAATGAAAGTTCGAGCTTCCGTGAAGAAGATCTGCCGTAATTGCAAGATCGTCAAGCGTAGTGGTGTTGTACGTGTGATTTGTGTTGAACCAAAACACAAACAACGTCAAGGCTAAGAAAGAAGTTTGGTCAGCTCAATAATGGGCTGACCAAAATATTGTTTGCAAATCTGTCGTCTGTCGAGTATCCTTTCGGGCTTTTCGCAGATGGCCTTTAACTTTAAGGAGTGCATAGTGGCCCGTATCGCTGGCATTAACATTCCTGATCAAAAGCATACAGTCATTGCTTTGACTGCTATTTTTGGTATTGGACGTACACGCGCTAGAGCAATCTGCGCATCTACTTCAATTGCTGAAGATGCTAAGATCAAGGAATTGAGCGAAGCTCAAATAGATATCCTACGCGAAGAAGTCGCCAAATACACTGTAGAAGGTGACTTGCGTCGTGAGATTTCAATGAACATCAAGCGTCTTATGGATCTTGGTTGTTATCGTGGTCTCCGCCATCGTCGTAGCCTGCCCCTTCGTGGGCAACGTACTAAGACCAATGCGCGCACGCGTAAAGGTCCACGTAAGCCAATCAGAAAGTAACGGGAAGGTAAACCAAAATGGCTAAAGTTCCGTCACGTTCTCCGCGTAAGCGCGTACGTAAACAGGTTGCAGATGGCATGGCTCATATCCATGCGTCTTTCAACAACACAATTGTCACCATTACAGATCGTCAAGGTAATGCGTTGTCATGGGCTACCTCAGGTGGTTCTGGTTTCCGTGGTTCACGTAAATCAACACCATTCGCTGCACAGGTTGCTGCTGAGCGTGCAGGTATTGCTGCTCAAGACTACGGTGTTAAAAACCTTGAAGTTTTCGTGAAGGGTCCTGGTCCAGGTCGTGAATCAGCCATTCGTGCGCTGAACGCTGTTGGTTATAAAATTACTAACATTACCGATGTGACACCTATCCCTCATAATGGCTGTCGTCCACCTAAAAAACGTCGTGTATAACACTGCGTTTATAGGATAGTTGGAGAAAGATCATGGCAAGATACTTGGGTCCCAAGCTCAAGCTCAGCCGCAGAGAAGGTACAGACCTTTTCCTAAAAAGCGGTGTGAGAGCAATCGATTCGAAGTGTAAGCTAGAAACTGCACCTGGACAACATGGCGCACGTAAGCCACGTTTGTCTGAGTATGGTATTCAGTTACGCGAGAAACAAAAAGTTCGTCGTATTTATGGTGTGCTAGAAAAGCAATTCCGTAACTACTACAAAGAAGCTGCACGTCTAAAAGGCAACACTGGTGAAAACTTGTTGCAACTTTTAGAAGTCCGCCTAGATAACGTCGTTTATCGTATGGGTTTCGGTTCTACTCGTGCAGAATCACGTCAGCTAGTAAGCCATAAATCTGTTATGGTTAACGGTCGTGTTGTTAACATTCCGTCATTCAAAGTGTCTGCGAATGATGTTGTAAGCATCCGTGAAAAGTCACGTACTCAAGCTCGTATTAAAGCGGCTTTAGAAGTGTCTGGACAACGCGAAAAGCCTACATGGGTAGAAGTCGACAATGCGAAAATGGAAGGTGCTTTTAAGCGCGTTCCAGAACGTAGCGATTTGTCTGCGGATATTAACGAACAGCTGATCGTCGAGCTTTACTCTAAGTAAAGCTAACAAACAAGAGAGGACACAATGCAGGGTTCTGTTACAGAATTTCTTAAACCGCGTCTCGTTGATATTGAGCAGGTTAATTCAACTCGCGCCAAAGTTACACTAGAGCCACTAGAACGTGGTTTTGGCCATACCTTAGGTAACGCGTTGCGTCGCATCCTATTGTCGTCTATGCCTGGCTGTGCAGTTACTGAAGTCGAAATTGACGGAGTATTGCATGAATACAGCAGTAAGGAAGGCGTACAAGAAGATATCCTTGAGATATTGCTTAATCTTAAAGGATTAGCAGTGACCATCGAGGGTAAAGACGAGGCTTTGCTTACATTAAGCAAGTCCGGCACAGGCCCTGTTACAGCAGCAGATATCACGCATGATGGTGATGTTACCATCGTGAATCCTGATCATGTTATCTGTCACTTGACTGGTAACAATGATATCAGCATGCGTATCCGCGTTGAGCGTGGTCGTGGTTATGTGCCTGCTTCGGCTCGTGCACAAACTGAAGACGATGATCGCCCAATTGGTCGTTTGCTGGTTGATGCTTCTTTTTCACCTGTAGCTCGCATTGCTTATAATGTTGAAGCTGCTCGTGTTGAACAGCGTACTGACTTAGACAAACTTGTGATAGATATGACCACAAACGGTACTATCGATCCTGAGGAAGCCATTCGTCGTTCTGCAACTATTTTAGCTGAACAGCTAGATGCGTTTGTTGAACTACGTGATGTGACTGAGCAGGCTGTTGTAGAAGAGAAACCGGAGTTCGATCCGATTTTGCTGCGTCCTGTCGACGATTTAGAGCTAACTGTACGTTCGGCTAACTGTTTAAAAGCCGAAGCGATTCATTACATCGGAGATCTGGTACAACGCACTGAAGTTGAGTTGCTTAAGACCCCTAACTTAGGTAAGAAATCTCTTACTGAAATTAAGGATGTTTTAGCGTCTCGCGGACTGTCGTTAGGTATGCGTCTAGAAAACTGGCCACCGGCTAGTTTAGCTGACGACCTATAAGTCTCAGGTTAGTACAGATTTAGGTTATAAGGATTAGGTCATGCGCCATCGTAAGAGTGGTCGTCAACTAAACCGCAACAGCAGTCATCGCCAAGCTATGTTCCGTAACATGGCTTGTTCAATAGTTCGTCATGAGATTATCAAGACAACTGTTGCTAAAGCGAAAGAACTGCGTCGCGTTGTTGAACCTCTAATAACACTTGCTAAAGTTGACAGCGTTGCAAATCGCCGTTTAGCTTTCGCTCGTACCCGCGACGCTGAAGTTGTAGGTAAGTTATTTACTGAATTGGGTCCACGCTTCCAGGAACGTCCTGGTGGTTACACTCGTATTCTAAAGTGCGGTCTACGTACCGGTGATAAAGCCCCAATGGCTTACATCGAATTAGTAGGTCGTCCTGAAGCTGCTGAAGCTGTTGAAGTCGAAGCTGCTGAGTAATTAGTTACTCATCGAAAAAACCGAGCCTAGGCTCGGTTTTTTTTACTTTTTTTTTGCCTGATTTTATTTTCCAATACTTGCTAGAGTTTGGTTACAAGTTTAAGATTCTCAGTAATTCACGTTGTTCATTTTTTAAAATCATCTCTTTAGTCTTTTGCTACGACACTTCTGCATTCAATACTTCCTGCGATTTAGTGGCATACACCTACTAAGTTTATATCTTGTTTGGTGTATGGGTACCTGAGCAATCAGAGAGTCATATTCCATTCTGTTATGACATAATCAAGGCGCGGTAACTTCACCCTGATATCTGTGAGAAATTCGTTTTGTTTTACGCTTTTTATTGATTTATCTCTCGATGTTATTAGTTCAGCTTCATTAAAATGATTAATGATTACTGATTACTGATTACTGATTACTGATTACTGATTACTGATTTACTGGTATCTGTCAGTTAGTCTTTATTGTGGTCTAGGTTTTGTTTTCTCCTAAACAGTTAACCCATAATGTTGCCTAATTTTGGTTGCTTTTGACGTTGGTATTTTCAGAAAATTTCTAGGGTTTTAAGAAGCCTAATATTGATTATCAGTCTTAACCGACTTTGATTTGATCTAGTCTATTCAAGCAATAAAACCCATTAATGACAAAGATTGTTGAATCAGCACAAATTGCTTTAACCAATGTGTTGTAAACCTAAGACACAACCGTGTTAGTGATTAATAGAGAAGTTGCAGAACTTGCTTGGCGATAAGCTGGTTGTGGCTGTGTAGGCTTTGGGAAGCATCTTATTACAGCTAGTGAAGTTGGCATTAATGGAGGATCAAGTTTTGTTTGCGATTATGCCTCAATATAGCCCTATCTAATGTGCTGTGTTGAGTATAACCGCCACACCCTAGAGAAATTTAAAGCCTTTAAGCTACTCCCTAGTTTACTAGAGTTTCATTGTCGCGAAAGTAGATATTCTTGCTTCGGAGCACAAACGAGTTAAACATGGAAATCTTACCTACCACTTGAGATTGATTTACTTTTGAATTTGATTGTTTCTGTATCTACATAGTGTGTAAGCATAAAAAAAGCCTCCGAAGAGGCTTTTTTATTGCAGTTAAAGGTTATTTGTCTTCAAGCGCTTTTTGACTATAAGTCGGCTTTTCATGCTTTTGTCCCATAGCTTCAGCTACTTCTGGTGGCATATAGTTTTCATCATGCTTGGCAAGCACTTCCGTTGCCGCTAATTTTCCTGATTCTACTAATACACCTTGTGCGACGATCCCTTGACCTTCTCTAAACAAATCAGGTAACAAGTCATCATAAGTTACAACGACACTTCCGCCTGCTGAATCATGTACAGCAAACTCTACATATAAGCTGTCAGGATCTCGATTCATTGAGCCCATTGTAACCATACCGCCTACTCGGATTCGTTGTCCGACTTCAGGCAACACACCTGTGTCGTTTTTGCCGTGAGTAATTTCATATGGAGTATAGAATAAATTCAAATTTGAATTTAGTGCGTATAGCAATAATGAAGTAACGGCTGCAACGCCTGCAATTAATGTCACGGCGAGCGTTAATCTCTTTTTACGTCTTGGATTCACGGTTATTACCTCTTGTGTCTTTCAGGCGTTGTTCACGCGTTATCTTTTTAGCTATTTCAATTAGCACTTTACGCTTTTGTCTAATGCTTAGGGTGATCAATGTTGCCAAGCAGCCAATTGTTACACCATAGGATAACCAAACGTAAAATGCATAACCGCCCATATCTAAAAAATCTTTGAATGAATCAAATTGCATTATTTTGCCTCCTCTGCGGTTGCTAAGTCTCTCACCCAAGGGCGCATACCATTTCGAGCAAGAATTTCTGTTCTATAACGGACGAGGGTAATGGCACCAATCATCATACCAAAACCAACAATGTTTATTAGCAGAGGGTATAGCATATCTGTCGACATGGTAGACTTCTCTGTTATTCTGATGGTCGACGGTTGATGCAAGCTGCTCCACCAATCGACAGAGTATTTAATAATTGGAATATTAATTACGCCGACAATAGCGAGGATACCAGACGCTCTAGCCGCGAGGACTTTGTCTTCAAATGATGCATACAGTGAGATCACGCCTAAGTATAAAAATAATAATACCAATTCAGATGTAAGGCGCGCATCCCATACCCACCAAGCACCCCACATAGGTTTACCCCATGCAGCCCCTGTAAATAATGCAATAAAGGTGATCACAGCGCCTATCGGTGCAATTGCTGCTGCAGCCCAATCAGCCGATTTTATTTGCCAGACTAAACCTATGAATGAAGCAATTGCCATACCCATGTAAGCAGCCATAGACATTGATGCTGCAGGTACATGGATAAAGATGATACGGTAGCTATCACCTTGTTGATAATCGGTTGGGGCAAATAATAATCCCCAAATACTGCCAGTACCGACCATTAATATTGCAAGAATGCTAAACCATGGCAACAAGGTGCCAGACAATTTATATGCCCGTTCAGGGTCTGCGTAAGAATGAAGCCATTTCCACATTAGTTTGTACTCACTCGTAAAGAGGCGCCAATTGCGAAAGGTGCCAAGATTAAAGAACCGACCAACATAGCTGCAAGTATCGCAAGTTGACCATCGTAAGCCATGTTAAGTCCCGCAGCATCAATTGCACTGGTGGCAAAAATGAGTACGGGTATATATAAAGGTAAAATCAGTAAGCTTAGTAGCACTCCACCTTTTCGAAGCCCTACTGTAAGTGCTACACCTATTGCCCCAAGGAGCGACAATATTGGTGTGCCCAATGCTAATGTCAACATTAAGGCACCATAACTATTGCTCTCTAAATGTAATAGTACGGCCAGTAGTGGTGCGACTAAAATCAGTGGTACACCGGTTAGAATCCAATGTGCAAGTACCTTAGCTAATACCATCAATGCTAATGGTTGTGGACTCAGTAGCATTTGTTCTAGGCTACCGTCGTTAAAGTCTGCTTTAAATAAGCGCTCCAACGACAGCATTGATGCTAGTAAGGCCGCAACCCATATAATTCCTGGAGCTACTCTAGTCAGCACCTGAGATTCTGGTCCAATTCCTAGAGGGAAAAGAGTCACCACTAGGATAAAAAATAATAATGGGTTAAAAATATCTCCGCGATGACGAATTGCAATTCTTAAATCACGTTGTAGTAGCGTCATGAATGCTGCGGTGTAGCTGATTCCTCGTTTCATTCAAATACCTTATACAAAGCGATAGTCGAGAGTGATTTTGCGAAGCATAGCATTACTAATAATGCTCATATCCTGATGTGTTGTTAGTATCACACATCCACCCGACTCGGCATGTTGAATAAAAAGTTGTTCTAGTTCTTCTACACCTTTTTTATCAATTGCAGTAAAAGGCTCATCAAGGATCCATATTTTACAATTGCTGTATTGTAATCTTGCCAATGCTGTTCGTCGATGTTGCCCTGCTGATAAATGACCCGCAAGCGCCTCTTCAAAACCGGTTAAATTGACTTTGGCCAAAATAGCAGTGGTATCAAAACCATCATAGCCACTGATTCTTAAATTGAAGTTAAGATTTTCTTCTGCAGTGAGCTCACTTTTGACCCCTGCTAAGTGCCCTAGGTACAAGAGGTCATGGTTAAATTCATCCCTGCATCTATTGATGTTTTCACCATAATATTCAACATCTCCTGCATAGGGGCGTGACAAACCTGCAATTATTCGTAATAGACTGGTTTTACCTGCACCATTAGGACCCTCAATTTGGACAATATCACCCGCATTGATATTAAAACTCAGTTCGTCAAATAAAATCCGATCTTCACGAATACAGGTTAATTCGTTGGCACTTAATAGTACTTGTGATTGGTTTGATATGGTCACTTATCCCTCTTATTATGCGTGAGGATGAATTCGAAAAGATATTAACACAAACACTTTTACCGGTTTAGCTTTGTCATGATTAAGTGCTAGCAATTTGATATGGTTCCAAAAAAGAAGATATAGTTTGAACTTTTTTAATGATTGCTAATATATTACCTGAACTACACAGATTGTCTCGATTTAGAGCCTAAGCTGAGATTGTTATCACAAAAAGATGAGTTTTTTTGCTACTTGTAGTAATCTAGCCATTGCTAAAAATGAGTCTGCCTTCTAAATCAAAGGGCAGCGCTAAGCTTGGTATATTTGCAATTAGGAACGATGAATATGAAAAAATTGTTAGTAATGACTGCAGCAGCTGCATTAACTTTGTCTGCAAATGTATTTGCTCAAGAAGGTGAAGCTATTTATAACAAAGCGTGTCAAGTATGTCACAGCATGGGTGTGGCTGGTGCGCCTAAAGTTCATGATACTGCGGCATGGGAACCACGCCTAGCAAAAGGTTTAGATGCCTTAGTGGGTTCGGTTAAGTCTGGTTTAAACGCTATGCCACCAGGTGGCATGTGTACTGACTGTACCGATGATGATTACAAAAACGCAATTCAGTTTATGTCTAAGTAATTTTCAACTAGATCCAAAAACCGGCTTTAATAGCCGGTTTTTTTATGGGTAAATATCGGTAATGTTAAGCTATAACCTTACTGATGCTGCCATTGTTATTGCACTAAGGTATCGAGTGTTAATGTTGCATTATCGCCCACCTTGAGCGTTTTTATCGTGCCCTTTAAGTCACCAGACTGTGGTTTAACACTGCCATTTTTTGACAATACTGCAATGATTTCGACTTCCTGAACTGAACTCAGTTTCACATCCCCCCCCATTGACGTACTGTCATCTAGAGTGATCGTTACCGGTAAGTTACTTGCACTAATTTTAGTCGCCGCCAGCGGCACTTTAGGGCCTTGAGTTGCCCGAGCAAAAATAAACACTGTATCTGAATCAGATACTTTATCAGCTAACTCCGGTGCAATAGTTACTTCAATTTCGACGGTTTTTGCATTACTCGTCACTGCTGACTTTGGTGTTGCATCACCAGACATTGCACCTGATGCTTCATTAAGGCGCATATTCGCTGACTCAATGGCATTCATTAATGCTGTTTTGTCGACATCATTTCGATCGCTGTCTAGGATCATTTGCCAAGCATCGATAGCCTTCTGGTAGTTCGCAGTAAAGAACGCATCCATACCAACGAGAAGCAGTGTTGAGGGATCTTGTGGATCTAATGCTAAAGATTGCTCAATGATGGCTTGAATAGCCGGTGTCATCTGCTGATTCGCTTTATAGTAAAGTGCAGTAGCTTTAGGCCCAAGAAGTTCAGCTTGCGTACCGACTAATTGCATGACTTTATCGAATGCGGCAACGGCTTTATCATATTGGTTAGCAGATATATAAGCATGTCCAAGACTAAACCACGCCTGACTATCCTCTGGCTGTGCTTCCACTTTAGCTTCCATCATCTGTACGCGTTGCGACATGATTTGTGCTGTGTCCATACCTTGATGTGGATTGCTTGCTTGGGGAGGATTCGCTAATTCTTGATAAGCACCGAGGTGTTGATATAAGTAACCTGAAATGGCCAATATGCACAGGGTCATAAAAGCAGGCCATAAGGCGCTCTTTGATTTCATTTCTACGTCAAGAGAATCGTCACCTTTTTGGCTCATGTCTTGAAGTAGATTTATCTCTAGTTCTTTTTTTAATGCCTCAAATTCGACTTGGTCTAATAGATCGTCATTCAATTCCTTTTCAAGAATGGTTATACGTTCGGCAAAAAGTTCAAGGTTAGTTTGTCTACGAACACCAGACTCTTCAGCTCGCAATAGCTTTTGTTGACGAAAATGTGGAACCCAAATCATGATTAGGCCAATAAGTACGACAAGCGCAATAAATATCCAAAATGTGGTCATTGTTTCAATATTCACTTTTAGGTTAACAGAGAAAGCGGCTATACCGCAGTGCTTGGAATCTTGATTATACGGAAAGATTATTAATTGAATAGTAATATAAGGAAGATATGAATCCAAATCCTGAGAGTTGCGTACTGGTTCACAGATTGAATTGTTTGTCTTACTAATAGCGAAACTTTGTTAAGGTAATTGTGTCAGACAGGTTGTCATAAATTTTCGTTTTGATTGAATAGATGCTCATAATGAGACTAGTGACCCAATTTTGTACGAAAATGGCAGACAGAAGCCATCGCAAGTTCTAAAATGCGTTAAAATTCGTTTAAGCTAATGTGCGTATATTAGTTTCACCGCATTAAATAGTGCTACCGTGATTTGTCTGTTTCAGATCCGCTAATTTTTTAGACTAAGGAATACCCATGATTCCAGAACTTGGACATTTCTCGCTAATTCTCGGTTTGGCTTTTGCCTTACTGCTAGCTAGCGTGCCGTTATATGGTTCCGCCCGTAAAGACCAGTATCTCGTTCGTTATGCCTGGCCACTAACATACGGAATGTTTTTTTTCATCAGTCTTTCGGTTATTGCGTTAGGATATAGTTTCGCTGTCGATGATTTCTCTGTGGCTTATGTCGCACATCATTCTAATTCTCAACTTCCAATATTCTTTAAAATTGCGGCAGTGTGGGGCGGGCATGAAGGGTCACTATTATTCTGGGTATTTGCATTGTCTGTATGGACCGCATCGGTAGCCTTATTTAGTAAGGGATTAGAAGAAGTCTTTACTGCAAGGGTGCTATCAGTATTAGCGATGATTGTTGTCGGTTTCAGTTTATTTATGATCCTAACATCAAGTCCATTTGAACGGATCTTCCCTATCCCGCTAGAAGGTCGAGATTTAAACCCAATGTTGCAAGATGTGGGCTTAATCTTCCATCCGCCAATGTTGTATTTGGGGTATGTTGGTTTCTCGGTCTGTTTTGCTTTTGCTATTGCGGCTTTAATGAGTGGCAGGCTTGACTCCGCTTGGGCTCGTTGGAGTCGTCCTTGGACATTAGCGGCATGGATATTTTTAACCGGTGGTATTTCATTAGGTTCTTGGTGGGCATATTACGAATTAGGTTGGGGCGGTTGGTGGTTCTGGGACCCAGTTGAAAACGCATCATTTATGCCTTGGTTAGTGGGTACCGCTTTAGTGCACTCATTAATTGTGACCGAAAAGCGTGGCGCATTCCGTAACTGGACCGTACTACTGTCTATTTTTGCTTTCTCTTTAAGTTTACTCGGTACCTTTATAGTACGTTCAGGCGTACTTACTTCGGTGCATTCTTTTGCAGCAGATCCAAGCCGTGGTTTGTTTATCTTGTTGTTGCTAGGTATTGCCATTGGTGGTTCATTAACTTTGTTTGCCTTCCGTGCAAGCGAAATGAGTAGCCCAGCTCGATTTGAGCTTAAATCGAAAGAAACCATGTTGTTAATTTGTAATGTGCTTCTGACAGTTTCAGCTGGTACTGTTTTATTGGGTACCTTGTATCCTTTACTCATTGACGCTCTAGGCATGGGTAAGATTTCTGTTGGTCCTCCATATTTTAATGCGGTATTTGTACCTATCGTGTTAGTGCTATTTGGCTTTATGGGAATTGGTCCAATTATTCGCTGGAAAAAATCTAAAGCCGGTGAAATTAAAAGACAGTTACTCATTCCAGCTATTATTGCTTTAGTTGTTGGGGTAGCGGCGCCATTTGTTGCTGGTGGTCAGTTTAATGCTTGGGTAATGTGCGGTGTCGCCGCGACAACATGGATCATGCTATCAACTTTCCGTGCCGCTTATAATATGGTGAGCAATAAAGAGGGTGGCATCAGTCTTAACCGAATCGGGCGTAGTCAGCTCGGCATGCTCTTTGCTCACTTTGGCATCGCGGTATCGGTAATGGGGGCAACAATTGTCTCTAATTATTCGATCGAGAAAAGCGTACGCATGGGACCTGGAATAAGCCAAGAACTAGCAGGTTATACATTTAAGTATTTAGAAACTAAAAATGTCGTCGGTCCTAACTATACTGCGCAACAAGGTCAAATTGAGATTTATAAAGATGATGAATTTATCACTTTATTAAAACCTGACCGTCGTCAGTACAATGTGCGCACTATGGATATGACTGAAGCGGGTATTGATTGGGGCTTGTTCCGTGACTTATATGTCACTATGGGCGACCCAATTAATTTAACTGAGTTTGCTGTGCGTCTTAACTACAAGCCGTTTGTACGTTGGTTGTGGTTTGGTTCGATCTTTATGATGATTGGTGGCTTCTTAGCAGCATCAGATAAACGTTATCGTGTGAAGCAAGTTGCTACAGAAGAAGCAGTAAAAGCAAAATTAGCGACAGCTTAATTAACTCGGAGACATTATGAAGAAGTTTGTACTGTTTATACCTTTGGTTATATTTTTAGGTATGGGCGTGTTTTTATACCAAGGATTATTTCTCAATCCTAAAGTGCTCGATTCTGCATTAGAAGGAAAGCCTGTCCCGGCTTTCCAGCTCGAGCGTTTGGAAGTACCTAGTGAAGTCTTGACTGAGAAAGATTTGCCCGCAAAAGTATTGATGTTGAACTTTTGGGCGACTTGGTGTCCAGCATGTAAATATGAACATCCTTATTTAATGATGTTATCTAAGCGTAATTTGTTACCTATATACGGTATCAACTATCGTGACGAACGAGCATTAGCTGTCAAAGAGTTAACGACTCAAGGCGATCCATACACGGTTAATATCTATGATAAGGATGGTCGCTTGGGCCTCGACCTTGGGGTTTATGGCGCACCAGAAACCTTCATTGTTGATCATAACGGTATTATTCGTTATCGCTATGCTGGTCCCATTGACCAAACGGTTTGGACACAAACCTTGTATCCGATGATCCAGCAATTACAAGCTGAAGCAAAACTTGATGGGGCATCGTAATGAAATGTATATTTAAAATGATGTTGGTTTGTACTAGTTTACTTTTTTCTCTGAACGTATTGGCTACTCCAGTCGATACCTATGAGTTTAAATCAGTAGATAATCAGCAAAGGGCCTTGTCACTCGCACATCAGTTGCGTTGTCCTCAGTGTCAGAATCAAAACTTAGTCGATTCAAATTCTCCTGTTGCGCAAGATTTACGTCTTGAAGTCTATAAAATGGTAGATAATGGCAAGTCAGACTCAGACATCATCGAATTTATGACTAGTCGCTACGGTGACTTTGTTTTGTATAATCCTAAGTTAGACTCGAAAACCTATCTTTTATGGCTTGGTCCATTCGGGTTACTTATTTTGGGACTGTTTATTGGCTTTATCTTTGTGCGAAAACAACGGATCCAAGCAACAGAATCCACAACTTTGTCGGCAGAGCAGCAAGCCGAATTAGATGCGTTATTAAATCGTAATAAAGCGGCTAAATAACAGATTGGAGTATTAACTTTGAAACAGTGGTTTGCGTTTATCTTCACTAGCTTCTTTCTTATGGGTATTGCAAGTGGTGTTAATGCATATCCCGGCATGCAAGCTGCGGCTGAGCAAACCACTGATTCAACGCTTGAGCGAATCAATATATTGCCGCAGCCATTCCCGGTAGCGCTAGTCGATTTTAGCGATATCGTTGGTGAGCCGGTTAACTTTGACCAATATAAGGGCAAAGTCGTCGTTATTAATCTTTGGGCTACTTGGTGCCCACCTTGTGTCAGAGAACTTCCAGCACTCAATCGATTAGATCAAACTCTAGATGCTGCACATTTTGCACTATTACCTATTTCGATTGATGCTGAAGCCGTGGCTATTGTGCAACCATTTTTAGAATCTCTTGGTTTACCCACATTTAACTCGTATTTTGATCCGCAACAACGACTACGTGATGTTTTCCCGCTGGATACCATTCCTGCGACATTTATCTTAAATGAACAAGGTGAGCTGGTGGCTTATGTGCGTTCTTATGTCGATTGGGATGATAAAAATGTCATTAGCTTCCTTGAACAGTTTCGTAAAGGCACTAAAAAAGTACAATAAACAGTCATAATATGACTTAAAATACGAAAAAGGATCGCTTTTGGTGAAAAGATCGCCAAGCGATCCTTTTTTGTTTAAAAAGGCCTTGCACTAAATCTTAAGCTGCCTATAATGCGCATCCACTGACACGG
>NZ_JBGOOV010000045.1:0-22003 GCF_041439795.1 Shewanella sp. 5S214
CCTAATTGACTTGAAAGAGTCGTGAAACAGCCCGCTATTATGTAGCGGGCTTTTTACGTCTGTAACTTAAGATATTTAAGACTGGTAGGATACTACTGTGCGTAATTCAGAAAAATATCTGAATTTTATCTGTAAAACCAACTGACTATTAGTCTTTATAACTCATAACTGCTGCTTTGCTCGCATTAAAATAGTCTGCAATTGACTCGATGCTAATAGTGTTCAAAACAACTTATGCATTATTAATTTTTTGTTTTAGATCGTATGCGTCTTCGGTTACAACACGCTCAAGCACTTCAATCCGTTTACGTAGGGCGCTTATTTCATCATGTAGGGCTTTATTGTTGGTTGCTTGGTCTGTTGTGGCACGAACTTGGCGCTCTCTAAGTTTCATTATGCTCACGATAAAACTGCCCAAAATAGCCAAAATTGGGATCAGTAATGCCATTGTTGCTGGGTTCATAAAATGTCCTTATTAGTCTTATTAAATAGCCTGTTACTTTGCTAACTTCGTTAAATTAACCTGCAATAGACCAGCTATTAACGCTTCATTTTGCTTTATGAGTAAAACAGATGATTAGTTTGATAGTGGTTAACGTCTAAATTTATGATCTTTATCACCATATGCTCATCTCTTATCCCGAGTGCAGATTGATGTGTTTTTTTGTCTATTATTGTGACGACTTCAATCAAAATTACCAGTGACAAAAGTCATCATTGTGAAATCAACTTAATACCACTGATTATTATCTAAAATAGTTATTTTTTAGTTCACTGATTTTATGGTCTATTTTATGATTTTTATGACTTTAATATTATTTTTTTCACCTGCGACACTTGTTATATTTTCAGTCATCCATATATATAATTATGTAGCAGGAACGATTAACGAAATGCTCGATTGAGGTTTCAGTAAACTTGCTAACACAGTGCCGAAAGGACTGTAAACTCGTAACACCACTAACATAAACAGTGGTCATTTTTACATATTGCTTTAGACAAGGGTATGAACATGCGTAATTTTAATATTTCTCCAGATTTAACTCCTCTTTATCGAAGTGCGATTGGTTTTGATCGTTTAGCGCAACTTGCTGAACATGCAGCAGCCAATAATGCTAACACTGGTTATCCTCCTTATAATATTGAGCTTTTAGGTGAAAACCGTTATCGGATCACTATGGCTGTTGCAGGTTTTTCTATGTCTGAATTAGATATCATGAGCGAAGGCGAAAAATTGTTAGTTAAAGGCAATAAGACTGCTAAAAGTGACGAACGAAAATATTTACATCAAGGCATTGCTGAACGAGGCTTTGAACGCACTTTCCAACTAGCTGATCATGTGCGAGTGATTGGGGCGGACTTAGAACACGGTTTACTCAATATCGATTTGATTCGTGAAATTCCAGATGCGATGAAACCACGTAAAATTGATATTGTCGCAACAAACACGCTCGGCTAAACCTTTATTGTTAGCTTGGTGTATATGTGGCTTAAGTGTAATCTAATATTTAAGCCATATTCACAACCTTTAGTGTTATCTCCCTCCCCCATTTTTAGCTTATTGCTTACGCCTAGTTTTTACACTAGGCTTTTTTGTGTTCAGAATTTATTAGTCTAATCGTTATTCTGTGTCTTGGTTGTTTAATAGCACCGGTCCTGGCCCTTGTTTAGCGAGCAAATCATCAGGATTATACAGTGGACAGTTTTTCATCGATAAACAACCACAACCAATACATCCTTCTAATAAGTCTTTTAATTTTTGCATCTTAATAATCCTTTGGGTTAGTGATTGTTTCCAAGCATTGGATAAATCAGCCCAATCTTCTTTAGTCGCTGTTCTTCCACTGGGTAGACTCGCGAAAGCAAGGTGTATTTCATCAAGTGATATCCCTAATTGCTGCGCCGCTTTAATGAGCGATATTCGCCTAATAACGTCTCGTGCATAACGACGTTGATTGCCTTGATTTCGCCAACTACTGATTAAGCCCTTTTGTTCATAGAAGTGGATAGCGGACACATTGATCCCACAACGCTTTGCAACTTGGCCAACACTTAATTCTGCTTCCATTATTATTCCAACTATTTTTTATCATTTTGGCAAAAATAATCCTTTACCTCAAGTTAACTTGAGGTATTAAGCTGTGTTGAATTATTAATAAGGAGATAAGAGATGCGATTAGAACATTTAAATTTAGTAGTGAATGACTTAGATGAGTCATTAGTATTTTATAAAGCCGCATTTCCGCATTGGCGAGTGCGTGGTGGTGGCGAAGCTATTTGGCATGGTACACCAAGAAAATGGCTACATTTTGGTGATGATTATCATTATTTGTCGTTAAATGATTCGGGGACAGGGAAAGCTCGCGATCTTAAAAGTAATGCATTAGGTTTGGCACACTTTGCCTATGTAGTCGATAACATTGATGCATTAGTGGCAAGATTGGCCTTGGTCGGTTTTGAGGTGGCGATCATCGGTGGTCATGACCCCTTTTATAAAAGTCGCTACTTTATAGACCCGAACGGGTTTGAAGTCGAATTTGTTGAATACTTAACCGACATACCTAGTGAACGAAATCAGTATGATACTGAGTAACTAGTAACTGTTCATACTAAGTATTAATCAGCAAACAGTCGCCAGTAACTTTTAATGGCCAATCACTCAACATTAACTGCCATTGAGCTTATAGATAAAGCTCAATGGTTTAGTGGATTTTAGTAAGTTATCGATAAGTATCTGTACAGATAGCTCAATTATAAGTAATCAGATAAATCGCTATTAGCCGCTATCTCTACTTCTTGTTGCTTACCATGGAATAAGTAAGCTACTTCATTGCCAATTAACCGTAATGTTTCATCTTGACGCCATAGGGCGCTGCCTTCTTGGATTCCGATAACCGGCGTTAAAGGATCAACTAAGGTAAATTCTAACAAGCGTTGCGCGCGCGTTTCACCATTATGACCCGGCTGCTGGTAATTAGTGTAATGCGGATTTAATTGAAACGGCAGTATACCTAAGGCGGTAAATGATGGTGGTTCAACAATTGGCATATCATTGGTGGTACGAATGCTGGCTCCAGTAATGTTTGAGCCAGCACTCCAGCCAATGTACGGCATACCACTTTGTACTTGTTCACGGATTAAATGGACTAAGTCGTAACGATATAATTCGTTAAGTAATTGAAATGTATTACCACCGCCAACCAAAATTCCGGCCGCATCTTGAATTGCTTGTTTTGGGTCGGCAAATTGATGAATGCTATTAATGGTTATTGACAGAGGTTCAAGTGCAGTCTGTACTTTTGTCAAATAATCATCGTAGCTAACACTGACTCCCGCATAGGGAATAAATAGCCACTGTTGCCCAGGTTGGGTTAATGGACGAATAAGCTCGACAGCATGAGTTAAATAAGCAGAGTTACCGACGCGTGAAGCACTCAGCATTAACGCATTAATGGTCATAAAAAGTCCTTTTTGTTCATTGTTTTCGACAGTTTAACAAAGATTAACCATTGTCGACACAGAGTTTGTTTTTGGCGGTTATTTTTCAGTTTCAATTAATCAAACCTCCCTAGACTCAGCTCGCTTGAATTTCAAGTCTCTGTTTTGTCAGCTCATAAAAGAGTATAAATTTTTTTTAATACAACTAAGCTTGAATTTAATTTTTTTGGACATATTATGTCTTTAGTAACAATGAAAAATCGGCACTTTTGCCATACAGGAGCTTAAATGAAGCGTATATTTTTGTTGATCGCAACCAACTTTGCCATATTACTGGTTGCTTCAATTGTAATGTCTATTCTTGGGGTTAATACCTCAACAATGGGTGGACTGTTAGTATTTGCTGCCATTTTTGGTTTTGGTGGTTCGTTTATCAGTTTAGCCATTTCAAAATGGATGGCCAAGAAAACCATGGGTTGCGAAGTCATCACCCATCCTCGTGATAATATGGAGCGTTGGTTAGTTGAAACAGTTGCACGCCAAGCTGAAAAGTCTGGTATTAAGATGCCTGAAGTTGCTATATACCAGTCACCTGAAATGAACGCCTTTGCTACAGGCCCAAGTAAAAACAATGCCTTAGTCGCAGTGAGTTCAGGTTTGCTTTATGGCATGACTCAAGATGAAATTGAAGGCGTACTTGCACATGAAGTCAGCCATGTGGCAAACGGCGATATGGTGACTTTAACCTTAATCCAAGGCGTCGTGAACACCTTTGTTATTTTTGCTGCACGTGTTGTCGCTGGCATTATTAACAATTTTGTTTCTAGCAATGATGAAGAAGGTGAAGGCCTAGGCATGTTTGCTTATATGGCTGTGGTATTTGTGCTTGATATGTTGTTTGGCATTTTAGCTTCAATGATTGTGGCTTACTTCTCACGTATTCGTGAGTTTAAGGCCGATGAAGGGGCGGCGCGATTAGCAGGTAAAGGCAAAATGATTGCTGCGTTAGAGCGTTTACGCCAAGGTCCTGAATCTGGTGCTATGCCAGCTCAAATGTCGGCTTTTGGAATTAACGGTAAACGTTCAATGGCTGAGCTAATGATGAGCCACCCTCCATTAGAAAAACGTATTGCGGCACTGAAAAATAGCTAATATTCAGAAAATTATCGGGTTTATGTCGGTAAAATAGAAAGGGAGCCTTTGGGCTCCTTTTTTGTTTTTTATGCATTAGGAATGATTGAATTGGGAGCTTTAATCGGTTACTTGTAGTGGGTTATTGCATTAATCACTCTAATCGATGACATATTGTTGTTTTATCACACCCAATAGGATAGTTTCAGATCTGATCTCGCAATAATATTGCAAATAATGTCGATAAGCATACTCTTAATGTATACAAATATGCTTATAAGAACATGAGTCAACCCACACTATTCAGGAAATTGATATGCTGAAAAAAGCTATTTCTCAAGCGCAATTAAGAGAATGGCAGCTAGAAATAAACGATATTTCTGCCGAGTTTCGTCTTGCTATCATTTTTTATCAGGCCAATATTGAACTGAGTATTGATGTTATTTGCACAAGTCAAAATATTGATAAAAATACCCAGCAACAGCATGAGTCTAGTGTATTACAACATCTCAAAGCGACCCTCACGCATAATGTCACCACCCTCGATCAGCACTCGTGTGTCTACCACAAGCTTATTCGTTCAGCCCAAGGTACTATTATTGGCGTGATAAGCTTTAGCACTCAAGAGAAGCCGCCGTCTGAAGAGGTATTAAATCAAGCCTTATCGGCTATGCAAATACGCATAGCCGATATGCTAAGTAATGCAATCCGCTATTATATAAGCTCATTAACGATCGATTCTCATGCGAGTAAGCCAGTGTCTCTTGATGTTGATTTACAATCCTTTATTGATGCTTTTGAAGAGCATATTTGGGTAAAAGACACCAATGGGCAATATGTTTCATGTAATAAAAGTGTAGAGAGAGCTTGGCGAAAATCAAAAGAGCAAATTCTGGGGAAGACCGACTTTGATTTATTTGATCAACGCACTGCAAATGAATTTATTGAGAGCGATAAATTAGCCATCAATAGCGGAGCTTCCGTAGTGGTGTCTGAATGTGAAGAAGTCGACGTCAACTTTAATAAAGTCTGGCTCGAAACCATTAAAGCCCCAATTAGCAATGCTCAAGGCAAATTAACTGGGGTTATTGGAATGACCCGTAATATTGCCAAGCACAAAGAGGCTGAAGAACAACTTATTCTAGCCGCGAGTGTGTTTCAAAATGCTGTAGAAGGTGTAGTGATAACCAACAGTGATGGAAATATTACTGAAGTTAACCAAGCCTTTACTGATATAACGGGTTACAGTCGTGAAGAGGTATTAGGTAAAAATCCGAGATTACTTAATTCCGGTCGTCATCCAAAAAGCTTCTTTGAGCGTTTGTGGAATACGTTACTTGTTCAAGGTAAATGGCATGGTGAAATTTGGAATCGTCGCAAACATGGGGCGATATTTCCACAAAAGATCACTATAAGTGCCGTTTTAGATAAACAAAATATCATTCAGTATTATGTGGCAGTATTTGCCGATATTTCTGCTCAAAAACAAAATGAAGAAAAATTAAAAAATTTAGCCTATTTTGACCCGCTGACACAGCTCCCAAACAGAATGCAATTTATGTCATTGCTTGAGCAAGAGGTTAATCACTCTCATCGGGCCAAAAAGCAGCTGGCGATTGTGTTTTTAGATATCGACTTTTTTAAGCACATTAATGACAGTCTAGGTCATGTTATTGGCGACGAAATTTTAGTTGAGTTAGCTAAACGTTTATCTTACGCCTTATCTGATTTTGATGTATTAGCTCGTCTAAGTGGTGATGAATTTGTCATCATGCTGCCTAGTATTATGGGGACAGATTCTGTCACCTCATCAATTGATCGCATTCGCAGCGTGTTTGAGCGTCCGTTTATACTGGATAATTCTCAATCTGTAAGGCTAACTGCCAGTATGGGCGTTGCTATCTACCCCAGCGATGGCGATGACCATGACAGCTTATTACGAAATGCTGACTCCGCTATGCACCGTGCTAAATTGGATGGACGAAATAATTACGCTTTTTATACCGAGTCCATGACCAAACAAGCAGCAGAACAATTAAAACTGCAAACGGCATTGCATCAAGCATTAGTTAATGAAGATTTTTATCTAATGTATCAACCAAAGGTTAAGCTATCCGATTTAAAACCAAATGGTTTTGAAGCCCTTATTCGCTGGCACGATACGGCTCTAGGTCAAATTTCTCCTGCTGAATTTATTCCATTAGCCGAGAAGATTGGTTTGATTTGGGACATTGGTTTATGGGTATTAAAAACTGCCTGTTTGCAGGGGGTAGAGTGGTTAACACAAGGCAAAACATTTGAACGTATTTCCGTTAATGTGGCGAGCTTACAGCTACAAAGGAATGATTTTGTTGATAAAGTACGTTCTATTTTATTAGAAACGGGATTACCTGCGAAACATTTGGAATTAGAGGTCACCGAATCTTGTATGATGAATGATCCTGATGCAATTATTCGTGATTTGAAATTATTAGGTGCTATGGGAATAGCCTTGAGTATCGACGATTTTGGTACAGGTTACTCTTCTCTGAATTATCTCAAAAAGTTACCAATTGATAAGCTAAAAATCGATCAATCATTTGTGCGAGACATTCCTCATGATACCAATAACACCGCCATAGCTAAGGCGGTAATTGCATTGGGTCATGCCCTGAATTTACAGATTATTGCAGAAGGGGTGGAAACCGTCGAACAAGCCGATTTTTTGCGGCTTAATGGCTGTGATTTGGTTCAAGGATATCTGTATAGCAAACCGCGACTACCACAAGATCTTAACGAGTTTTTACCTACGATCCGTAACAGCAATTTACCTAATGAAATTAAAGTAAAGTAACAAAAATGCAGCTTACAGAGTGTGTAAGCTGCTTTGCCATTAACATTACGACTTTTAGTACTGCATTAAGCGTAAATATCTAGGTTCACCGATGTTGAATCACAGTTGGCCATTTCGGTGTTATCACCATTATAAATACTGCTTGAAGCATCAGCTAAACGTGTTTATAGAGTAATTTTGTTGCAATTTATTAGTCTGTTAGAAGCTTGGTCTCTATCATCCAACATTTGCGCTGCTCTGGTATATAAAATAAACCGTTTATCTCGAACAACCTGTGATCACCTGAGATAAAAAGATCCTAGTTAATGTTTTATGTAAATGCATTAATTCATTGCTCACTACATTAAAACATCCTCCTCCTTTGGGTGTCGTAATTCCCCTCGCAAGCTTTTATCTCGATTCAGGTCTATTACTACGATTAGACTAATTTATTACATTTATCTTCGATGTTTACTCGCTCATAGCTTGGCTTTTGTTTAGAATGTCGTTGATATCATTTAGAGTATCAACGTGACCTTTTACTGGCATTGAATCGATTGGCGGGTTATGACTCATTGCGAATAGCATGTGGTAATTCCCCCGTGAATATTAGACTAAGAGTTGATAGTCGGATAAATGCTGATCACGTAAGATAGACCTTCCACTGGCATGCGCCGTTAGGAATACATTTATACTGAGGTGGACTGTTTTTCTGCCTAGGAGCATTAATGCAACTGTTTGTAAAAGATTTAACTGTAATCGATTTTTCTTACCTTTGTCCTGTTCGAGGCATGGTTGGTGAAAGCTGGATTGTCGATGTGCTATTAGATGGTGGCTTGGATGAGCAAAATATGGTGCTCGATTTTGGCAAGGTTAAACGCATCATCAAAAACACCATTGATGATGTAGCCGATCATCGCCTGTTAATCCCTACTGCTTGTAGCGAAGTGCGCTGGCAGCAGAAGGGCGACCGGGTCTGGATGGATTTTAGCAGTGACAAAGGTGACATACATTTAGCCTGTCCTTCACAAGCATTTGCGCTTATTCCTTCAGAAGTGATTGACTATGAAAGCGTCAATGACTTTTTGAAGAAAGCCTTACGTGAAGTGTTACCGGAAAATGTCCAAGGCATCAGCCTCACATTACGCAGCGAAGTGCTCGATACCCCGTTTTACCATTACAGCCACGGATTACGCAAGCATGACGGCAACTGTCAGCGGATTGCCCATGGTCATCGTAGCCCAGTAACGGTATTTGAAAATGGTATTGCAGAGCCCAAATGGGACCAATATTGGGCAGAACGTTGGCATGACATTTACCTCGGCACCGAAGAGGATTTAGTGTCGGTAAAAACCCTAGAATTGTCTAAGCAGACTAAAATCAGCGACGAAACACACTATGGTTTTCATTATGTTGCGCCTCAAGGTGATTTTCAATTAGCAATGCCTAAGCATTGCTGTGACTTAATTCCTCACGACACTACTGTTGAGATGCTTGCTGAATACATGGCAAAGACATTGGCCAGTAAAGAGCCTAAAAGTCATTTTAAAGTGATTGCTTACGAAGGTATTGGCAAAGGGGCCATTGCGGTAAGGGGTTAATCAAGTATTATTAATGGGCTGCCTTAAGGTGGCCCTTTTTTTTATCTTTTTGTCGCGATTAACAAGGAATGCGTTTCGATTATGTTATTAAAAAATACCATTTTAAAATTGATATCAACTGCAGCAATGCTGGTGGTCAGCTTTTGTGGCTTAACGGCTAGTTCGTTTGCCGCTGTGACCTTTCAAGGCCAGTTTGAACAAGGTGCTTTAGTGCGCGGGGCTGTGCCAGCCGGCAGTAAGGTTTTGTTGAATGATCAAGCAGTAAAAGTCACCCCAGACGGTCAGTTTGCTATAGGGTTTGATAGAGACGCGAAAAAAGACCAAGTATTTAAAGTGATCTACCCAGACGGATTAACAGAAATTAAGCCGTTAAAAATAGCCGCAAGAGACTACAAAATTGATCGGGTCACCGGCATAAGCCAGAAAATAATGAAACCAGATCCCGTCGCTCAAGCGAGGGCTGCTAAAGATGCTAAACAAACTCGTGCAGCCAGAGACTTATTTAGTCAGCAAGATGCATTTATGCAAAGCTTTATTTGGCCTGTAACAGGCAGAATTTCAGGGGTATATGGTAGTCAGCGCATATACAATGACGTACCCGGAAATCCACATTTTGGGGTTGATGTTGCCCGCCCAACAGGCACTGTAGTGGTTGCGCCTGCAGACGGCGTTATAACCTTAGCTGAACCCGACATGTTTTATTCTGGTGGCACTGTGATTATTGATCACGGCTATGGGGTGAGCTCAACATTTTTACATTTAAGTAAACTGTATTTAAAAGTGGGTGACAAAGTAGCACAAGGCAATAAAGTCGCTGAAATTGGCGCGACAGGTCGAGTGACTGGGCCACATTTAGATTGGCGCTTAAACTGGTTCCAAATGCGCTTAGACCCTGTGTCGATTGTGCCGTCTATGGCGACTGTGTTAGCCGCTCAGAAAGCGGCTAAGTAGTGTTTGCTGTATAGAGTCAGAGCCTTTTTGACTCTATAACCAACAGCTTTACGGGTATCTGTAGAGCATTATTTATGCCTCTTTGAGCCATAGCTTCAGCTGCGCGACTCACTATTTTCTGCTTACTGCATAAAGGAAGCTAGTTATGATAAAGCGAGTTGGCAACATCGAGATCCAACTGAAACACAAAGCCACATGTCATTGTGGTGCTGTTGAACTTGAACTTACGCTACCCAATGGTCTTGAAAATCCGAGACGATGCGATTGTTCAATTTGTCGCAGAAAAGGGGCGATTGTTGGTTCCGTTAAGCTGGATGGTATTCGAGTGGTAAAAGGTCAAGAGGTGTTGAGGCTTTATCAATTTAATACTCATACTGCAAAGCATTATTTTTGCTCACTCTGCGGTATTTACACTCATCATCAACGACGTTCAAACCCAACTGAATATGGCTTTAATATTGGGTGTTTAGAAGGTGTTAATCCATTTGAGTTAGGTCACATTGTCACTGGCGATGGTATCAATCATCCTGCCGATCGGAATGTTTAATATTACGTCCATATTAGCCAGTAATTATCATGGATATCTCCATTGGTTATTAATGGTAATATTTTGTCAGCTTTAGACGTAATGTGACTGAGTGTTATGATAGGAGATCGCAATGCTGCGATGGTTTATATTATTGATTAGCGTCATCGTGTGTTTGAACGTGAATGCTACTATCAATCTGACGTCATTAAGTGAAAAGGGCATAGATAAGTGGCACCCTAAAGTGTTTTCCGGTAAATCAATTTACTCCATCGTTGAGTATAAAGGGCGTTTGGCACTAAAGGCACTTAGTCATAATGCCGCGTCAGGATTAGTGTTAGAACGCCAAATTGATCTTATGGTAACGCCTTACCTCAACTGGAGTTGGCTCGTCGAAAAGCAACTGCTGCAGTTAAATGAGCGCAGTAAAAAAGGCGACGACTTTGTTGCTCGAATTTATGTGGTTATTGATGGTGGTTTTATGGTGTGGAATACCAAATCATTAAACTACGTTTGGTCGAGTAATCAAGATCAGGGCTTGGTTTGGGACAACGCTTTTGCTGGCTCAAGTGTTAAAATGCTCTCTATTAGAGGTAAGGAAGCGCAGAAGGGCAGATGGTATCCACAAAAGCGCAATGTATACCAAGACTTGATTGAAACCTTTGGTGATAAAGGCAGTGATACCGCTAATCGTAAAGCCTATCAATACATCGATATCATCGCGATAATGACCGACACAGATAACAGTGGTAAACAAGCTGAATCTTATTATGCAGACATCATATTTAGTGAAGAATAGAAACTTATTAATTAGCTGTTTAAATAAAATAAATTCAATAAATACAATGATTCGCAGTGTATTATTGCTAGTCATTAAGTCATTAAGTCATTAAGTCATTAAGTCATTAAGTCATTAAGTCATTAAGTCACTTTAACGATTTTTGAAAAGTATAACGTTCTGATTTACATGTTAAGGGTTAACTTATTTTAGCAAGGAAGATTGATGAAAATGAAAAAATGGCTGCGGAAAATTACCGCAATATTATTTAGGCGTATTTCTACTGCTTGGTCCTGAGTTAGCCGCTTTGGCCTTGTTTATTGATTTTGTCAGTCTTGATGTTTTCTTATTACTTATTGAAGTACAGATAGTGGCAATGAGTGGTTATTATTTTCACACTTGGTTTAAGCCAATATTGATGCCGATTTATCGCTTATTACTTAACTGTGATCCATATTTTTTTATTCCAACAAGGGCCCTAGTGAACAAGTATCCAATGGTTTTGTGCCATACAGTCCCCTTTTTAATCTTGTCCATTATCTGTGCCACAGTTGCTAAGCCTATTATTGATATGAGTGACATTTACTAAGTTACAGTTACTGATAGCTCGTGCAGATGATATAGCCCTGATTCAACCGCCAGCTTATCGTATCGACCGTTATAGCAGTGGACTAAAAAAGTAAAAAAATTGTTCCACTAATCGTTTGAACAACGGTCGTTTGCGCCACTCCCGCGCATCCATTTTAATTGAATTGGCCATATATTGATGTTGGACTTGACTGAGAGATTGAGTAAATTCTAAATTTTCTACAGAAAGCGTCACTTCGAAATTGAGCCACAAACTGCGCATATCAAGGTTAACCGTACCGATTAAGCAGTGGTGCAGATCGATTACCACTGATTTTGTATGCAAAAAACCGCCACAAAAACGATGAATATTCACCCCTGAATTGAGTAATTCACCAAAGAATGATCTGCTTGCCCATTCCACCATCAGTGAATCATTTTTATCGGGGATAATTAAGTTAACTTGCACACCGCGCAATGAGGCAGCGGTTAATGCAAACAGTAGGTTCTCACTGGGTACAAAATAAGGGCTAGTGATGGTGATACTGTGTTTGGCTTGATAAATACTCAGTAACAACACCTGCTGGATCATGTCCTCTGGCATGCCGGGTCCAGAAGGAATAACTTGCACCATATCAGATTTTTTATGCCCATCTGGGTGATAATCTGGTGGCTCGGGTAAAATTCTTTGGTCAGTTTCAGTTTCCCAATCCCACGCAAAAATACAATTAAGTACTGGCACATTAGAACCGGTAATTCTTACCATGACATCGACCCATTCACCCACGCCAGCGCTTTGGTTAAAATATTTAGGGTCGACTAAGTTCATGGAGCCTGTATATCCGATTTGGTTATCGATCACCACTATTTTACGGTGAAGTCGCAGGTCGAGTCGGCGAAAGAACATCCGTATCGGAGAAACTGACAACGCCGAGACAATAATAACGCCACCATCACGCATCCGTTTTGGCCACTGGCTTTTAAAAAATGTTCGACTGCCCGCGGCGTCGAGCAATATTTTTACTGCAATCCCACGTTCTGCTGCATCAATCAGTGCTTGGGCAACCTGGTCTGCCAGTCCGCCTGGATACCAAATATAGAACTCGAAATGAATTGATGTCTGCGCTTGTTGGATATCTTGCAGTAAGGTCGTTAAAATTGTTTCTGGTGATGATTTAAGGGTTAGTTGGTTGTTTGACAACGTCGGAATACCAAGGCGGTTTTCGCATAACTGGCTAATGTTAATCGTATAGTCATTTACATTTTGCGGACGAAATTGATGAGTTGTAAACAGTCGACTGAACCATTTTCGATAGGGCGTGTACATTTCTTTGGCCCTGACGGCCCGCTTTTTCCCAAGGTTCATCTCACCCACGAGTAAGTAAAGCACAACGCCTAGGATGGGGATCACATAGATAAGCATCATCCAAGCTAACGAAACCCCGACGGATCGCCTTTTATAGACAATACGGGCGGTGATCCCGGCAATAATTAACCAATAGGCTAATACGCTGATTATCGTTAATATTTTGTAAAGCTCAACCATAGCTAGCCAGTAGACCAATCATGTAGAAAAAACATGCACTTATCATATCAGCTTTTTAAAAGATTTGATTTACCCTCATCCATCTGTCTAGCTGGGTATATTAAACCGTTTGTTTTATTATAGTGGGGCCTGTGTTAATGATATTAGCCTTGATTAAATCAGTAGCAATAAAATGAGCATTGTTGAAGCTCAGGTTATTTAAGTTGTTGTTAAGCAGGTTAATGTCATTCAAGCTCTTGTCGAGTTTTTAGACATTATTTCAAATCATTAGAGGGAGATCGCAATCGCTATTTTTCGCTCAAAGTCAGCATCCCCATTGCAACCTAAGCATAAACTGCTCAGGCTTATTCTATGGAGCAGTATTGTTGTCGTCATACTTTCAATGGCGACAGCTAGCCTTATGGCACAGTTTATTCACTTGGCGACAGATCCCCGGGTGATTAACAGTCCACAAGGTTCATTTACGGCTCAATGCGTTACTGCCACTCCTGAAGCGACTTTGGATATTGATGGTCAATTGGCTGTCGCGAGCTGGAATATCTATAAACAACAAAATTCCGGCTGGCAAACGTTGTTAAGCCAGTTAGCCAGCCAGAATCAGTTATTGTTGCTGCAAGAAGTGAAGTTATCAGATGAGTTTGAGCAATGGCAGCAGCAAAGTCATCATCAATTGGCAATGGTACAAGCATTTCGTCAAGGTGAGACATCACTTGGGGTGATGAACCTGTCTGAGGTTTCTGCGAGTCAAAGTTGTGGCTATTTGACGGCCGAACCATTGATACAATTCCCCAAGTCGAGCCTGTTAAGTTATTTCCCTTTGTCTAATGGTGAGACTCTGCTGGTGGCCAATTTGCACAGTATTAACTTTGAGAATGCTCTAGACAGTTATGCGCAGCAGTTACAGCAACTTCTACCCGCTTTGCAAGCTCATAAAGGGCCAATCATTTTCGGTGGTGATTTAAATACCTGGCGCCAAGCCAGATTGTCTATGTTAGCTCAAATAACCAACACATTAGGGCTTAAGGCTGTCATCCCTGTTAAAGATACTCGAACAACAGTGATGGGCTATCCCATAGATCATCTTTATTACCGAGGACTGACTTTAGAATCTGCACGGGTAATCGATACCGAAACATCAGATCATCATCCTTTGTTAGGGCAGTTTAGATTAGGCGAAAATTAACGATGTTATTTTAAAATGGCGACAAGTTTATTTGTACGTAAAACAAACCATTTTTGGGGCAGTTGGCTGTGTGATAGTTCTATCGTTCGGGAGTTAAGATCAATCCGTCCTTACTAGATTTTTAGAGCATAAGGTTGATGACCATGGAATAGTGCAGTGATTGGTGTCATTGACTTGATGTTTTGACTTGATTTTTTTGATTAAGTTATTGAGTGGTATTGTTTAATTTTTCCATTTATTTTTTGAGTTATCTAAGAGGCCCTTTGATTTAGGGCGGTAGCATCGCTATTTAGTTAACAGTTTTGCAAGAGTTAATATTCCAGCCTCTAATAGGCTACCTTTACGATAGACAATCGACAACTGAACATGCTTTGGGCCATGGCTCACTGGCGTCATAACGAGTGACTTCTCATAGCGGCTTCCTGTCACCATATTCTTGCCAATAATCGTGTAGCCCAAACCCGCGGCAATACAACCTAAAACACCATCCGCACTGCTCATCACCATGAGCTCATCATGACCTCGCCCAGCCTTTTGTTGCCAAATAAGGGCGTGTTTTCTATAGCCACAGCCTTCATCTCTGACCAATAATACCGGATCATGTTCACTGTCTAGCGGCGTGACCATGATCAATTCTTCTTTCACTATAGGGATAACAACCAGTTTTTCATGTTTAGGTGCATTACCAATCGCGGCGCAGTCAACTTTATTGTTTAGTACCGAAAACACCAGTCTGTCGCTGGTATCGGTATAAATTTTGGTGCGAATTTGAGAATGATTAAGCTTGAGTTGTTTGAGGGCCAGAGGCATGTGAACCGCTGCGAATGTTTCTGGCATACCAACTCTTAACTCATAGCTTCCTTTATTGCGTAAAATGGCTGATGTGGCCTGATATTCTAACTGCAAAATTTGATCGGCATATTCGCAAAGCTGTTGTCCACTCGCTGTTAACTGTAACTTACGACCAATAATATTAAATAGTTTGGTATCCAGCTCTCTTTCGAGCTTTCTAATTCGGTTGGTGATATTAGATTGAACCGTATGCAGTTTATCCGCTGCGCCTTTAATACCTTCTTCATCGACTACAGCTTTGAAGGTTTTTAGTGTCAAAATTTCCATATAGTTCTCTTAATAAGAAGTATTTATTCTAAATAATTCAATTTTTAAGATTAGCAGGTTAACGTATTCTTTGTTAATTATTTATAATTCAAAGTGGTTAACATGCTAATGGCGTTAACAAAATTTCGAGTATATTTTGCCGGTATCAGTAGTTTAATTGTGACTGTTGGTGTGGCTAGATTCTCCTACAGCCTGTTATTACCAATAATGCAGGATGGTGCAGGCTTAACTGAACTCGGAGGCGGTTGGCTCGCTAGCACTAATTTTATGGGGTACATGAGTGGAGTATTGCTTGCTGCTAGCCTGCATAACATGAACTATAAATACAACTTGCACCGGCTGTATCTTATATTGAGCGTGCTCACTTCAGCAGCAATGGTAATGACGACGGATATGGTCACTTGGGCGGTATTACGATTTATTGCCGGAGTTTGCGCTTCTGGTGGCTTTATTATTGCCTCTGGTTTGATATTAAAATGGTTAGTTAAACATCATCACCGTGCTGAATTAGGGATTCACTTCTCAGGTGCTGGGCTAAGTATCATCATTACGTCATTACTGGTTGAGTTCATGCTGACAATATCAGCCGACTGGCAGCAACAGTGGTTGGCATTAGCCGTTATGGCGGCAGTATTTGCCATCCCAGCATGGTTATGGATGCCACACCCTTTCATTGATGGTCAAGTAGGGGGTACGGCTAAAGATACTCCTCCAAGCAAGGTGTTTAAATCTCTGATGATGTTGGCTTATTTTTGTGCAGGTTATGGTTATGCTGTTAGCTCTACTTTTATTGTTGATATTGTCGAGAGGGTTGAAGGCTTACAAGGGCAAGGGGGATTGGCCTTTTTATTAGTTGGATTAGCAGCAACTCCAGCAGCACTTATTTGGGATCGAATTGCGCGAAGAACAGGTTATATTAAAGCGTTAATCATTGCGTATATTCTTCAGGCCATAGGGATTATTCTTCCAGCTATAAATGACAGCTTACCTGTGGTGATCTTAAGTGCATTAATGTTCGGCGGGACTTTTATCGCATGCGTTAGCATGGTATTAACAATGGCGGGTAAGTTTTATCCTAGTAACCCGGCTAAGTTTATGGGGACTATGACCTTGGCCTATGGCGCGGCCCAAATTCTTGCGCCTGTATGTACCGGATATCTTACTGAAACTTTTGGCAGTTATGATATTGGGCTATATGTCTCTGCTGCGATAGTGATGATAGGCACGCTGTTCTTGTTTGGATTATTCAGGATTGAAATAAATACTTCGGAAAAGAAAGACATCGATACACAAACTCGGTTTCTTATCGGTTAATTAGCCTATAGTCATCAATATTTTGGCGTAAACATGGACGTTCGGAAAAGACTGTTAACAATTTTTTCAGTGAGCTTTGCCTGTGTCGGCATTGATCAAGCGACTAAGTTGCTAGCATCAGAATACCTGACAAAAAATGCAATGGTCAGTTACTTTAATGACATCCTTAGAGTCGGTTTCGTTGAAAATATTGGCGCATTTCTTGGTTTGGGTAATAGCATGTCGGAGCAAGCTCGGTTTTGGCTTTTTGTGGTATTGGTAGGGATATTTTTATTAGGTTTATTGTATTATTTGTTATTAAATACCCAGCTGAATCTGCCATCTTTACTTGCACTATCACTTATTTTTTCAGGTGGTATTAGTAATTTCCATGACCGCGTGTTTAATCATGGTGCTGTGATTGATTTTCTCAATATTGGCGTTGGCAGTCTAAGAACGGGAGTTTTTAATGTCGCAGATATTGCCATTATGATAGGTGTATTTATGATTATTATTGTTCAAGGCAAAAAAGACAGCCCGGCGCTATTAACGACTAGCAAATGATCTTGCATAGCTAAGTATTGCGCTAGGCCTTGCCTGCATGTTACTTGGCTATTCTCAAGGACGCTTATTAAGCGTTAATTAAAGGCTATCAAGGCACTCAACCAAGCTGTTGAACTAAAAGACCCACTAATGAGTGTATAAGGCAATTGGATTGGTTAGTCTTAAGATTCACTCACGCAGAGGCAGATGTCATTTAGCCAGCTAAATAGGCGTCATTTTATTAACTTCTTGGTTTTTAATGGTTTGGTTTTGTGGCATGTGACAAACAACATTACGGCCACTGTTTTTGGCTTTATACAAAGCAACATCGGCAAGTTTGATTAGGTCCTCTAATTCAGTCATTTGTTCATTGTAAACCGCGACACCAAAGCTGGCAGTTACTGATAGCGGGCCAGTGTCATGTAACACTGTCATTTTTTGTATGTTTTTGCGAATGAGATCCGCGAGATTAATGGCATCTGATTGAGTAGTGTTAGGTAAGAAAATGATAAACTCTTCACCTCCCCAACGCGCTAAAATATCACTTTTTCTGATGTGTTGTTGCAATGTTTGAGCAATACTTTTAAGTACATCATCTCCAGCTGCATGACCATAATCATCATTTATTGTTTTAAACCAATCGATATCCAACAGGATTATTGAAAAGGCTTGTTGATCTCTTATACCTAAATTCCATAACGGGCTAACGGCTACAGTAAAAGCACGACGATTATATAATTCAGTTAAGTGATCTAATTGCGCGCTGACTTCAGCAGTAATACGAGCTTTATCTACCTTCTTTAAATTAAAGGCCAATGCTAAAGCTAAAATTGACATTTCAATTAACATACCTATTTCAATACTGTGAAATATCAGTGTGCTATAGGGAATAAAGCCCCAAGTAGTTGCTGCAGAGGTCGCCGCACCTCCAGCGCCGAGAAACACAGCAGGAATAAAAAACTTAACCGTATCGTGACCATTTTTTAAGACTAAAAAACCCAAAGATAAAAAAATAACCACTAATAGCGACGTCAGGGCGACACCTATATTAACGGCGAGTAATTGGTCTGCATTGAGAAATAGACTGGTGATTAACAGCATTAGGCCAGTATATACCCACTTTCTTATTTGATATATTTTAGGCGCAAACACTTTTAGTTTAAGGAATTCAAAACAAAAGGCGATACTAAAAGTGATGTAACAATATAAAAACAATATCATTAACCATTGTTGTAACAATAAGCTATTGGGCCAAATAAATTTAAAGCCATGGCCAGTATAAGCAATATTTAAACAAAAAAATGACAATAAATACAAAGAGTAGAATACATAGCTGCTATCTTTTAAACTGATAAAAAGCGTAATGTTATAAACGAAAAGTATAAAAAATGCACCATATATAAAGCCATAAAAATAACTTGAGATAATTAGGTTATCTTGTATGACGTCGTGAGTTGTTAAGTACAATGGAATCAGCAGAGGGTCTTGTGATTCAAAGCGCATAAACACCTGAGTGGTGCCTGGCTTAAACGTATATTGCTGTGACAGCATACGGGTTTTATGTTCTCGTGCATTAAACGGTAGTGTGTCACCAATAAACGCTTTATCTACAACCTTACCTTGACGCATAAAATAAAAATCAGCATGGTCTAGCCAAGCCGTATCGAGGTAAAGCACTTTTTTTATCTCTTTATCCGATGAATTATTGATTAACACAGATGCCCAAAGCGCATCATGAATAAACCCAAAACTGGCTCTTTCATCGGCATTTAGCGTGAACTTACCTTGTTTATATTGTTTAAAGGCATTCTGAAACGACAAATCCGCACTACGGTCTTGTAGAATCGTTAAGTGTTTATTAATGAATAGTTCACTAGGAACATTCGTTAATTCAATAGGTTTGCTAATAGCACCAAGACTATACAAGCATAAAAACAACAGTAGAAAACGTATAGTAAATACTCGCAAAGGTAAGGTAATAATAGATTAGTCGCTCACATATCTTTTGTCTAACTAAAGGATGACAGCAGTTAATCATGTTATTGCTAAGAATATGACGCTGAATAGCATATTGAGTAATATTTCATCACTCAAGCATCTTTGCAAAAATGTGTGATGCTGATGTGTATTTGTTGTAGGGTGAGATGATTAACGTTTTTAGCCAATTGAATATACCATTTAATATCTAGCTATGAATTTATACTACCTTTTTTGGGATCTCACCATGCATATTGACTACTTTAAAGAGCATTTTTAAATGATAATAGATCAACGCCAAGGGGAAAAGTAATCTATTGCCTTTTTTGAGATTTGTTTGGTTGGCTATTTGCTGTTATCTCTAGTGTTCAAGTATGGTCTGATACTCGTAAATACATCCTTGGATATCATAAATTTTTTAGCCAATGATCTATTCGTTAGTGAAATCGCAGGGATATAAAATTGATATACTGGATCCTTGATGTCAATATAGGTGAAGATGCATACCAAGTATATAATTCTCACAGAGCATGAAACCTGTCTTGCCTTCATCATATGAGCTCATAATATGTTATGAGCAACACCAACCAATATGAGTATCGTTGGGAAACATAATCGATACATGATGAATACATTAATACTTGATACCGTATTAAATTTAAATACAGGCTTTAATTTCAGGTTAAAAATTCGACATGCAGCATCATTGGCATTATCATCCGATGCAATAAGACCCAATAAAAACACTCATGAGGTTGTGGTTAACAACGACCGCATAATGAGTACGGCTGGCGTCGATTACCGTTATGGCGCTAGCTGGTAACCAAATTAGCTAAATCGCCTGGCGATAAATAACAATGCAGCTTTAATGGCTTAAACCAATTGGTTCAAATCAATTTTAATGGCAAGTAACGCAACACGAATATGATGCCTTAGGCCGTCGCAGCGCAAAAATCACCGAACTCGATCGCACCGACTTTATTTGGGATAATCACCAACTGATTGGCGAATGCACCTTAGGTGAATACAGCTGGTATATCTATCAGTCCGACACTTTTATACCAGTAGCACTGATTAAAGCAGGGCAGGTTTATTATTATCACCTAGACCAACTCGGCACCCCAATTTGCTTAACCGATGAAAACGCTAAAATTGTCTGGCGCAGTCAACAAGACGTGTTTGGTCAAACAATTGAAAGCGTAGATTTTGAAGATAAAGATTTTAAAGATGCGGATAATGAGCATGATGATGTTGATTATGCTGGCCAGCAAGACAAGATTACTAACCCAATTCGTTTTCAAGGCCAATACTTTGATGACGAATCAGGTTTACACTACAACCGCTTTAGGTACTAAAGCCCTGGGCAAGCTAGATTTATACACCAAGACCCGATTGGTTTAGTAGGCGGCATAAACCATTATCAGTACGCGCCTAATCCAGTGAATTGGGTGGATCCGTTTGGGTTAAGTTGTAAAGAGGGATATGCTATCGTCAGACAGTTTGAGAATGGTTTTTCAGAAGGGCATTTCACAATAGAAGTTTTCAACGCAGATTTAAGTTATTCGACACATCAAGTAATAACAGCTGATGACAGAAGTCAAACAACTATAGTTAGAGCAGGCAATTTTAATAAACAACGAGAGTCTGTTAAAGAGGCTATAATAGAGCTCCCAAATGCTATCGCTGCGATAGATTTACAGAAATCTATGAAAAATGAAAGTTTAGGGCCATATCATCCTATTGATAATAGTTGTTTATCGCATGTCATTGATGTGCTAAATCAAGGAGAAGGAAGTGAATACAATAAATCTAAAAGAGGTTATTATAAACTTTTCAAAGATAATAATTTCGAAAGATTAGATGCTCCCAATTTAGTAGATGAATAAGGTGCTTATATGGGTTTAATTAAATGTAAAGTACATGGGGAATCAGGAGTGGTTCCTTTTGTGTCAAAAAGGTTATCTGATAAGATTGCTATATCTGGCATTCATTCTTTTAAAGATTTTACTGTTTTAGAAGTTATTTTTTATGATGGCGATGACATTTTTTGTAATGATAAATATTATTTGTTGAATGATGAAGTTCCATCTGAAATTATAAAAAATAAGCCCATACTTATCCATAATGATGAAGATGAAGTAAACCTTAACACCCTAGTTGGACGTTCTTTCTTGGGTGGTGGGTGTTGTATTAAATGTTTTAATAATTTTATGAAAAGTTTAACTTACTCTAAATGAATGTAGGTGCTAAAAGATAAATTATTTCAAGCTGACTATATTTTTGGATGTTGTCAAAAGTATAACGAAAAATTAAAAATAAAAGACATTAGAGTAGTAAAAGTGTTTTATTATTTTAACTAAAGGAGATAGTTATGAAAAAATGTCCAGCAATAGTAGGCTTAAGTTTTGATGAGGAAAGTAAGCATGGAATTGCAGAGATTAATGAGATATATGATCTCACAAAAATTGGTCGGCTTGCTCTGTTAATTGGTCAGTTTTATTCAATATTTGGAGGGCTTGCAGTTAAAGTATCTTCTGG
>NZ_JBGOOV010000046.1:0-19138 GCF_041439795.1 Shewanella sp. 5S214
CGACATTTAGTGGAGAATGCTTTTGGAAGAATTAAACACTATCGAGCAATATCAACAAGATATGACAAGCTAGCAAAAAATTACGCCAGTATGGTGTCACTGGCGTTTATGTTAATGTGGCTGCCGATGTATTGCTGATCAACATTTGCACAGCAAAGATCAACAGACCCTAGTTATTCTATTTCTAAGATATTTATTTATGACTATTTCTAAGATTTTACTCTCCCTGACTCTTTGTAGCGCTTTTCCAGAAAAGCAAAAAAAATTAAAGTCTGGAAAATTGTTTTTCCAGACGATTTTTATTAAGGTGATAAGTCCCTAAAGCTAATACATAGCACCAAATTAAAACGTATATTTGACACTTATTGTTGCCGTTCTTGGCTCTCCAGGTTGAGTCCATAACGCCGCGTAAGAGCTAACAAAGCACTTCTTATCCAATAAGTTATTTAGTGAGGCGTTTACCTGCCAGTGTTGCCCTATCTGCTGTGTGGCAAAGATGCGCACCAACGTGTATTCCGGCAGTTCGTAGTCCGGTGACACACTGTCACCCAATCGTTTATCCACATAAGTAGCGTTGATCCCAGCTTTAGTATTATTACTAAACAGTTCAAAATCTTGCGTCAGCGTCAGATTTAGCTTGTGCTTTGGGATATTGACTAAACGACTTCCAGCAGGAATATTCACTCCCCAATCAGGATTGATGACATCGTTTTCTGTTTCCGCCTCGGTATAGGCATAGGCCAGTGCTAATTGGGTGTTGTCTGACAACCATGCGTTGAGGTCGAGTTCTATGCCGCTGCTGCGAGCTTTTCCTAACGCGACGGTGTACCCGGTATTGACAGGATCAGCCGCCAAAATGTTGGATTTTTCGGCGCGGAACAGCGCCAATGTACCTATAACATTATTATCAAAGAACGCGAATTTAGTGCCAGTCTCCCAAGATTTACTGTTTTCTGGATCAAAAGGAATGCCGTTCACATTGGTACCAGAGTTAGGGCGAAAACCTTCAGCATAACTGACATACAAACTTAAGTTGTCGTCAGCCTGAAATACCAGTCCAGCTCGGGGATTAACGGTATTTTGTGTCTGGTGTGTCACACCACCAGTGAGGCTATTAGCAATGCGTTGCTCGAAGTGATCAAAGCGCATACCCAACAGCATTTTCCATTCGGGCGCTAAATCCAGTTGATCCTGTAGATAAATCCCAAATGCGCGTTGTTTCTCATGGTCATCATTCGATACTGGCAGTGAGGGTGGTGTCTGCCCGTATACTGGGGCGTTGATATCGATACTGTAAGTGTCATCGCCGGGGGGCACTCGCCAGCGTTTCAAAAAGGAATCTAACTGATAATGGTAGCCATCGGTTCCCATCAGTATGTGGTTTTTAACACCAGCTTGAAATGTCCCACTTAATTCAATTCTTGCGGACAAGTCTTTAGCATCATAATCGCGCCAGCGCCGTTGTCTTGAAAGTGTCGTTTTATCTTGGTACAGCAGTTGTCTTGATACGGACAGCTCTGCTTCTGATGAATATCCTTCCAGTGAGGAATCGCGGTATCCCACACCTGTCAGTAGTTGCCAGTTATTGGCGAGTTCGTGTATCAGAGTCAACTGATGTCCGATTGCCTGCACGTGCATGGGACCATCAGCGGGTTCGCCATAGAAACTCAGGGGATTGACCTGCTCAAAGTTGTTGTTCTGTACGACGACGCCACGATCAAAAGGGATTTTTTGATCCAGTAGTTCTAGTTCGTAGCTCAACTTGGTACGGTCGTTGATCACAAAATCAATAGAAGGTGAAAAGAACCATTTCGTTGAATGAATGGTATCGCGAAAGCTACCATTATCTTCGTATGCACCATTGACCCTGAATGCCAGCTTGTCGTTGATGGCATTGGTGTAATCAGCTTCTGCCCGATAATGGTCATAGCTGCCAGCTGAAATCTGTACGTAACCTGCTGGGGAAAATTGCGGCTTTTTGGTGATGATGTTGATGGTGCCGCCCGGTTCACTGCGACCATATAGTGCTGATCCAGGACCTTTTAGAATTTCGATACTCTGGATGTTAACCGTATCGCGTCTACCGCTGTAGCCGCGACCAGCACTATAACCATTGATCAGATATCCTCCCGGCAGGTTTTCACCCCCAGCAAAACCGCGTATGGCAAAACTATCCCATAGCCCCCCCAGTGTATTTTGTCGGGAAATCCCACTTGCCAGATCAATGGTATTCTGGAAATCAGTGATCCCCTGCTCGTTCAGTGTGTCAGCGGAGATGACGGCCACCGATTGGGGTAAGGCGCTCAATGGCACATCGCCACGAAAAGGCATGCGCTTTGATACAATACCGATGTGTTCAATATTGCTGTTGTCAGTAGCGGTCTGTACCTTGGTGCTATTGGGAACTGTTTCAGCTGTACAGATGGTCGGCAAGCAACACAGTAGCAAAGCGCTGCTGATAGCAACCGATAAATGGCATAATGGGTTATTAGACTGGGTGAACGGTGACATTTTCACGGGCGTAATCCTGAAGGTAGATAATCTGGTCGCAGACTTTTTTGAGCTGTGTTTCATCGTGACTTATCAGCAACAGCGCACATTGTTGCTGGCGGGCGGCCTTGACCAACAACAGAATTATTTGTTTGGCGGTAATGGGATCTAGCCTGGAGGTTGGCTCATCAGCTACCAGCAGTTTGGGCGACAGCAACATTGCTCTCAACAACGCAATTCGTTGTAATTCACCGCCGCTGACATCGTGGCTAGTGCGCATGAGTAATCTGGGTGAAAGCGTTAGTTCTTGTAGTAGTGGGGGGATCTGTTCCGCCTTTAGTCCATGATGGCGCACAACATCTTCTAGCAATGTTTGTAAGGAGGCTGCGGGGCTGAAGCTGCTGGGCGGATCTTGATAAAGTTTCAATTTCTGATGTCGCGGAACTTTTGCGTGCCACTCAATCTCGCCGGAGTTGGGCGCTAACAAGCCTAAAAGCGTATCACCTAAGGTACTTTTCCCGCAGCCACTATCGCCATAAAGGCCGATTATTTCACCACTATGCACGGTGAAAGACAGATCGCGGAACAGCGTTTTACCATTGCGTTGCTGGGTCAGATTATTAACAGTCAGCAGTGGCTGATGACAATTTTTGGCGGCAACTTCAGTCCAGTAACAGGGAGCTGCAGCAATTAGCTGTTTGGTGTACTCAGCATGAGGTTTCGTTAGCACTGAACAGGCAGTTCCTTGTTCAACTACCTTGCCATGACGCATAACGATAATGCGTCCACCCAGCTGTTTAGCCACGGCCACATCATGAGTGATGGTCAGTAAACCACCATCTTTTGTCTGCAATTTAAGTAACTGAACAATACCGTCTCGCTGGCGGGTATCTAGACCCTTAGTTGGCTCATCAGCAATAATAATATTTGCTCCGGCAGCAGTGGCTGCAGCGAACGCTAATCGTTGAGCCATCCCGCCGGATAACTGTGATGGCAATTTATGTTGAATATCGGCCAATCCCAACTGTTGCAGTTGTATCTGCGTAGCCTTTAGTGCATCAGCGGATGAATATGCCAACACCTCCCGGTAAACTTCGGCAACCTGCTCCCGACTTTGCATCACGGGATCGAGTGATTGCCAAGGTTCCTGCGGCAACATCGACAGGTAGCGCCCCCAGTACTGCCGGCGTTCATTTGCTGTCATGGACTGGTGGTTAAGTGCTAGGTATCCCTGGCAGATTAGCCCTGCCGGTAATGTTCCCATAATCGCCTGTGCTAACAGACTTTTACCTGAGCCAGTTTCGCCAAGAATTGTCAGTGGTTCGCCTTGTGTCAATGTCAGTGACAGTGAATCTACTAGCATTTCGGTGGCTGAGCGGATACTCAGATCCTTGATGGAAATCAGTTCATTCATGCTTTTTGGCCCGCAAGCAAATTAAATCCCAGCACCATTAACAGCAGGATGCACAGCGGCTGTAATAACACCCATGTTGCTTCAGCAAAGTAAGGAAACAGCTCAACAATCATCAGTCCCAACTCAGATGTGGGGGGCTTAAGCCCGGCGTAGACAAAACCAGTAGAAGCCATCATCAGAATAGACGTCGCGGCGCCGAATGCCGCCAGTGTCAGCACATTACCTGAGATTGACGGCCAGATATGACGACGAAACTGATACCAACGACCAAAACCTAACATCATGGAGGACTGCAACTCAGGCCCATTGACAAGTGGTTGCACGGTCGCGCGTACTACGCGGAAATATTCCACCCAGAGCGTCAGAGAGATCCCCAGATAAAGCATGGCAAATGAGCCTGGCGCTAGTCCTGCCACCAAGAGCACTAGCACTAATCCGGGCAATGACATTACGGTGTTAGCAATAAAGTTGATAACTGTATCAATCCGTTTACTGCTCCAGGCCGCCATTACACCTAATGACACGCCGATGAATGCTGACGACCCGACACATAATAAACTGAGTCCAAATGACAACCTTACCGCTGCGGCAAGTCGTGCCAACATATCGCGACCGAACTGGTCAGAACCCAACGGTAATTGGGCGCTGGCGGGTGCAAAGCTGTGCTGAAGATGTTGCAGATTGGGTTGAGAATGCCCGAATAAAGGCACCATCCAAGCACTCAGTAGCAATAGTATTAATATACTAGCGCCAGTCCATTGCCCTAGGCTCATTCGCTTTAAGCTATTCTTCAGCATGACACCTTGCTCCTTGGGTCTAGCAGATAGCAACAACCATCCACCAAGGTATTAATTACTACAAATAGCACCCCGCAGGTGAGTGCTGTACCTTGTAGCATTGGGATATCTCGGGAGAAAACAGCATGAGACAAACCATGACCAATTCCCGGCCAGGCAAACAGGCTTTCGACCATGATTACCCCTTCAATAAGCCCTACCAGCTGGATACCCATGAACGCAACTACGGGCAACGCAATATTACGGATGCCGTGACATCTGAAAGTCTGTAGTTCACTAAGCCCTTTGATTCTGGAAAAAAGATAATAGTCACTGTGGATCACTCGCAGCGTACTGTTTCTTATCACCCGGCTGGAGAGTGCTGCTAGGCTGAGTGCCAGTGTCAATGCTGGTAAAAACAAGTGGGACAGGGAGTCAAAACCGGCGACAGGGAACCATTTCAGCTTTATGGAAAACAGTAAAATAAGGATAAGTCCCAGACAAAATACCGGTTGTGAACGCAGAAACGTTGAGACAAGTAAACCGCAGCGATCAACCCATTTATTGGCCTGAAAACCACAGATAAGCCCTAGAGGTAGGGCAAGCAACATCGATAACAACAGTGCGGCAAAGGCTAGTATCAAGCTGTAACCCAACTGATGCTGCAGCTCTGCCGTAATTGGATTACCACTCACCAAACTGTTACCTAAATTGAACTGCAGCAACTCCCCCAGCCAATGAAAATATTGTAGCCATACCGGATTGTTCAGCCCTAGCTCTTGGCGTACGGCAGCTGCTGCAGCAGCAGTTACCGCATCATCTCCATAACGACCAGCAGCAATTCTATAAGCCATGTCCCCAGACAACATACGGCTGAGAATAAAAGTGATAGTACCCACGCTCCACGCCATCATCAGCAGTTGAACAAGGCGTTTAATTAAGATGCCTTTCACTGATGCAACTCCATGTTGGCAATGCGAAATGAACGTTCATAGGGATCAAAACTGAAACCTTTCACTCGCTTGGCAACGGCAGATTGTTGAACATAGTAGAGTACTGGGATCATCGGCAGGGTCTGTGCCAGATGAGTACTCAGTTGTTGTACATCACTCTCATAGTCGGCACCAGTTGCTTGCGTGGTTTGCTGTAATAACCGGAAGAATGCCGGGTCGTTCCAGTTCATTGCCCCCCAATCCCCCCCTTGAGGTGTATTGAAATCTGCTAGCAACACCGTCAATGGATCTGGAATATTGGCAAAATTACGGGCCATCAACGCAGTCTGTAATGAACCATCGGTATGTCCTAATGGGATTGCGCTGGCATTTTCCATCTGAACATCGAGCGTTATACCAAGCTTAGCCCACTGGGCTTGTAGCGCTGTGGCAATTACTACCAACTCTGGTCTATTGGCATAAGTCACCATACTCAACGTGAAGCTTTTACCCTGTTTTTGTAGCACGCCATTACTATCTGGTTGCCAACCATCAGCTGCCAGTAGTGCCCGCGCCTTGTTAAGATCTTGCGCAGGTACTGGCAACGATGAAACATGCCAAATCCCCATCGACGGACCAAATATTTGATTAGCTTCTGCACCGGGCAGATGCATGATCCCATCAGCAATCCCTTTGCGGTCGATAGCCAGGCTCAACGCCTGACGCAACTCGAGTGAATGCAGTAGCGGATCAGCAACATTGAGTTTGATAAGAATTGTGCGCGGAATGGCCGTTGAGTTAACACTTACTTCAGCTGAATTTTTCAGCAATTTCACACTTGCTGGGTCGAGGTTGTAGACAATATCCGCACTCCCGCCTTGTACCATTAAGGCGCGGCTTTCGGGGCGATGGCCGGTAATATAGTCAACATGGAGAATATGTGCCTTAGCACCATAATACTGGTTAAAGCGAGAGACTCTGACCATATGAGGTGGGTCAAATTCGGTCATCAGGTAAGGACCTGTTGCTAGGAGTTTAATAACCTTTCCTTTATCGTCAAACGATGCTGGAGCCAGAATCGCCGTGGTATAGTTAGTCAGCACTGCGGCAAAAGGACGATAAGTAGACTGCAGCCGAAATTCAACCGTATGAGCGTCAATAGCAGAGACATTAGTGATGAGCTGCCGGTTAAACGGAGTAGGCTTACTGAGCGCTATTTGTAAACTCTTCACCACCGCCGCCGCATCCATGGTGGTTCCGTTGTGAAATGTCACATCAGGTCTGAGGTAAAAACGCCATATAGTAGCATCTTGGTTACTGTCCCAGGACGTTGCTAACCCGGGCTTTAGTTCGCCTTCGTTGTTCACTTCGACTAGTGTTTCGACGATTTGCAATCGACTGAAAATAAACCCAGCTCTAGCGAGGTCTAAGCTGATCGTCTCAAATGGACCACTAATGATTAACCGATCATCTCTCGGAGGTTGTGTGCACCCATTTGAAACACACAGAAGTATAAAAAATGTACTAATAAGCGTCGCTTTGATTAATGATTTCGTCATGAGTTTGAAGCCAAATACAAAAATTAATCATCTCTTAATATCCATGTTCGTTAATACCGGGTTGATCACAATTTATAAATCATTATTATCTATGATATTTAAATTACCCTTGAAAAATGATTGAGATGGAATTAATTTCTAAATAACTGGAGAGCAGCATAATGAATAAGCAAATGCATAGTACTATTCAGAAAATTCACGGACAAAGTGTTAAATCATTATTTTAAGCGTTTGTATGGCTTTATTTGTATTAAAATCAACACAATAGAGAGCCATAAATATTAACTATCCTACTAATAGCGTAGCTAGATAACTCCTTACTTATAGCAGAGATGCTAAGTTGCGGATCAATCCTAACGTTTTCATTAATTTCATATGTATCTCTTGGTATTTGTTAAATGAACTGTGTGTCATTGACTAGAACGTCCCAAAACGTGTCATGACTGATAACAAATACTCAGTTTGTGCCCTAGAACATGGCTCTATACTTGATCGTTTCATACTGTAAAACTCCCCTTTAAAATACACAAACGCAGGTTTACGTGAGCATAACGGTGACTCTTGCTCACTGTTAGTCGCTATGTAAATACTGAATAGATCATTACTGTAAACTAACTTAGTAGATGAAATCATAGGTCTTGCATTCATAACTGATACTCCTTGTACATTCTTATATTTTACTCTAATAATTCAATTTTCAATTCTATTTCAGGTACTATTTTGGACTTGCTAAATATACCAACTTCACTACCTTTCTACCGCATAGTGACCACTATTTGATTAACAACAATTGAATCAAGTTAGATTTATTGAAACTAATATCGGTATAATTTACTTAAAACTAGTAAAACTGTTTACAAATTTGTCATCACTAAAGTAAAATAGATTTGTACTCATTATGAAGTTGTTTTGACAATTTTTCATAGTGTGTCCTCCAACTGAGGGAGGGGTCCCTTGGGGAAGAAAACCAGCTTTTGCTGGTTTTTTTTCGTCTATTGAAGTTCATTAACTGGTAAAACGTTTAATTTGGCATGAGTATCGAACCTTTCTGAGACAGAAATGTTAAAACGTTCATCCTGCTGTATTTGTGATAAAACTGTATTTAAATCATTATCTGTATCAAGATATACAAACAGATTGATTGGCTTAATGTAGTGGCCATCTTTATCTAACTTAGAAAAAGTCTCATCTTCCAACAAATAAACGTTACCAGGCTCTGCCACGGTAAATTTGTTGGCTACCTGTATCATTAACCCTGTCCAAACATGAATATTGCCTAGAAAATCAAACAGTAGCGCTTCCGCATCACCTTTTCTTTTATATTCCAGCATGTTAGTTAGTAATTTATGCAGTTCGGACTCAAGGGAGATCGTTGCTTTAACTAACGCTAATCTTTTTAATTCTGGTTTTATGACTTTGTACTTCGACATCTTCAATTTAGGCTTAATAAACTTTTTTATTATTTGTGTTCGTTTTTCTATAGGCGTGAATCTATTATTACTACTTACCTCTAAGTACATATTTAATAGTGCATTTTCACACACATCTTTCAAGGTTTCGTAATACTGCGTCATTCCACTCTCCTACTTTTTTTCAGACCGAAATTTTGCCATTGCGCCATCTTCTGCAAGAATGTCACGGCCATATCTGTAAACCATTGCCGGCGAACTCCAACGACCAGAGACTTGCACTTCCAAAGGTGAATAACCTGCGGCTAGCAAATCTTGACAGGCACCTACTCGGGCTGAATGGCCACTCCAAGGAACGCATCCTCTAACAAGACCCGGTGAGTATTCCGACACAACACTAAAGGCATTCTGAAAAATGTTATCGATCGCTACCCCTGATAATGGGTTCTTTTGAACGCCTATTTTGTTCGATTTATGGACTTTTCTGAAAATTAAACCGGTTCGCTCAATCCTCGCTAACGTCACATAATGATCAATCAAGTCCAAGCATCGTAAACTTAAAATAACTTTATCTGGTTCACCTGAATGACGTGATTTAGTGATAGGCACCAGCAAAATTCCTCTACCATCTCGGGTAAAACTTATCTGTTCAAAGGTCGCTCTAGCCAACTCTGACTCACGCAACATAGATTCATAAGACATTGTTAATAAAGCCAAATCTCTTAAATCTATTAGTTTCTGACTTTGTGAAAAAACTTGGGTTAGAACTTCTAAGTGAGTCTCATTGAATGCAGATGCCTGGGTCGTAAATTCACCATCCGTCAGCTTGCTACTTTCAATATTTTCAAACATTTTTTTGATTGTTAATGATTCAGTAGGCGACGGTAAACCTGCGGCCAAATGCATGGTTTGAACAGCCCAAGAGTAGACTTTTAATGTATTAAACTTTACTCGTGTTGAATGTTCAAGGATGTACTTTTTAAAATGGTCTACAGAGCATGGAATTGGGACTATGGACATACCTGTACACCATTTACAGAATTGGTACCAATTCTGATTAAGGGATTTTAAGGTGTTCGCTTTCATGTCACAGGATGACAATTCAAAGTCATGCAACAACATTGAAATTAATTCTGAAATGCGGTCAAAATTAGCCGTTTCAATATCACTATCGAGCAATGATCGTAACTCATTTTGCATGATAGAGACATCATCAAGAAGTAAGTCATTGACTTTGCGAGGGTTAATATCTGGCTTAGAACTCAGTTTAACAGAATAATTCTGATTTTTAGTCAATGACGGCATCATTTTCTCCTTTATTAATCCTCAATATTGTCAGCAATATAGAAAAACACTGAGTTATTCTTCATCCGACCTTAAATCCTTATCTAGTGTCACCAGATAATCAATGACTGCATCAAATGTGGTAAGTTTTTCTCTGGCCATAATTGATTTGAGCTCATCTAGTAGATCTGCGGACAATTCAAACCTCGATTTTCTAGAGCGCTTTTTTAACTGACTGATTTCTTTACGAATCCAACGCCAACCAGTATCAGAAAAAATAAGTGATAAATCATGGTTTAAGGCATCCATGTCATGATGATAAACGGCATGTACCGGCAAAGCCGATATATTGCGAATAGCACGACAAACTGACAACCAAATTTTTTCGGCATAAGGAACGTAAGCTTTAAAGTTGGATTTATATCGTTCAGGGTGAGTTGAGCAATTGGTATGTTTTACGTTTCTATTCAGTAATCGAGAAGATAATTGAACTTCCTCAATTGATAGGAGCCGCATCCGTTTTCCTTTGGGCTCATAAAAATCATAACTCCATTGTGGTGCCACATACTCTTTCTCTTCCATAATTCAGCCCTCAAATACCTCTTTTTCAAATTTTCATAAACCAAGCGAATGATGAAGAAGATTAGCCAGATTTGTAATATGGGTACACCATAATACTAAATGGGTTTAAAGTAAATCTTAACTTAACATAATTACAGTTATCTAAAGTTAGGGGTTGAATGACTTGACCTTAATCTTGAGTTTTATGGGTACACCATTTTACAAACTCGCAATTAAGTTGGACCCGAATTTGTGAGTTTTGGAAGAAGGTTAAGTTTGTATACGAACTGATTGGAAATAATAAAGCTTATCCACTAAAGCTAAACTTTTGCAGAGACAGTGTGTAGGTACCATCTATTAGAACCAAGTACAAATTTAACTTAAAGCTAATTCGGACTGATACCTTGTTTGGTTCTTTATCACCCCAAAACAAATTTAAATTAGCTTTCTCATTTCTGTACCTAACGCTTGCATCTTTGTTTTCCCTACGGCTAGAAGTCAATTTTTCTGTGCTTTAATATCTGTGCGTTTATATTAAAGTTTGATAATTCTTAATAGTGTTTGATCATTTATAATATAGTTTTATATTTTTTGGCGATTTTGGTAAGGAAGCCAGTTAAGGACTAACACATTTCTGCCCCATTCCTTGTTAACGTAATTACTCAGTGGCGGATAGCATAACTGAAATTGCAATACTTTTTCTCATGGGGATTCTGCTGACTTCCAAGGACTATTCAATTTAAGTAGTGAAATCCCTAAGCTAGTTGTAGATACAAGTGGCATAGTTATTTTGGCCACCTAAATGTCAAAGAAGCTCTCACCAATCATCAAGTTCAAATATGCTCACTACTCTTTCTTCCCTGAGTCTAATCTACATTCTTGTAACACATTCCAAAGTTTTTGGATATTGATTCTAAGCTCTGTCATATCAATGAGCGCGCTAACTGTTCTAACACCATCAGCGTGGTACTATCTCTCTGTATATTCATCTTATTAATGCAGCAAGTATCTACTTTTAAGAACTTTTCTATTGTATACATATCACAGTTCCCTTACATTACTGAAGTGTTTCAAGGAGTGGTAACACTTGTGTTGCCCACTCTCTTGAGAGTGAAACTAATTTTGAAGAGCTTGCTCTTAGCTTCGTGCTTGCCCTGTATGGGTGTTAACCTGATAACTCACAAACTCCTTGGGACACACTACTAATTTATGGAGAAGAATAGTGGGACTATCTAGTAATATTTGGTGGACAAGGAAAGCTCGGATAAGGGCTGAAAAACGACTTTTATCAAATTCTTTTCAATCACAATTATTGTTATTGTGGTATTCATTCTTTTCTGTTGCAGTTTCAATCTATTATCTAAATGATCCTCAATCGCAGATAAGTGCTACTTACTGGGTAGCGTACTCCGTTCTTGTTTTAGTCATGTCATGCTTTATCAATGGCTTATCCTTCAAGGAAAGAGCAAGCCTGATCAAAGAGTGCTACATTGGACTCAAGAGCTTACATTTAAAAGCTAAGCACAACGAAGAAAATGGAGATGATAAAGTAACTTTATCGATAATTTCAAAAGACTATGAGCAATCTTTAAACGCCTGTGAAAATCACACTGATGAAGATTATGTTATAGCTCTTTGTACCGATTATTGGTCATCAAACAACACGATTGTAAATGCCGATCCAACAGCATCTACATCTAAACCATTGCCTGCATCAACGATTACGCATGTGCCTAGAACTTATCAAAAAATTCAGTTTTTCTTCTATTTTATCAAACGTCTTATAGCCCTATCTTTTTTATACGCTCTACCAGTAATAATTATGTGTTGGCTTAAGTCTTAAGCTGTTCTACTTCAATAGTAGTTTTCAAGGAAGAACATGAAAGTACAAGATCAGTTTAATAAAGAGTTCGAATTAGAGAACTTGAAAGAAATTTTTACTGAATATATCGTGTATTCAGGTGCAACTGGAATTGATAACCTAAACCAGTATGCTTTTAGAAAACAACTGGATAGTCAAACTGAGATACTTTCTAGGAAAGCAAAGGATGGTTCATATCAGTTCACAAAGTATAAATTAAAACTGATCAGTAAAGGCAGAAATAAAGTACCGAGAGAAATCTCAATTCCAACAGTACGTGATCGTATTGCACTGAAAGCCATGTGCAGATTTTTACAAGATCGATTCAAACCTGTAGTAGAGTTTAAGTTACCTCAAAATGTTATCAAAGAAGTAAAGTCTGATATTGAAACAGGTTACTATGATAGTTATATAAAGTTAGATGTTTTTAATTTTTACCCCTCAATAAAACATGACATCTTGTTGAAACAGCTAAGAAAACGAATCCGTATTGATTCCATACTAGATTTTATTACCTCGGCTATATGCTCCCCAACAGTTCCAGTTTCAAGGCCACATGATGAGCCAGCGAAGATAGGAATACCACAAGGATTAGCTATATCTAATATATTGGCGGCTATATACCTTCAAAACATAGATAGATACCTATCTTCGATTCCAAATACAAAATGCTACAGGTATGTCGATGATGTCCTTATATTGTGTCAACAGCATAAGTCTAAGCAGATTGCTGATAAAGTTATCAGTAAATTCAAAGCTGTTGGGCTAACAGTTCACTGCCCTATAAAAAGCCCTGAGAAATCAAAAATTGACACAATACTTAATGGTTTCGACTATCTAGGTTATGATTTTAAGGGGACGTTAATATCAGCTAGGAATGGAACCATAGAGAACCTAAAGTCATCATTAGCTGGTATCTTTACTAGCCACAAACATGCGAGTTCTCCTAGGCAAGAATTTCTCGAATGGAGAATTAATTTACGAATTACAGGGTGTATATTCGAAAATAAGAGCAAAGGTTGGTTATTTTTCTTTTCAGAAATTAATGATGAACAGCTTCTTCATAGACTTGATCATTATGTATCGAAACTGTGCAAGCGATTTGAAGTTGATGTAGTTCCCAAGAAATTTGTGCGTTCATTCAAAGAGATCACTCATAGAAAATATGAGACTAGTTATGTACCAAATTTTGATGATTATGATATTGCTCAGATGAGGGGGGTTTTGGTTAAGTACTTTGGTTACGAACTTAAAGGCTTAAATGATACTGAAATAAAATACGAATTCCATAAGAAAATTGGTAGCCAAGTCAAAGATCTAGAAGTAGATATCAAAGATTTTAGCTACTAACTAAATACCTTCCAATAGGTGCTCGTGACTTTAAGTTCGATCTAGATGTCAGTCCGTCATAAGTGTCCGATCAACTCCGCCTAGTCTTTGTAGGCTTATTAAATACGCATGCGCACTGTACGAATGTTAGACTACATGGTCGCAGTACAGCGCTGAATTTGTGTTAATTAAAATGAACTGGGAATTTTATGGATAAGCGTTATCAAGTTTTTGTGAGTTCTACCTATGTTGACCTTCAAGAAGAAAGGCAAAGTGTGTTGCAAACATTGATGGAGATGGATTGCATTCCTGCGGGAATGGAATTATTTCCTGCAGCAGATGAAGAACAGTGGGAATTCATTAAAAAAATTATTGATGACTGTGATTATTACCTGTTAATAATCGGAGGTCGTTACGGTTCTACCGCTGATGACGGGCTCAGTTATACAGAAAAAGAATTTGATTATGCTGTAAGTAAAGGTATTAAAGTAATCGCATTGTTACATAAGTCACCAAATGAATTACCAAGGGCTAAATCAGAAAATGACGAAGCTAATTATCAAAAATTGCAAAATTTTCGCGATAAAGTAAGTAATGGTCGTTTAATTCGTTTTTGGGATAATCCAGCGCAATTGCCAGGTCAAGTTTCACTCAGTTTAAACAAAACCATTAAAATGTTTCCTGCTATAGGCTGGGTGCGAGCTGATTCAACAGCTTCCCCTGAGTTGTTGGCTGAAATAAATGAACTAAGGAAAGAAAACAATAGGATAAGCATAGAGTTAGCTGAGGTAAATTCATCTTTAACTCCCATTCCTGAAACCGAGTTAGCAAATTTTGATAGTAGAATAATGCTTGAAGGCGACTATAGAATTTATGCAAACAGCTTTAATGACGAGACTCAATATGCTAGTTGGTCTAAAGAAACAACTTGGAAAAATCTCTTTAGCACTATTTCACCTTTCTTAGTAGATAGACCATATGAAACCTCGATTAGTGAGTTTATAGCTTCACATTATAGTGGTACTGATACGAACAATTATAATATTAGTAGCCTGTTGGTCGATACTCAGGTGTTATTTACTATTCGAATTCAGTTTGTGGCATTAAACCTAATCTCCATTGATATTGACGATGCAGTATCTAGGTGGGAGTTAACAGACCTGGGGACTCAAAAAATGTTGGAAGCTAGAGTTGTTAGGAAAAGTGAATAAAACTTGTCGGTAATAGTCGCCTAACAAATAATCTAACCTGACTTGAAACGCGTGGCAATTTTACTTCCAATCTGTTTTAGAGATTATGGCGCAATGCGGAATTACCGTATTGCCTTGCTGCGCAAGCTAAGTGGGCATTACAACAACATGGCCTAGAACTATACATTTTCTAATCTAAAATCCCAGCTTTAGAGTCTGAGTTCTAAATCAGTTTTGTCCAATACGCATCTTAGTCCGTCAAGTTGCCTTGTGTACTTAGCATCAGCGCATCAGATTCTAAATGATAATCATTTGCATTTGCTCAATGTTTATGGTATTATAAGGGTATGGGCTAGTTCTAGCCTCCATTGTTCTACTCAATATATAAACTATATATCGTCGTTACCCTTACATCTTCTCAATAAGTTATTTCTTTTCAAAAGGAGGTATTCTCATGCCTGAATAAAAATATGCACTCAATTAATAGAATTATTTCTAACCAAGTAAGCTGATTATGAAAAATTATAAGGAACACAATATGCTAAGTAAACAAAGCCAGGGTTATTTAAATGATGTTAAAAATCGCATGAAGAAGCATCAAGGTGAGGTAAACATCATTACAACTCATCCAATTCCAGAAATATATAAGCTTGTATTTCTAAGTGGAATACCTAGTTATATGATTAATGCTAAAGAACTTCAGGGAAAAAACACTGAGGGAAGTATAGTCCATCTAAATGATATCATTTACACGGTAGTAAAACGACTAACCGTATCTAGTAAGGTTCTAGAGCTACATCTAGATGATGTATCAACTCAATAAAGCAAAGAAATCTAATATGGCACTTGTGCTAATGCGACCTTAACGGGCTATGAGGGGAAATCTAGCTCGCTTCTGCCCCTAAACAAGTTACGAGTCATTAAAAATGGGGGGTAACTGGTGAAATTGTCATTAGATCAAATAATAACCAAACAAAAGGGAAAACATAACCTTTTCCTGAGTGTACTAGGTATGAGAGTGAGTTAGAAGAATAGAGGTAAAGGAGCAAGATCGAAAAAGGCTCCTAAAAGGAGCCCTTCGAAAATATCTCGCTAACGGGGTCTAAGACCAACCAGCTTCACACTGTACCGCGCTTTCAATCTAGTGACGTTTCCGTCGATAGTTGAATTCTAGCTAATCTCAGCTCGATGTCAAGTAGTTTGTTCACTAACGGAAGTATAGGTATACTTTATCATCATCACAGCGGATCACTAATATGCCTGTAAAATCAATAATAAAAACACTATCAAGCCCTCGACTCTCTACTTACAAAAATCCAAACTTATGCGATGCAAGCGATGAGCAAAGCTTAGGACTATATGCGTGGAACAAACAACTATCAGGTCTCTTTTATCCAGTGCTTCAAGTATTAGAAGTTTCTTTGCGCAATGCTATCAATAATGCTTACATCGAATACCATGAGCAGTTAGTCGAAATAAATTTTCAACAACTAGATTGGGCACAAGAGAAAGGCAATATCGACCGATTTTGGTTTTGCAATTCTTATACAAATCAAAATAATCGCCCAGCATTTCAACAGATAAATAAAGCTAAGGGTGATTTGGGTAGAGAGGGTAAAGCTATTACCCCTGATAATATAATTGCAAAACTAACGTTTGGTTTTTGGGTACACTTAACAGACAAAAACCATCGTTCAAGCCAAGATCCTGCTAACCCTCCCATTATTGAGCTTTGGCCGAATCTTAACAGTTTAGTTTTTCCATATGCTAAGGACTTAAACGCTACATCTTTGAGTATTAACCATATTAGCGCAAACTTATTCGAAATCAATAAACTTAGAAATCGTATCGCTCATCATGAACCAATCTGGAAAGCAACAGATTTATTTGATTCCGATGACAGCATAAATACTGTTGTTGCACATTACGAACAGTGCTTAAAAGTCATTCGTTGGATCAACCCCAACAACTTAAAGTTGTTGTCTGTCATAGATAACGACAAACTGATGGGAATAGCCTGCTCTAAACATACGCTATGGCGAAGTAAAATGTTAGCATCGGGACTTCCTTCTGTCCCAGACATTACTGAATGGAAAGAAAGGCATGAGATCAATACCAGACGCCAGGGTGAAGTAGTTAGTGTGACGGCCGACTATGCGATTATACGCTGCAAAAAGTCACATCTTGTATTCTACACTAACAAATCAATGCAAAAGAGACGGAAAGCATGGCCTTTGACTGTTGGTATTGATGTTACTTTTATTCCCAAACCTGCTCCAGTTCAAGGCAATCGTCCCAATGCGACTCAAGTAAAACAATAAATTCAATTAATTAGCATCAACAAGACTACTTGGATTAGCCTTGTTGAACTACGCTCTTTTAGTTAAGAAACACACTAAGGGATATGTCAGTAGAGTCAGAATATGTCTTAATTTGATAAAATTTTCTATATCCGACGCAATCCATCTATCGCTAAATGAGTAAGATCAATAACTCACTACTGTCCAGATACGTCTTAGAGTGATCGTTCTAAGCCGTTATTGCCCCAGAGTCAGTTGAATAAACCACAAGACAAACTGGTTTAATAAAGTTTTTGCTATAGGAAAGCTAATGTTCGAGGTTTTTTCATAGTCTATAAAGTTATGTTAGTTCTATTAATATCAATTGCAGTAACGCACTATTGTGTTATCGTTCAATGACTTACGATTTGCAAAAGCTTGTAATTTGAATTTTTCAGTGTATCGTTATGTCTAAACGAAAAGGAGTTGAAAATGAAGATAGATACATCATATGAGATGAAGTTGCTTACCCTTTTAAAAGGTACTTTAGGTGTAAAAATTTCTGATTATTTATCCAGCTTAAAAAATAATGGCATTAGCATCACAGACAAGAAGGGACTGGTGAATCATAAGTTTATAGCTCACTTTAAGCACCTAGTTTACAAAAAGATAATCACAAACAGCAGTGGTAGAACATCACTCGATAGCTTTGGGCTTGAGATTGGCACCAATGGTCATATCAGTCACTGGGATTGTGCAGATATCATTTTTGTAGAGCAACGAACTTCACTAACCTATTGATTATAAATAGAAGTGCTTGATAGAACGTCTTTGACTTAAACTCTATACGAAGGGTGACATATGGATTTACGCGATAAGAAAAAACAATTTCTTGATACTCTAAGTTTAGAAAATGGAAATCTTAAAGCTGTTAGTCTTGGGATAGACTGTTTGATTGATAATGAAGCATGTGATGAAGATATTCCGATTGTCGTCACATGTCTTTCTGATTCAGAAAGACATGTAATCCTAAGTGCTTTAGAGACATTTTGTAATAGTCAGTACCCTGATAATAAATACTTGTTTCGGCCATCTATGCTTCACATTACTGCTCAAACATCAGAACAAGCCTCTATTATATTAATAAAAAAAATTAGGATGAATCCTAGAATGCTGTACTGGGCTGACAGTATTTCTTGGTTCAAAAATTTACCGGATGGTTTATTTCATGTTATCAGCATTGAACGAAATTCTGCCTCTCGAGGATTAAACAAGAAAGGTAAGCGGCCTGAACCTATTTTGAGAGAATATGACGAAGACTCTCTCCTCTCTGAGCTGTTTGTTAACATCAATCATAAAAATATCAATGATATTAAAAATAGCGATATTGCCAGTAATATTCTTTACGATGAAGTAAGTGCTGGCTTAATTAGAGCTATACCTGCACCAAAAGGTATGTCTTTTGATGAAACGATAACCATTAATTCTCCAGATTGGCAAAAGCTTGCTTGTGTAGCAATAAGACGCTATCAATCACAAGAATGCGGTGATGGTATGTCTTGGGATATAAGTAACGATGGATGGCGCGATGTTATTGCTTACCCTTTTCTAGAAGACTTGCCAACATTAGATGGTAGTGAAATCAAACAATGTTTAGTTGGTCTCGTTACTATGATCGTACAAGCTCCAAAATCATCTTATCTATCTACGGTATGGATACACCCTTTTTTTCGACGTAAACAGAAATTAACATCCCTGTGGGATACTTTAAAATTTGAATACGGTGAGTTTCCCATTGAAGATCCAAACTCGAATATGCGAGGATTCTTAAAGTCAGTTAATCATTTAGTTGAATAGAAAATTTGCCTCCAAAAATGGTGTTTTCCATACCTGACGTAATTTGTGATTAGTTAAATTAAGTAGAAACTCTAAAAAGGTTTTGTCCAGCTACGGTTTAGAGTGACCGCACTAAGCAGTTATTGTCGGATAGACGACACTTGTTACCAAGTGCCGCCCTCCTAAGAACCCAGCGTGCAACTTTCACTGCACTAGGC
>NZ_JBGOOV010000047.1:0-17033 GCF_041439795.1 Shewanella sp. 5S214
CAATGACGTTAGGGATCCCCAATTTGCGTTTACCGCCATCGGGTTTGTCGATCTCTACGCGCCTGACCGCTGAGGGTTACACACACATCACACCATTTTGTCTAATGAATTTTGCCAAAAAATACATTCCTCAAAGGGATTTAATTGAAAAGCCAGCGATGCACGACATTCAGATTCTACAGCAAACTTTACAAAGCCAATGTCCTCACATTAACAAAAAAAGATCTAAAACTCAGACACGCTCTCGAAACCAAGACAACGATCAAACATGCCATAAAACGCATCGACCGACCGTTCGAAAATCACCAACAGAATCGGGGAAAGAAGCTATTTGTCAAAGACATGCAAGTCTTGTTACACATGTTAAACCATATCCCGTCATTGCGAATTATTGGTCTAATGTTCGACGCTGCGCGCATTCATTAAAGTCGGTGGCCGAGCCGTCACGATCCTTCCCCAACAGTTATAATAAACGACTTTGATATACTTTAGGTTATGCGAAATTAGTCTAAATGCACATACTCGTTTTCAAGGTTTTATCCAGAAATGGGTTAAAGGCGTAACACGTTTATGTCCAAAAGTGAGCTTAAAAATGATCAAACTTTATTATCAAGAAATGACATTCGTCCTCAGATAAATTATCAAACTATTGCGTTGTTACCGCTCATGACAACCTTAATTTTTTATCAAACTTTAATATGGTCATACAATATCTGGGTTATGTGTGTTCCAGCACTGACTGTTGCTAAAAATATTTTGGATCGAATTCTCGATGGATCAATTTTACTCAGTGTCGTTCTCCCTTTAAACGAACCTGATCCATTTAGCTTAGGTGTTAGGCCAACATATACTTAGCTTTTGAAAAGTTTTTAGCTGAAAATAAATAGGTTAACTCTCGGGACATTACTTTACCTATACCGATGACACTCACCCCGACAACCGTAAATCACAAGAACTCAACTGCGGCAATGCAGATTCCCATTCAGATGTGAACTACTTGCAGCTAAAGCAGGGAGTAGTTCACTAAATGTGCCAGAACGCCATTTTTAGATCATAAATGAAACTGTCTAAAGGGCGAACTAAAATGACCTAACTCTTTAGGTAAATCTCGCCAAGGGATACCTGTTCGAAGCGGTAAATAATAAGGACATATTCAAGGGGAACCTAAACTTGGCTTAACAGGCCAGGACAGAACGAATATTGTTCCCCCACGATCCGATGGCAGGCAGACCACTTGGCCGCCGTGAGCTTCAGCAATTGTTTTAACCACTGCGAGACCGAGTCCACTGCCACCACTTTTTCGAGAGCGAGACGGATCAATTCGGCGAAATGCCTCGAATATGTAGCTTACAGCTTCATCAGGAATACCAGGGCCTTCATCTTCTACGGTTAGATAACAGATTGTCCCCGCGCTGTAGAGTCGTACAGTCAAAGTACCAGGTTCAGCATGCTGGCGTGCATTTTCCAGCAGCGCCATCAACGCCTGACGTATTCGTATAGCATCACAGTAAACTTTAAGTCTTGTATCGAGTTCCTGCTTCAGTATGAGTCCCTTAGCATCTAACACCGCAGCGAAAGTCTCAATCACTGCAATTAATTCCTCTGCTAAGCAGACCTCATCGCGTTGTAACTCTAGATGACCACTATCATTGAGGCTCAGCACCCGTAAATCATCGATCAGGTGATTAAGGCCTTCAACCTGCCGTAATAGTCCTTCGAAGATTTCACTGCAGGGACTAAAAACACCTTCAGCTAGTCCCTGCAAACGACCACGCAGAATGGTGACTGGGGTACGAAATTCGTGAGCGATTGCCGCATTCCAAAACTCCCGTTCGCGGGTCATAAACTCTAGACGCTCGGCCATTGCATTGAAGTCACTCACCAGTTGCGCCGTCTCCCCCATAGTATCTTGGTCCATTCGCGCACGCGCGTTGAGCTTGCCTTGGGCAACTTCGCGTAGGCTATATGCAACAGAGTTCAGAGGAGTAAGAATTCGTCGTGACAGGCGAATGGCAACAAATAGCGCCATCCCCAATGCGGTGATAATAGTGCAAATTATCCAGATCATCTCCACCCGTGATGGCATCCAGGTTTCGGATATACTGCCTGGCAGATAGGCAACCGCAATGGCATAGAATACATAGGAGCCGAACACTGACAGAAAAATGATGCCTAACGTCATTACCGCTAAGGACTGGACAATTTGCCTGCGCAAGCCCGGGGCTTGCCTCATACTTCACCACCAAAGCGATAACCAACACCCCAAACACTGAGCGGCACGGCATGAATATCGAGGGCTTCAAGTTTTTTACGTAACTTACTGATATGACTGTCTACAGTTCGTTCCTGAGTATAGCCCTCAGGCAAGCAATTAATCAAGAGAGCCTCACGGCTGAAAACACGTTTCGGTGTACGCATCAGGCAGGCGAGCAGTTTGAACTCGGTCAAGGTCAGATTCAGTACCTGCTGCTGACCGTTACAAATTACGCTGGCTTCGTGGCTGTCTAAATCGATTTGGAACTGACCTACGCGCAACATTTGAGTATTTATGGACATGTTAGAGCGGGCGCGCCGCAGTACTGCCTGCGCCCTAGCCACCACCTCGGCGGGGTTAAATGGTTTAACCACGTAGTCGTCAGCACCGAGGCGTAAACCTATTAATTTATCGATATCTTGATCAAGCGCGGTGAGCATGATCACCGGCGTGTCACCACGGGAGCGAATTTCATTCAGTACTTTCCAGCCATCGAGATTCGGCATCTGCACATCGAGCAGCAATAAATCTGGCTTAAATGTTTGATGCATAGCTAGCGCTTGGATTCCATCAATTGCGTGTTGAGTTCGCAGCCCACTGCGTTGAAAATAAGCAATAAGGATATCGGCAATCTCTGCTTCATCTTCTGCAATTAATACAAGTGCCGAAGTCGTAGGACTTACGGATGTATTGAAATTAGACATAAATTGCTCCAAAGTTAAAATTGTTGAACTTTATCACTCCCTCCATACATTCTCCACACTATCTCGAATAATTCGCAATAGTGACTTGTCATAATTCAGCATTAGTTCTCTAGCGTTTAATAAAACGCCATTAGTGAGATCGCTGTACATTGAGGAGAGTAGATTATGTACATCAAACAGCGGCACTTAAGCTTTGTGTTAGTTTTAGGAATTGCCGTGTTGGGATTGGTAGGTTGTGATTCAACGGTACAGGATAAAGAAACAACTGATCCGATTCAGGTGTCAGTAATGACACTAGAAAATGAAGAGCTGTTAGTCACTAAAGACCTACCAGGTCGTGTCGCTGCGGTTTGCAGCGCTGAGATCCGCGCGCAAATTAGCGGTATAGTGCAAGGTCGTCTATTCGAACAGGGCACCGAGATAACATCTGGCACAGTGCTGTTTCAAATAAATCCAGCGCCATTTAAAGCTGATGTCGATATTGCTGCTGCAGCGTTACAGCGTGCCGAAGTTGTATGGGTTCGGGCTCGTCAAGAAGCCGATCGCTTAGCCTCTTTGATACAAACCAAGGCCGTCAGCCAACAAATCCATGACGATGCTATTTCCCAGCGTGATCAGGCTGCCGCAGATGTAGCCCAAACCAAAGCTACGCTGGCACGGCGTCAGTTAGATCTACAGTTTGCCAGCGTCGAGGCACCAATCTCCGGACGTATAGATGAAGCATTAGTGAGTGAAGGGGCATTGGTCTCACCGACCGATGCCACACCCATGGCGAGGATCCAACAAATCAACCAAGTGTACGTTGATGTACGTCTTCCAGCATCAATGTTGGAGGCGATGCGTCAGCAGGCAAGCTCAGGACTCCCAGAGTTGGCTGTTGAGATTCTAAGCAGTGGTGGCGAGCCTCTTGGCATGCAAGGGCACATCTTATTTTCAGGTATTCAGGTAGATGCAGGTACTGGCGATGTACTGCTACGCGTACTGGTAGATAACCCACTGCATCGTCTGTTGCCCGGTCTTTTTGTAAAAGCTCGCATTCCACAAACTTACTATCCTACGACTCTGAACGTGCTTCAGCAGGCAGTGACTCGCAAGGCTGGTCAACCCCAAGTGTGGGTGCTTGATGAGCAAGATAAAGTGCAGCCTGTGGCTGTTAAGGTCGATGAATTGGTGGCAGGTCGCTATCACGTAGTATCCGGCCTAACCGCTGGTCAGCAGATAGTTGTTGAAGGTATCGAACGCCTAAGCCCTGCAGCACAGGTAAATGCGCGACCTTGGCAACCCTCTGTAGTTCCTCAGCAACTTAGCGCTGTCGTGCACTAAATTTGGAGAAGTCGCCATGCCCCAGTTTTTCATCAACCGCCCAGTTTTTGCTTGGGTGATAGCCTTATTTATCGTACTGATTGGCGTCATCGCCATTCCACAATTACCCATCTCCCGCTACCCATCAGTGGCACCCGTGTCGGTGAGCATTTATGCCGCTTATCCAGGAGCAACGCCACAGACACTTAATGACTCTGTAGTAAGCCTTGTCGAGCGTGAACTATCGGGGGTAAAAAACCTACTGTACTTCGAATCATCAGTTGACAGCTCTGGCAGTGCACAAATAACCGCCACCTTCAAACCGGGCACTGATGCGGAACTAGCCCAAGTTGATGTGCAAAATCGTATTAAGGCTGTCGAACCACGCTTACCTCAAGTTGTACGGCAGAGCGGTCTGCAGGTTGAGTCAGCCGCTTCAAGCTTTTTGATGATGATTGGTATGACGTCACCTAACGGTCAATTCGACGAAGTCGCGCTAAACGACTATTTGGCGCGAAATATTGTCGAGGAGCTGCGCCGAATCGACGGTGTTGGTCGCGTGCAATTATTCGGTGCCGAGCAAGCCATGCGCATCTGGGTAGATCCGAATAAACTCACCGCCTATGGCCTGACAATGAACGAGCTTGCTACAGCTATCGAGCAGCAGAACGCACAAATAGCCCCAGGGCGACTCGGTGATGAACCTGTCTTACAGGGACAACGACTGACGATCCCCCTAACGGTGCAAGGACAACTCAGCACGCCCGAGGAGTTCGCTGCTATCGTCCTACGTGCCGATACCGATGGCGCAAAATTGGTGCTCGCAGATGTGGCTCGGGTAGAGCTGGGCTCTCAGTCCTATGGTTTTTCTAACCGTGAGAATGGTGTGGCGGCGACCAGTGCTGCTATCCAGCTATCGCCAGGAGCAAACGCTGTACGCACAGCTTATGCGGTACGTGAACGCTTAGCCGAACTTGCGCCGATGATGCCAGTTGGCATGAACCACTCAGTGCCATTCGATACAGCTCCCTTCGTCAAAGTGTCTATAGAGAAAGTAATCTATACTCTTTTTGAAGCTATGGCGCTGGTATTTATGGTGATGTTCCTGTTCCTGCAGAACCTGCGCTACACACTGATCCCAGCAATCGTCGCGCCCATAGCGCTACTCGGTACCTTCGCGGTGATGTTACTGGCAGGCTTCTCAATCAACTCTCTGACCATGTTCGGCATAGTGCTGGCCATTGGCATTATTGTTGACGATGCTATTGTGGTGGTGGAAAACGTTGAGCGACTGATGGCAACCCAAGGACTCTCGCCGCGGGAGGCAACATCACAAGCGATGAAGGAAATTACCGGCGCGGTGATCGGTATCACGCTAGTGCTGACCGCCGTATTCATCCCCATGGCCTTCGGTAGCGGCTCAGTGGGAGTGATCTACCAACAATTCACTTTGTCGATGGCGGTGTCTATTCTGTTTTCGGCCTTCCTCGCACTGACCCTAACGCCAGCACTATGCGCCACGCTACTGCGCCCAGTTAGTGCTGATCACCATCAAAAAGGCGGTTTCTTCGGTGCTTTCAACCGTGGATTTGAACAACTCACCACAAGCTACAGTGAACGCGTAGCACGATTGGTTGGACGCAGTGGACGTATGATGGCGGCATTTGTCGTACTCTGCGCTGTGCTGGTCCTCGCTGCAGGGCAATTGCCGTCGTCCTTTCTACCAGAAGAAGATCAAGGCTATTTCATGACCTCCATCCAATTACCCACTGGCGCAACCAGCGAGCGCACGCTGGTTGTGGTCAAAGCCTACGAGGCGCACGTTGCATCGCGCCCAACGCTGGATGCAAATATGGTTGTGCAGGGCTTTAGCTTTGCAGGCTCCGGCCCCAATGCAGCCATGGCCTTCACCATGCTCAAGGACTGGGATCAACGAAATGGCGTCACAGCTGCCGAAGAAGCGGCACTGGCGCAACAAGCTATGGCTGATAACGTTGAAGGCACGGTGATGACCATGATGCCGCCAGCCATTGATGAGCTGGGCACATCCTCCGGTTTCACTCTGTTCCTGCAGGATAGATCTAACCGGGGCGAGGCGGCATTGCAAGCAGCACTGGCACAATTGCTGGCACTTGCTGCGCAAAGCGAGGTGGTCAGCGATGTCTACCCAGATGGCCTGCCGCCCGGTGAGAGTATTAGCCTAGATATCAATCGACCAAAAGCCGAGGCTATGGGTCTATCTTTTGCTACCTTGAGCAGCACACTTTCGGCGGCCATGGGATCACTGTATGTCAATGATTTTCCAAATAATGGACGTATGCAGCAGGTCATTCTACAAGCAGAAGCATCTGCACGAATGCAGCTAGATGACGTGCTAAACCTGCGGGTGCGTAATGCTAGCGGGGGCATGGTGCCGCTGCGCGAGGTTGTGACGTCACAATGGAGCAAGTCGCCACAGCAAATGATGCGCTTTCAAGGCTTTCCAGCAGTGCGAATTTCGGGAGGTGCTGCGCTAGGCGTTTCCAGCGGAGCCGCTATGGCTGAAATGGAACGCCTAGTGGCACAGTTACCAACAGGCTATTCGATAGCGTGGACGGGGGCATCATTGCAAGAGCGCCAATCGGCGGCGCAGGCACCATTGCTGATATTGCTGTCCGCTCTGGTAGTATTTCTGGTACTCGCTGCGTTGTACGAAAGCTGGTCGATCCCACTGTCGGTGATGCTAGTCGTGCCGCTGGGTCTGCTGGGTGCGGTAGCGGCAGTAATGCTGCGTGATATGCCTAACGATGTGTTCTTCAAGGTGGGAATGATCACCATCATCGGCCTATCGGCAAAAAACGCCATCCTCATCGTCGAGTTCGCCCGCCAATTGCACGTAGAGGGCCATACGCTGATAGATGCTGCAGTGACCGCTGCACGCCTGCGTCTACGTCCAATTCTGATGACATCACTAGCATTTACTCTCGGAGTAATACCATTGATGCTTGCGAGCGGTGCCAGCGCAGAAACTCAGCATGCTATCGGTACTGGTGTATTCGGTGGCATGCTCAGTGGCACCTTGCTGGCGATATTCTTCGTACCGGCGTTTTTTGTCTTTGTCATCGGCACACAAGAGCGCTTGAGAACTTGGCCTGCGCGGCATAAGACTGGCAAATAAACTCACTAACTCAGATGCTCAGTAGGAAAGTCTAGCTACACCATCCTACTGAGCACTAGAGAGCTGGTTAAAATATCTGTAATAATATAAGAAACTGGAAATATTGATTCAGTAATAATTTTTGTTTATGCAACACTTAAGCATCAATACTCAAGCCTGTGAAGACTCTAATTGTAGTGACAGCCTAACTCACTATTCTGTTTATAAATAAAACTATCTGACATTAATTTATGAGCATTCCATGATCAATTAAACACGGATGAGTTAGAATACTGATAAGTAGAAAAAGACAAACTCAGTTAATTCATTAAAATATTGCTCATAATCTTCTTCACTGATTTCTTGTAATACTAAAACGTCATTGAATATTCTATGGTTGTCGTTTCTAAACGTATTGGTTTGACTGTGAATGCGGTCGACTTTAGTGTTTGGTTAAAAACTAAAGACCATCGTTAAATGTTGTTATAACCTAGTGCTGCAGTCAATGACCTAATTTTTACCCTCTAATTTACTTAAGTCAACTGGAGGGTAAAAGATTACTTATTTTCTTATTTCTTGGTTAACTTATATAACTTTGTCCAGCATAGATGATGAAGTGTCGTAATGCTAAAACCCCCGTCAAACTGCAACAGGCAACTGATATCATGATGGCTTTAGTGTGACGAGCATTGGCAGGTAAAAACATAGACAGAATAGGAACGATAAACCCGATTCCGACTACACCTATCCAAAACACGCTGGCCCAAATGTCGGTACTTAACGATGCTAATGCTTCAGCTGCTGCGCCTCCGGTGAAATAAAGAGTACTAAACAGCATCACTAAAAACATCATTTCAGACACGATTACCGGTAAATCAAGGCTGTGCATTTTTGCCACATCGTTATCATGGGGGCTGCTATTAAAACAGGTTAACGCAACGATTACGTTACCCGCTGCTCCCGCTGATAAACCAGATGCTAAAAACAATGCAGGTAAAACTGCAGTATTGAGCATTGGGTAGGCATTCATGGCCGAGATTAAAAAGCCAGTATACGCACCAACACCTATAGCAAGTACAAACAGTAGGATTTCGATTACTTTACGCATTGGCAATAGCATGTGCCCTATTGAGGCTAAAAATCCTAACTTCCACTTTGGTAAATCATCTCGCAATACAATCAATGCATAAGCAATACCTAAAGGTGAATAAGCCAATAGGGCCAAAACACCAATCGCCATTACAGATGTAAAATTATAATTGACTAAAATGAGCCAAAAATGAAATGGTTTGGTTAAATCAAACACTAAACAGGCCAAACCTAAGCTTATGGCTACTGGCCCGATAATGGCAGAGGCTTTTAATATCGAAGTTTCAATATTGCCCCCTTTACTATACCAACGCATACCAATAGCAATGAGTACGCTACCTGCAGATAAACCGGCCATAAATAAATAAACGGCGATAATCCAGTTCCATGTCACTGGATCATATTGCGCCATGTCGCCCCATATATTGTTCATGACTCTATCCCTCCCCGTTTAGTCGGAACACGGTACACTCGTGGTTTGGTACCTAAATGCGTTTTGTCTTGATAGGTTATTTTTGTATTCAGTAATTGAGCAACATCACTTTTGCTGTCGTTAGCATCGCCAAAATACAATGCATCTGTTGGGCATGCTGTAACACAAGCGGGTTGTTCACCTCTGGCTAGGCGCGTTTCTTTACAGAAATTGCATTTGTCTGCAGCCTTGGTTATGGGATTCATAAAGCGCACTTTGTATGGACATGCCGCGACACAATACATACAGCCAACGCACTTATCGTTATGAATAGACACTAAGCCATTTTCGTCTATGTAAGCGGCACCTGTAGGGCAAACACGGACACAAGGTGCGTCTTCGCATTGCTGACAGGACACACGATGATATTTAAAATGTAAGTTTGGTGCTTCACCAAAAGGACCTTCCACCCTAACTTGCAGGCGTGTTACCCCTTCAGGAACTTCGTTTTCACTACGACAAGCTATATTGCAAGCTTGGCAGCCGATGCATTTATTTTCATCATGCACCATGACATATCGTTTGCTCATAGGAGACTCCAAATCAATTAGTTACCGGCTAAATTTTTACCAACTTGACACCCGTGGTATGTAAATTCATGCCACAGATTGGGGCGATGACATTAGGAAGTAGGTTGCCGCAATGGATACCTTTTCCAGTGGCTCGCACCAGTTCTTTATTTTTGGAGCCAAAACCCATGTATGCGAACACAGTATCTTGACGAATCCCCGGGGTGACTAGAGCGGTTCCTTCTTCACGGCCCACACTGCTGGTTAATCTAATCGCATCACCGCTATGGATATCGAGTCGCCCAGCCGTTATTGGATGGATCCAAATCGCATTTTTCGACATAAGATTGGCTAGCATTGGAATATTATGGGTGGCGCCATTGGTGTGTACCGCGACCTTCCCTTGTATAAAATACAACTCATCAGCTTGTTTTAGTTGTACATCGCGATGCTTAATCACACCTCGACCTGGTGCCATGCTTTCTATTTTGGGTGACGTTAACTCAATCTTGCCGCTGGGTGTTTTAAAGCTCATTGAGCTTGCATAAGTACCGTCTGCATCAACACTTTTGGCATTGGGATAAGCCTTAACGAATTCGGTAACCATTTCAGGTTCACGCAACATCAATGGCTTACCGTAGCTGACGTAACCCCTTATTTTGATGTGTTCCAATAAGCTATGATCGCGATTCAGCTGCATTAATTGCAATGTTTGTATATTGTCCCAAGGGTAAAATTGTTCTAGCCCTAAGGCGTGACCTAATTCTTTAAATATTTGCCAGCTTGGACGAGTATTACCAATGGTTTCAACCACACGTTGACGAACATAATAGGCCGGATTTTTACCTGATTTATCTTGTATCTCTTCATCACGTTCAAGATAAGTCGATTCTGGCAAAATATAATCTGCGTATGCTGCGGTTTCGCTGATATACAGATCGCATGACACCACTAAATCTAGCTTTTTAAGCGATTGCTCTACTTTGGCTCGGTCTGTAAGAGTTTGCATTGGGTTAGTACGGCTCATTACCCATGCTTTTAATTGATAGGGTTTAGCGTCTAATGTTGCATCTAAAATGGTTTGATAAATGCCACCATTTGACCACATCATTGCATACTGCTTTTCAACCTGGTCAATACGGATTGCCGTTGGCTTAGGCATGCCTTTAACACCCGGTTTGGCTAGCGTTGGGGCCACCTTCTCACCGGCAAATTTATTGTAGCCAGGTGCTTTCTGGCCCATGTAAATGCCCCCTTTTCGTTCGATGTTGCCAATCAATATGTTGGCTGCATATAGCGCACGGCGCATATCGAACTCTTCAGGGGTAAAGGTAGATCTGTGGCCAAAATCAACAACGGCGTGTGGAGCGTGGCTTGCGTATTCATGTGCAATACGTCGAATGGCAGTGGCAGACACATCTGAAATAGTTTCGGCCCATTCTGGGGTATATTTTTGTACTTCAGCGGCGAACTCATCAAAACCAAAAACATATTTTTCAATGAAGTCATGGTCATATAAATTGTCATTAATCAACACATGACATAACGCTAACGCGACCGCGACGTCGGTACCCGGACGTATTGCATGCCACTCATCAGCCTTATCTGCCACAATCGAGAATCTAGGTTCAAATACGACCAACTTGGCTCCTCTATCCATTTGAGCTTGCATCAAGCCTCTTGTTTCAGACATATTGATGCCTTCATACAAGTTATGCCCAAAGTTGATGATGTATTTGGCATTGCTCAAATCACGCTTCATTTTGGTGCCAAATATTGCCTTAGCAGCAACAACATAACTTCCCGGGCACGTTGAGGCATGAGTAAATGTATTGGGCGATCCAAAAGCCTCAGCAAGATGAAATATATGTCCTGAAAGTGAACCAGACTTTGAAGAGAACGCTATGGTTTCTGCACCATATTGTTGTTTTATTTGGTTCATTTTGGTGGCGATTTCTTTATAAGCATCAGCCCATGAAATCTCTGCCCATTCACCTGCGCCGCGTTCACCCACACGCTTAAGTGGATTAACGATACGCTGTGGATCGTAAAGTAAGCTATGGCCCGCTCCACCTCGGGCGCAGACTTTGCCACCAAACGATTTAGCTTCTTTATTACCAGTAATAAATACGTTTTTGCCATCTACAATGCGTGCCTTAATAGGACACCGCGTTGAACACATTTCACAAATACTGGCAACTTCAGAAGCAACACCTTTTAAGGGTGATTTTTCTAACGCTGCTAGCGAACCAGGAAGCATGCTTGCTAAAGCACATGTGGCACCACTGGCACCCGCTCCCTTTAAAAAATGACGTCGATTTAACTCAATCATGATTGCCCCCTTCATCTTCAACGAAGCACGAAGTTTATTTCTGTTTACTTATTATTAATGGTACTAACCAGACCCAAACTGTAGTAAGCATCATCGCTAACACCATTGTTAATCCATATGTAAATTAAGGGTATTGTGGTAAACCACATTGAGGGGCGTGATTTGATTGATGTCACGGTTTAACATCTCAATAAGTTGAGATAAGCAAAAAAGACAGGTTGGAATAAAAGTAATCAGGGGTATTTGATTGATTAATCTGGCATAGCATTTAATGGGATAACAATGAGAACACGGCAACCATTTCGCCACGGTGGGCTTGGATCATCTTTGCATTTTGATAAGTTTATCTGACCACCAAAATGCGCAATAACATCACTACAAATAGCCAGTCCTAGCCCTAAGCCATTGGCTTTGGTAGAAAAGAAACTTGTTTTAAAATCATCGTTGGCACAGGTTAACCCAATACCATTATCATAAAATTTCAGCTGTAAACTTTGCTCAACAATGTGAAAATCTATCAATATCCGTTTGCGGCTATGAAGTGGAAACTCTTTTTCAGACACTGCATCAATGGCATTTTTTAACACGTTAATCAACACCTGACAAAAACCAACTTTATCACCATGCAGCTTAATTTTATTGGTAGTGAATTGAGTTTTGATGTTGATTTTTTCTTTTTCGAACTCATGCTCTAGTAAGTCTAGGCAAATCATTAATTGTTCTTGTACATCAAACTCAGTACTTGCAGTACCTTTTCGTTGCAACAATTCTCTGATCCTATGAACGATTTCTCCAGCACGCATTGACTGCTGGTGTATTTTTTCAAGTAATTGGTATTGTACTGAGTTTGTACCAACGTTTTTTGCCTGCTCAATCATACCACCTTCACTATATTGTGTAATGGCCGCAATGGGTTGATTGAGTTCGTGAGCTAAACCGGCTCCTATTTCACCTAAAATTGCTGCGCTTTGCATGCGCTCAAGCTGCAATGCTTTATTTTTCAATTGGCGCTCTGTATTGATTAAGAACTCGCTCTTTTGTCTAAATTTATATTCCAACCAAAGATGATAAATGGTCGCGATAACAAATAAACCCAATAAACTAAAGCCCCATTTTTGATTAAGCTTTATCCATTGCCACACCTGTAGATGCACAGGGCTATCATCTGCATTTAAGTTAAGATCTTTAAACAATTTAACCACTTGAAACTGGCTAATGGGAGCAGCCCAGCCTCGATTTTGTCCGATGATTGACGCTGGGTCATCCATACTTATCGACAGTAATGCCCGAGTGATCCCCGTTCTCACCATTAACGGCACCGCATCCGACGATGCAAACGACCAATTCGGATATAAAGGGGTGCTTACAGCACATTCATAATCAGCTGGAGTGACATCATTTATTACACGATAATCGCTAGCCTCGATATAACCCTCTGCACCCATCTGTTCTAAAGTACAAAATGGAGTAATGGCTATATCAGCTGTGCCATCGCGGACTTGATAAATAAGCGGTTCAAGAGGAAAACCGAGAAAAGTCACTTTGGAAAAGAAGTTATTGATCGAATAATCCATTGAATGGATTAGCCCTATCGCGGCTTGGTACCCTCCTAATGCATTAGGATCACTGGCCACCACGGAATGACCAGCAAGATCTTCTACACTAAACAAATGACTGTCTTTACGGACGATAATAGTCGCACCTATCGCAAAGGTGCTGCCATTATGTTGATTGCTCTTCATGGTTGCCAACCAGGAAATTGGATAGTCGCCACTCATATTAAAGTAATGGCCAGGATTGGTGACAACAAACTGTATGTCGCCACTGATTAGCTTTTGATTCATGTTGTTGAAGTCTAACGGCACAACTTCAAAGCTGGCATTGGCAACATTTTGGCTTAAATAGTCCATTAATGGCTGCCAGCGTTCAATACTTTTAGCTACACCATAATTGGCAAGCACTGCAACTCGGTAATGTACTTCTGTTGGAGTCGTAATGGGTTTTTCAATGTCCGCATCAGGTGTTACAGGCTGCGCACTTGCTTGAGTTAAATATCCAGCAAGAATTAATGAAAGTGCTCCAATCAGCAAAGTTTCAATTCGCATCCGTAACCTTTTAGCCATCTAACAATATTTAGTTAATCGGTACTTAGTCATAAACAAAGCAACCTGTTTTTTGCAACAAACTCAGTGTAGTGCAACTTAATTAACAAAACAGATGCACACAGCACAAAAGCGATCAAACAATTTGATCCACAATCAACAATGCTTACACTGTATTAACGTTTAATGAATTGATACTACATATGCACATGCTTAAAGATATTTATATGGTGGATGATGACCTAGCAATTCTTGATTCTATGCAATTTATGCTATTGCAATATGAATACAACCTACAGATATTCAATAGTGCCATTTCGTTTATTAATACCATTGATATTACTCTACCAGGTTGTCTTATTGTGGACAGCAAAATGCCAGAAATTACAGGCCAAGAACTACAACAAAAATTAATTGCCGCTAACAGTCCGTTAGGCATAATTTTTTTAACCGGTCACGGTGATCTGCCGATGGCGGTAAATGCATTTAGACAAGGGGCCTGTGATTTTTTTCAAAAACCTGTGAACGGTAAAGAGCTGGTTGTCGCTATAGAAAAGGCCTTTACGTGTAGTCATAAGATGTTTGAATCTATTCTGCTGAAACAACGATATAACACGTTAACAGAGCGTGAAATCCAAGTATTGCATCTATTAATTGAAGGCAAAACCAACAAACAAATGGCAGATGAATTATACCTTTCTCTGCGCACAATTGAGGTGCATCGCTCTAAAATCATTAAGAAACTAGCTGTGCATAATGCTGCTGAACTGGCTAAATTCAGCCCTTTATTAGCTTAGTTTTTACTCACAAACAAAATAATATTTAGCCACTTATATTAGTTGGTAAATAGCTGGCATTTGTTTTATTCACTAATGCTTTAGCTTGGTTCCAATTTAATGATTTTGACAAATAAAAACCTTGGATCGTATTGCAACCTAAATTTTTGACATAATTTAATTCTTGTTCACTTTGCACCCCTTCTATGACTTCATCTAACCAATGGATGGTAGCAAGATCGTAAATAATATCAATCAGTGGTTTATTGTCCATCTGAGCATCTCTCATTTGCAGTAAGAATGAGCGATCTATTTTTAATGAGTCCAATCTATAATGGTTTAAATGGCTAAAGCCTATTGTTCAACTATGGTGTTAACATTATTTTAGCTGTCTGGATCCAATCAGGTTTACCCACATAAGAGATCATGCTCTTTTGTTGTGATTCATAACGATCATGTTAACAATTTTTTTACCTTAAAAAACTGTGCTCAGGCTATTAAAAAATTTGGTAAGGCCTGAGACTTATAGACACTTTTCATGGTAAAAATTGTAACTTAAACCATAAGAGGTCAAACATGAGTAAAGGTACTCGTTATACAACTGAATTTAAGCAAGAAGCCGTCAATCAAGTGATTAAGCACGGTTATTCTGTCAACGATGTATCTGAGCGTTTAGGGATCAGTTCTAAAACCTTATATGCTTGGACTAAAACATTCTCAAAACCGCCAAAACAACGTGACAACGAACAAGACTTACAAACTCAAATAGCTCAGCTTCAGCGTGAATTAAAGCGTGTACAACAGGAGAGAGATATCTTAAAGGAGGCCGCGGTGTTCTTTGCCGTCGAGTCAAAGAACGTTACCCGTTCATAAAATCTCGAAGTGAGACTTATCCAGTCCGTTTGCTGTGCCAAGCGATGAACACGCATCCAAGTGGCTACTATGAATGGCTCAAAACGCCTAATAGTCAGCGCGAGATTAACGCGTTCAAACAATAAAATGCTTAATCGAAGATGAAAATCAACCAGTAAAAACAGTGACTCGCAAAGAGCATTAAGCTCGTAAAGTAGATTTGTTTACTGGTCCGCGTAAATATCATAGAGCCTGGGTTCGCTACCCTATTAGAGCTCGTACATAAGCACGCATTAATTCATCGATAACACATTTTGTTGTTGACAGTGGGGAGTCTACATAAGCGAGTCTGACAATGTAACGATATTCGGATTTTGCCGAATGGGAACTGAATCGTGAGAGGACGCTCCTCCTGATAACCATAAATCTGGTGAGTGCTAGGCAGTCAGTACGACGAACATATGTGAATCCGCGTAAGGTGCGTTACTGTGAAAGCAGCGGAAGTGGTTTATACGCTGTGGCCAAAATGGCATGAGAGCTGGAAAGGGATTATCCGATGCCCTTTCGTGATCGAAATGCTCTCCGCACTATTGCGGGCGTCTACCCTGACATTGCGCGACATACGGAACACGGTAAGCTTGTATCGATCCCATAGGGAAAGCTGTCTGTGAAGATAGCCGATAGTGATGCAGGTAGAGGAGGCTGGAGTAGCCAATGCTGTGTTGTAATGACGCAGATACAGACAAATGTCTGGCACGAAAGTGAGCCCACTTCCAGCTGGTCTCCCGTTGCAAGAGAGTTTGAAGAACTTTAGATGATTTCAAGTGAAATTAGTGCCTCTTCTGACAGTGCTCAATGGCTAGCAATTAACTGGATAGCGGTTAAGCAACATGTATTAAAGCTTCAAATGCGTATTGCAAAAGCAACTAGAGTAGGTAAATGCGGCAAAGCCAAAGCATTGCCGTGGATATTAACTCACTCTACATCAGCAAAATTGCTTGCTGTTAAATGAGTTTCTCAAAATAAAGGCATCAAAACACCTGGAATAGACGGGATCGTTTGGAACAGTGATGATCGTTGTATAGGTGCGGTCAATCAACTGAGTAGAAAGGGCTACCATGCCCAACCGCTCAGGCGTATCTACATCCCCAAGAAAAACGGCAAACTCAGACTTTGTAGTGGCATAGTGATGATGGTGAGAAGTCATCGCTTCATTAGCCACATCATTCACGGCCATGCTCGCTTCTCATTTTAAGAGTATCTAGTTAGACGTTCAGCTCACCTTATTGCGCGACTTATCCTTTTAAGAATCGTTGTTCATCAAACACCGTTTTGTTCTTCAACATGAAATAGACGCAACGGCCAAGCTTATGAGCGAGTGCAGACAACGCTTTAGCCTTACTCATTCTTTTCTGTGATCGATTAAGGTAGTTACGGGCTTTGTCATTGCCTCGCAGGTACAGCACAGCTGCTTCTGAGAATGCCCACTTCAAATGAGCGTTACC
>NZ_JBGOOV010000048.1:0-15676 GCF_041439795.1 Shewanella sp. 5S214
TAGCGACTTTAGTGAACACTAAAAAAGGAAGCTTAGGCTTCCTTTTTTATTTTTAGGGTAAAGATAGCAATAAAAATCGATTTTTTGATTGATTTGTTAATCTTACTTTACCTGTATTGTTGCGAACAAAGCTGAATAAGAATACAATCTATGGCCGATTTTTGACCCTGTGCTTATGCATTTTCCGGGAAAGTTCGGAAATGTGGATTTGGTGAATATGTTGTTTACCAAGCTAAGCCCAGGTCGTAGTGAGTAACGGAATTAACCGATGACAACAAATACTGAAAACCAGAGTAATTCTTTGGATATCGTTAAGTGGGGCATAGCAGCATTGCTTATTGCTACTGCTGTTATAGGCAATCAATTTTATGCAGATGCTAATGTTGTAGCTCGTGTTGCTGGGGTAATTATTGCCTTTGCTATTGCAGGTATCATTGCACTGCAGACAAGTAAGGGAAAGCAGGCGCAATCTTTTGCTCGTGAAGCACATATTGAAGTGCGCAAAGTCGTTTGGCCAACTCGCCAAGAGGCGCTAAACACTACCTTTATTGTACTTGCAGCTACTGCAGTAATGGCATTAATCCTTTGGGGATTAGATGCTATATTGTTACGAGTAGTCAATTTAATTACTGGCGTATAGGCATCTGAAAATGACTGAAGTTACAGAAGCGAAAAAAAGATGGTATGTGATCCAAGCCTTTTCAGGCTATGAAGGCCGTGTGCTTAAAACACTGCTGGAACATATCAAAATGCATAACATGGAAGCATACTTTGGTGAGATTTTAGTTCCTACTGAAGAAGTTGTTGAAATGCGTGCAGGTCAACGCCGTAAAAGTGAACGCAAATTTTTCCCTGGTTATGTATTGGTCCAGATGGAAATGAACGATGACAGCTGGCACTTAGTCAAAAGCATTCCACGTGTAATGGGCTTTATCGGTGGAACATCGGATCGTCCTGCACCGATTTCAGACAAAGAAGCTGATGCAATTCTTCAGCGTCTACAAGATACTGTTGAGTCTCCAACTCATCGTATTATGTATGAGCCTGGTGAAGTGGTTCGCGTTTGTGACGGTCCATTTGCTGACTTTAACGGTACAATCGAAGAAGTCGATTATGAAAAGAACCGTATTAAAGTTTCGGTGATGATTTTCGGTCGTTCAACACCAGTAGAACTCGATTTTAATCAAGTCGAAAAGAGCTGATTAAAATAACTACAAATATATATTGTTTGCGGGTGCGTATTTTTATATAATTCGCACCCGTTGTTTTCAGGGGAGCGTATTGGCATGTCGCCAAGATGCGTTTGAACCCAAATAGAGGAAATGTCGACATGGCAAAGAAAATTGAAGCTTATATCAAGCTACAAGTAGCAGCCGGTGCTGCAAACCCGTCTCCACCAGTTGGACCTGCTTTAGGTCAAAAAGGTGTGAACATCATGGAATTCTGTAAAGCATTCAACGCTCGTACTGAAAAGTTCGAAAAAGGTATGCCGATTCCTGTTGTTATCACTGTATATAACGACCGTTCTTTCACTTTTGAAACTAAGACTCCACCTGCATCTTTCTTATTGCTTAAAGCAGTAGGTCTGAAATCAGGTTCTGGCCGTCCTAATACTCAAAAAGTAGGTACTATTAAGCGTAGCGCAGTTCAGGAAATTGCTGAATCTAAAGCCGCTGATATGACTGGTGCTGATATTGAAGCGATGACTCGCTCAATTGAAGGTACTGCACGTTCAATGGGTTTGGTAGTAGAGGACTAATATAATGGCAAAGCTAACTAAGCGCGCTCGCGTTATCCGCGAAAAAGTTGATGCAACAAAATTGTATGACATCAGCGAAGCTGTAGTACTTTTACAAGAATTAGCGACTGCTAAGTTTGTTGAAAGTGTTGATGTAGCTGTTAATCTAGGCATCGATCCTCGTAAATCAGATCAAAACGTGCGTGGTGCTACTGTACTTCCACATGGTACTGGTCGTGATGTTCGTGTTGCTGTATTCACACAAGGTGCAAACGCTGAAGCTGCTATCGCTGCTGGCGCAGAACTTGTGGGTATGGAAGATTTAGCTGAAAAAGTTAAAGCTGGCGAAATGAACTTCGACGTGGTTATCGCATCTCCAGATGCAATGCGCGTTGTTGGTATGTTAGGTCAAATTTTAGGCCCTCGTGGTTTAATGCCTAACCCTAAAACTGGTACAGTAACGCCAAACGTTGCTGAAGCAGTTAAGAATGCCAAAGCAGGTCAAGTTCGTTACAGAAACGACAAAAATGGTATTATCCACACAACTATCGGTAAAGTTACATTCACTACTGAACAGTTGAAAGAAAACTTAGAATCGTTAGTGTCAGCACTGAAAAAGGCTAAGCCTGCAGTTGCTAAAGGCATTTACGTGAAAAAGATTAGCATCTCTACCACTATGGGTGCAGGTGTAGCTATCGACCAGGGTTCTCTGGACGAAGTTAAGTAATATACAAAGCGCGCGTATTAGTCTATAATGCGCGCACTTTGTGGGTTGAAGCCGCTTTTATACATAAGTAAATCACTTTTTGTATATTAGAGTCGGTTTCCGTCCAAGACCGCAGGTGTTAATCGTAAGGTTAACTTAATTTCCAGCGTAGACGGTGTCAGGCCCCAGCTAAATTTTTTTACTGGAAAATCTGCACCGTAAGTAACTAAACACATTTGTGTTTAGTTTGGTAAATTCTAGGGAATTCCCTAGGTAGAATCCAGGAGTAAAGCCAATGGCATTAAGACTCGAAGACAAACAGGCAATTGTGGCTGAAGTCAACGAAGCTGCCAAAGGTGCACTTTCTGCAGTTGTTGCCGATTCACGTGGCGTAACTGTAGGTGCTATGACCGGTCTGCGTAAAGCTGCTCGCGAAAATGGTGTGTTTGTACGTGTAGTACGTAACACTCTTGCTCGTCGTGCGGTTCAAGGTACAGCTTTTGAGTGCCTAGCAGAAACGTTCACTGGCCCAACTTTAATAGCTTTCTCTAACGAGCATCCAGGTGCTGCAGCGCGTCTTTTAAAAGACTTCGCTAAGGGTCAAGCAAAATTTGAAGTTAAAGGTGCAGCTTTCGAAGGGATGTTTATCCCTGCAGCTGATATTGATCGTTTAGCGAAACTACCAACTTACGACGAAGCACTAGCTCAGTTGATGATGACTATGAAAGAAGCATCTGCTGGCAAATTCGTACGTACATTGGCCGCCCTTCGCGATCAAAAACAAGACGCCGCTTAATTATAAGCAGGCAGCTTAATAAAATTGAATTCAGAACAATAGGAAATATTTCTAATGTCTATCACTAAAGACCAAATGTTAGAAGCTTTTGCAGCAATGTCTGTAATGGAAGTAGTTGAACTAATCGAAGCTATGGAAGAGAAATTCGGCGTTTCTGCTGCTGCTGCAGTAGTTTCAGGCGGCGGCGATGCTGTTGTTGCTGAAGAGCAAACAGAATTTGACGTAGTTCTTACTTCTCATGGCGAAAACAAAGTTGCTGTTATTAAAGCACTTCGTAGCGCTACAGGTTTAGGCCTAAAAGAAGCTAAAACTATGGCTGAATCTTCTCCAATCGCAGTTAAAGAAGCTGTGTCTAAAGAAGAAGCTGCAACTCTTAAAGCTGATCTAGAAGCCGCTGGTGCTTCTGTTGAAGTTAAGTAAGCTATAATTTAGCTTGCATCACCCAAGCAATTGGGTGAAGGCTGGCGGTTTTTTAACCGTCGGCCTTTTTTGCGCTTTATGCGCAGGCGATTTTTTTTCACCGTTTGTCGCCAGTTTTAGCAGTCCCTAGCAGAGATTACTGGTTAGGTTCTTGCCATCAACGGTGATGGGCAAACGTGCTGATTTAATTAAATTATTTCAGTCTTGGTCACATCTCGTAAGCAGAGGAAACCCATGGTTTACTCCTATTCTGAAAAGAAGCGTATTCGCAAAGACTTTGGTAAGCGTCCAAAAGTTTTGGACATCCCTTATTTATTGTCTATCCAGTTAGACTCTTTTAAGAAGTTCACCGATCAAGACCCTACGGGTGAGCGTGGCTTAGAAGCTGCATTCCGTAGCGTTTTTCCTATCAAGAGCTTTTCTGGCTATTCTGAGCTGCAATATGTCAGCTACAAGCTAGGTGAGCCAGTTTTTGATGTGAAAGAATGTCAGATCCGCGGTGTTACTTATTCGGCACCACTACGCGTTAAATTACGCATGGTGTTGTTTGACCGTGAAGCTGCTGCTGGCACTGTTAAAGACATTAAAGAGCAAGAAGTCTACATGGGTGATATACCTATGATGACTAATAACGGTACTTTCGTTATTAACGGTACTGAGCGTGTAATCGTGTCTCAGTTACACCGTTCTCCAGGTGTGTTCTTTGATCATGACCGTGGTAAAACCCACTCTTCTGGTAAGGTGCTGTATAACGCACGTATTATTCCTTACCGTGGTTCATGGCTTGACTTTGAATTTGATCCTAAAGATGCTCTATTCGTTCGTATTGACCGTCGTCGTAAATTACCGGCTACTATCATTTTACGAGCGCTTGAATATTCTACTCAAGATATCCTCGATTTATTCTTTGAGCGTATCGAGTTTAAGATTAAAAAAGACTCATTAGTGATGTCACTAGTGCCTGACCGCCTACGTGGTGAAACTGCTGGCTATGACATTAAAGATGCTGAAGGCTCTTTATTAGTTGAAGCTGGTCGTCGCATCACTGCGCGTCACATTAAGCAACTTGAAAAAACCAACACGACTGAGCTAGAAGTGCCAGTAGATTATATTGTTGGTAAGTATGCTGCTCAAGACTACATCGATGAAGATACCGGTGAAGTTTTAGTGACCGCAAACAGCGAGATTACCTTAGAAGATTTAGCTAAGTTATCACTTGCTGGTATTAAGAATATTGATACTTTGTTTATCAATGATCTTGATCATGGTGCTTATATTGCTGACACATTACGCATTGATTCAACAACTAACCGCTTAGAAGCTTTAGTTGAAATCTACCGTATGATGCGTCCTGGCGAGCCACCAACCAAAGATGCTGCTGAAGGTTTATTCCAAAACCTATTCTTCAGTGAAGAACGTTATGACTTATCTAAAGTAGGTCGTATGAAGTTCAACCGTCGTCTTGAGATTGCAGAAGACGAAGGTAACGGTGTGTTGTCTAAAGAAGACATCGTATCTGTTATGAAGAAAATCATCGAAATCCGTAATGGTTATGATGAAGTCGACGATATTGACCACTTAGGTAACCGTCGTATTCGTAGCGTTGGTGAAATGGCTGAAAACCAGTTCCGTGTTGGTTTAGTCCGTGTTGAGCGTGCTGTTCGTGAGCGTCTATCTTTAGGCGATTTAAACGAGCTAATGCCACAAGACTTGATTAACGCTAAGCCAATTTCTGCGGCAGTGAAAGAATTCTTTGGTTCTTCACAATTGTCACAGTTTATGGATCAAAACAACCCGCTATCAGAAGTGACGCATAAACGTCGTATTTCTGCGCTTGGCCCAGGTGGTTTGACTCGTGAGCGTGCTGGTTTCGAAGTTCGTGACGTACATCCAACTCACTACGGTCGTTTATGTCCAATTGAGACCCCTGAAGGTCCAAACATTGGTCTAATCAACTCGTTAGCAAGTTTTGCGCGCACTAACTCTTACGGCTTCCTAGAAACACCTTACCGCAAAGTGGTTGATGGTGTGATTACTGATGATGTTGAATACTTATCAGCAATCGAAGAAGGTCGTTATGTTATTGCTCAGGCTAACATCGAAGTTGATGCTGATGGCCGTATGGCAGAAGAACAAATCGCTTGTCGTCACAAAGGTGAGTCTACCTTTATGCGCGCAGCTGATGTTCAGTATATGGACGTATCTCCACAGCAGATTATTTCTGTTGCAGCATCATTAATTCCGTTCTTAGAACACGATGATGCTAACCGCGCATTGATGGGTGCAAACATGCAACGTCAAGCAGTACCAACTTTACGTGCTGATAAGCCGTTAGTCGGAACGGGTATTGAACGTACTCTTGCTGTTGACTCTGGTGTGGTTGTAGCTGCTAAACGTGGCGGTGTGGTTGATTATGTTGATGCTAGCCGTATCGTAGTTAAAGTAAATGAAGATGAGCTACACGCAGGTGAAGCCGGTATCGACATTTACAACCTAACTAAATATACCCGTTCAAACCAAAACACTTGTATTAACCAACGTCCTTGTTGTTCTGTTGGTGAGCCAGTGGTTCGTGGCGATGTATTGGCCGATGGTCCATCTACCGATTTAGGTGATTTGGCGCTTGGTCAGAACATGCGCATCGCGTTCATGCCTTGGAACGGTTATAACTTCGAAGATTCGATCTTAATTTCTGAGCGCGTAGCGCAAGAAGATCGTTTTACTACTATCCATATTCAGGAGCTTTCTTGTATTGCTCGTGATACTAAATTGGGTAGCGAAGAAATCACTGCTGATATTCCAAACGTAGGTGAGTCTGCTTTATCTAAATTAGATGAATCAGGTATCGTTTATATTGGTGCAGAAGTGAAGGGTGGCGACATTCTTGTGGGTAAAGTGACACCTAAGGGTGAAACACAGTTAACTCCAGAAGAGAAACTACTCCGAGCTATTTTTGGTGAAAAAGCTTCTGACGTTAAGGACAGCTCATTACGTGTTCCTAACTCAGTCAAAGGCACCATCATCGACGTACAGGTATTTACCCGTGACGGCGTTGAGAAAGATAAGCGTGCGCTTGAAATTGAAGAAATGCATGTTCGCCAAGCTCGTAAAGACTTAGGTGAAGAGTTCAAGATCCTTGAAGAAGGCGTATTGGGCCGTGCACGTAACTTGTTATTGTCTGTAGGTTATTCTGAAGCTAAGTTAGCTGAGATCCCACGTAAAGACGTATTAATCCAAGTTATCGACGATGAAGCAAAACAAACTGAATTAGAGCAGTTAGCTGAACAGCATGAAGAGCTTAAAGCAGACTTCGATAAGACATTTGAAATCAAGCGTCGCAAGATCACCCAAGGTGATGACTTGGCACCTGGTGTATTGAAAATTGTTAAGGTTTACCTTGCAGTTAAACGTACTATCCAGCCTGGTGACAAGATGGCAGGTCGTCATGGTAACAAAGGTGTTATCTCGAAGATTTGTCCTGTTGAAGACATGCCATACGATGAAGAAGGTAATCCTGTAGACATCGTACTTAACCCATTGGGCGTACCTTCGCGTATGAACATCGGTCAGGTACTTGAAGTCCACATGGGCGCAGCAGCTAAGGGTATCGGTAATAAAATTACTGCTATGCTTGAAGAGCAGCGTGAAATTGCCGAACTTCGTGGTTACATCAAACAAGTTTATGAATTAGGTGATGACGTGCTTCAACGCGTTGATATCGATTCGTTTACTGATGATGAAGTTGTGCGCTTGGCTACCAACCTTAAAGGTGGTATTCCAATTGCTACACCAGCATTCGACGGTGCTAAAGAGAAAGAGATCAAGCAAATGCTTGCTCTTGCAGGCTTACCTGAGTCTGGCCAGTTGACATTATGTGACGGCCGTACCGGTAACGAATTTGAGCGTAAAGTAACTGTTGGTTACATGTATATGCTTAAATTGAACCACTTAGTTGATGACAAGATGCACGCTCGTTCTACGGGTTCGTACAGCTTAGTGACTCAACAACCATTGGGCGGTAAAGCTCAATTTGGTGGTCAGCGTTTCGGTGAGATGGAAGTGTGGGCACTTGAAGCATATGGTGCTGCTTATACTCTACAAGAAATGCTAACGGTTAAATCAGATGACGTTAACGGTCGTACTCAGATGTATAAAAACATCGTCGACGGTAACCATCAGATGCAACCTGGCATGCCTGAGTCTTTCAACGTATTGTTGAAGGAAATTCGTTCACTTGGTATTAATATCGAGTTGGACCAAGAGTAAGCATCGCACTTAAGCAATGTTTGGTAACCAAGGGTGCTTTGCAGCAGCAAAGCACCTGGTTTAACTCCTTCAGGAGAGAAACGTGAAAGACTTATTAAAGTTTCTTAAACAGCAAAGTAAGACTGAAGAATTTAACGGTATTAAAATTGGTTTGGCCTCGCCAGATCTAATCCGTTCTTGGTCTTTTGGTGAAGTAAAGAAGCCAGAAACCATTAACTACCGTACATTCAAGCCTGAGCGTGAAGGTTTGTTTTGTGCGCGTATCTTTGGTCCGGTTAAAGATTACGAATGTTTGTGTGGTAAATACAAGCGTTTGAAGCACCGTGGTGTTATTTGTGAAAAGTGTGGCGTAGAAGTTACCCAGACTAAAGTGCGTCGTGAGCGCATGGGTCACATTGATCTGGCTAGCCCAGTTGCCCACATTTGGTTCTTAAAATCACTTCCGTCACGTATTGGCTTAATGCTAGATATGACGTTGCGTGATATTGAACGCGTACTGTATTTCGAATCATTTGTTGTTATCGAGCCTGGTATGACCACGCTTGAGCGCGGCCAAATGCTGACCGAAGAAACGTATCTTGATGCGTTAGAAGAATACGGTGACGAGTTTGAAGCTAAAATGGGTGCTGAAGCCGTTCTTGAATTGCTTCGTGCTATCAATTTAGCTGAACAGATCGAGCAAATGCGTGAAGAGTTGCCTTCAATTAACTCTGAAACCCGTCGTAAAAAGGTGACTAAACGCCTTAAGTTGATGGAAGCATTCTTCACTTCTGGCAACAAGCCAGAGTGGATGATCTTAAAAGTATTACCGGTTCTTCCACCTGATCTACGTCCATTAGTGCCGTTAGATGGTGGTCGTTTCGCGACATCAGATCTTAACGATCTTTACCGTCGTGTGATTAACCGTAACAACCGCTTAAAGCGTCTGTTAGATTTAGCTGCGCCTGACATTATTGTACGTAACGAAAAACGTATGTTACAAGAGTCAGTTGATGCGCTATTAGATAACGGTCGTCGCGGTCGTGCTATTACCGGTTCTAACAAGCGTCCGCTTAAATCTCTTGCTGATATGATCAAGGGTAAGCAAGGTCGTTTCCGTCAGAACTTACTTGGTAAGCGTGTTGACTATTCAGGCCGTTCGGTAATTACCGTAGGTCCTACTTTACGTCTGCATCAGTGTGGTCTTCCTAAGAAGATGGCGCTTGAGCTATTCAAACCATTTATTTACGGCAAGTTAGAAGCGCGTGGTTTAGCGACGACTATCAAAGCTGCTAAGAAAATGGTTGAACGCGAACAGGCTGAAGTATGGGATGTGTTAGACGAAGTGATTCGTGAACATCCAGTAATGCTTAACCGTGCACCAACACTTCACAGACTAGGTATTCAAGCATTTGAACCTGTACTGATTGAAGGTAAAGCAATTCAATTGCATCCGTTAGTTTGTGCGGCATACAACGCCGACTTCGACGGTGACCAAATGGCGGTTCACGTACCATTAACGCTTGAAGCTCAGTTAGAAGCTCGTGCGCTAATGATGTCAACCAACAACATTTTGTCACCTGCTAACGGTGAGCCAGTAATTACGCCGTCTCAGGACGTTGTATTAGGTTTGTACTACACCAGCCGTGAATGTATTAACGGTCGCGGTGAAGGTATGGCATTCGCTGATGTGTCAGAAGTAGAAAAAGCCTACGCTACTGGTGTTGCTGAACTACATGCTCGCGTTAAAGTGCGTATTACCGAAACCAACATCGCAGAAGATGGCGAAAGAACTAAAGCAACTCGTATCATTGATACGACTGTTGGTCGTGCTCTTTTATCATTAATTTTGCCTGAAGGCTTATCGTATGATTTGGTTAACCAAAACATGGGTAAGAAACAGATTTCTAAGCTGTTGAACACTTGTTATCGTCAACTAGGTCTTAAAGATACTGTTATCTTTGCTGACCAATTGATGTATACCGGTTTCCGTTTTGCAACCATTTCTGGTGCCTCTGTTGGTATCGATGACATGGTTATTCCTGACGAGAAATACACCTTAGTTGCAGACGCTGAAGCTGAAGTGCTTGAAATTCAAGAGCAGTTCCAGTCAGGTCTTGTAACAGCTGGTGAGCGTTACAACAAAGTAATCGATATCTGGGCAAGCGCGAACGAAAAAGTCTCTAAAGCCATGATGGAAAACTTGTCTACTGAGACAGTGATTAACCGTGATGGTGTACCTGAGCAACAAGCTTCGTTTAACAGCATCTATATGATGGCTGACTCAGGTGCTCGTGGTAGTGCTGCACAGATCCGTCAGCTAGCAGGTATGCGTGGTTTGATGGCTAAGCCAGATGGCTCAATCATCGAAACACCAATTACGGCTAACTTCCGTGAAGGTCTAAACGTACTTCAGTACTTTATTTCTACTCACGGTGCGCGTAAAGGTCTTGCCGATACAGCATTGAAGACAGCTAACTCGGGTTACTTGACTCGTCGTTTAGTAGACGTTGCACAAGACTTAGTTGTTATTGAAGATGACTGTGGTGTTGAGCATGGTCTAACAATGAAACCGCTTATTGAAGGTGGTGATGTTGTTGAGCCATTACGTGAACGTGTTCTAGGTCGTGTGGTTGCGCTTGACGTAATGAAGCCAGGTACAGATGAAGTGCTTGCTCCACGCAACACACTTCTTGATGAAGCATGGTGTAATACGTTAGAAGAACACAGTATCGACGAAGTCATTGTACGTTCTGTTATTACCTGTGACACAGACTTTGGTGTGTGTGCGGCATGTTACGGTCGTGACTTAGCCCGTGGTCATATTATTAACCACGGTGAAGCGATTGGTGTTGTTGCGGCGCAGTCTATTGGTGAACCTGGTACACAGTTAACCATGCGTACGTTCCATATTGGTGGTGCGGCATCTCGAGCTTCTGCAGAAAACAACGTTCAAGTTAAGAACGCGGGTTCTCTGAAGTTACACAATGCTAAGCATGTTTCAAATATCGACGGTAAGCTTGTAATTGTTTCTCGTTCTTCTGAGATAGCTATCATCGATGAGCTAGGTCGTGAGAAAGAGCGCTATAAAGTACCTTACGGTACCGTATTAGAGAAATTGGAAGAAAGTGAAGTTGCAGCTGGCGAAATCATCGCAAACTGGGATCCACATACTCACCCAATTATTTCTGAAGTTGCCGGTAGCGTGAAGTTCGTTGACATGATCGATGGCGTAACTATGACTCGCCAAACTGACGAGTTAACGGGTTTATCTTCTGTTGTGGTGCTCGATGTTGGTGCTCGTACTTCAGCCGGTAAAGAATTGCGTCCAGCTATTCGCTTAGTTGATGCCAATGGTAACGACTTAATGATCCCTGGTACTGAAGTACCAGCTCAATACTTCTTACCTGGTAACGCGATTGTGTCGAAAGACGATAACGCGAAAATCAACGTTGGTGATCCATTAGCACGTATTCCACAAGAATCGTCTAAAACTCGTGACATCACCGGTGGTCTACCACGTGTTGCTGACTTATTCGAAGCGCGTAAGCCGAAAGAGCCTGCAATTCTTGCAGAAATCTCAGGTACTATCTCGTTCGGTAAGGAAACTAAAGGTAAGCGTCGTCTAGTGATTACGCCAGCCGATGGTAGTGATCACTATGAAGAGATGATCCCTAAGTGGCGTAACTTAAACGTGTTCGAAGGTGAAAAAGTCGAACGTGGTGAAGTTATAGCAGACGGCCCAGAAGCGGCACACGACATTCTTCGTCTTCGTGGTATCCACAACGTAGCAAACTACATTGTGAACGAAGTACAAGATGTTTACCGTCTACAGGGCGTTAAGATCAACGATAAGCACATCGAAGTTATCATTCGTCAAATGTTACGTAAGTGTTTGATCACTTCAACAGGCGACACTGAATTCTTAGAAGGTGAGCAAGCAGAAGTTTCACGCGTGAAGATTGCTAACCGTGAGTTAATCGCTCAAGGTAAAACACCTGCAACGTTTGAACGTGAATTACTCGGTATTACCAAAGCGTCTTTGGCTACTGAATCATTCATCTCTGCAGCATCGTTCCAGGAAACCACTCGTGTGTTAACTGAAGCGGCCGTTGGCGGTAAGAGCGATCCATTACGTGGTCTGAAAGAAAACGTAATCGTTGGTCGTTTGATCCCAGCTGGTACTGGTTATGCTTATCACAAGACCCGTAACGAAGAACGCGCTAAAGTGTTAAGTTCTCGTGGCAAAGTAGCAGCTACAACTGTTACTGCAAGCGAAGCTGAACAGAACCTAGCAGATCTACTAAACTTGGCCGGTGGCCAAGATTAAGTTAGTTTTTTGTTAAAAAAAGGCGCCATTGGCGCCTTTTTTATTGGAATTTGCATGAAAAGTTGGCTATTTCTTGACAGATTGCCATTACCTTTCTAAAATTCCGCGTCCCACCATTGTGGGATATAGATTTTTCACACCTAATTGTTGAGCTTGAATCAACTGTCGGAGCTATACATGGCAACTGTTAACCAGTTGGTACGTAAGCCACGCGCGCCAAAAGTCGAAAAGACTAATGTGCCTGCGTTGAACGCGTGCCCACAAAAACGTGGTGTTTGTACTCGTGTGTACACTACAACACCTAAAAAACCTAACTCTGCACTACGTAAAGTAGCTCGTGTGCGCTTAACTAACGGTTTCGAAGTAACTTCGTATATCGGTGGTGAAGGCCATAACTTGCAAGAGCACAGTGTAATCCTAATCCGTGGTGGTCGTGTTAAAGACTTACCAGGTGTGCGTTACCACACTGTTCGTGGCGCATTAGACTGTGCTGGCGTGACTTCACGTCGCCAAGGCCGTTCTAAGTACGGTGCTAAGCGTCCTAAGTCTTAACGTATCCCGTTTAAGTAAGGCCAAGCTAGTATTTATTTGACATTCCAGTTTTGGAAATACCTGAAGCATACGGAGAATTAATATGCCAAGACGTCGCGTTGTAGGACAACGTAAAATCCTACCAGATCCAAAGTTTCACAGTGAGTTGTTGGCTAAGTTCATCAACGTCATCATGCAGGACGGCAAAAAGTCGACTGCAGAAAAAATCATTTACAAGGCACTAGATGTTGTCGCTGAAAAGAAAAGCGAAAATCATTTAAGTATCCTTGAAGCAGCTCTTGATAACGTTCGCCCATCAGTCGAAGTTAAATCTCGTCGCGTTGGTGGTTCTACTTATCAAGTACCATGTGAAGTTCGTCCAGTGCGTCGTAACGCACTAGCGATGCGCTGGTTAGTTGAAGCTGCTCGCAAACGTGGTGAAAAATCTATGGCTTTACGTCTAGCAGGTGAAATGCTAGATGCGTCTGAAAACAAAGGTACTGCGGTTAAGAAGCGTGAAGACGTGCATCGCATGGCTGAAGCTAACAAAGCCTTTGCTCATTACCGTTGGTAATATGATGGAGCGGACTTCGGTCCGCTCCATATTGTTGATATTGCTAAAACCAAAAGTTTTAGCTGAGAGGGTATAAATAGTGGCTCGTATAACCCCAATTGAGCGTTATCGAAATATCGGTATTGTTGCTCATGTGGATGCAGGTAAAACTACCACAACAGAACGTGTTCTGTTCTATACCGGTATGTCTCATAAAATCGGCGAGGTGCATGACGGCGCCGCCACGACAGATTGGATGGTACAAGAGCAAGAGCGTGGTATTACTATCACCTCTGCTGCAGTAACAACTTTTTGGCGCGGTATGGAAGCTCAGTTCACTGAACACCGTATTAATATCATCGATACCCCAGGTCACGTAGACTTCACTATTGAAGTCGAGCGTTCATTACGTGTTCTCGATGGCGCTGTAGTAGTATTCTGCGGCTCGTCAGGCGTTGAACCACAATCTGAAACCGTATGGCGTCAAGCTGATAAATACCACGTTCCGCGTCTGGTATTTGTTAATAAGATGGACCGTGCAGGTGCAGATTTCGACCGTGTAATAAATCAAATTCGTAATCGCCTTGGTGCGACTTGTGTACCAATTCATTTAAATATTGGTGCAGAAGAGAACTTCAAGGGTGTTATTGATTTAATTAAGATGAAAGCCATTAACTGGTCTGAAATAGATCAGGGGATGACATTCACTTATGAAGACATTCCTGCAAATCTAGCAGCAAAAGCGGCAGAGATGCATGAGTATCTCGTGGAAGCAGCAGCTGAAGCCTCTGATGAACTGATGAACAAGTACCTTGAAGAAGGTGAGTTATCAGAAGTCGAGATCAAAACAGCGTTGCGTCAGCGCACAATTAACAATGAGATCGTATTAGCAACTTGTGGTTCTGCATTTAAGAACAAAGGTGTGCAAGCGGTTCTCGATGCGGTAGTTGACTTCTTACCAGCGCCTAATGATGTACCTGCAATTACCGGTATTGATGACAGCGAAAACGAAGTTAAACGCCCACCCGATGATAATGCCCCTTTTGCGGCCTTAGCATTTAAAATTGCGACTGATCCATTTGTTGGTACACTGACCTTTATCCGCGTGTATTCAGGTGTGCTTGAATCAGGTTCTGGTGTTTATAATTCTGTTAAGCAGAAACGTGAGCGAGTAGGGCGTATTGTGCAAATGCACGCAAACGACCGAACAGAACTGAAAGAAGTACGTGCTGGTGATATAGCGGCTGCTATCGGTCTTAAAGATGTAACAACCGGTGATACTCTCTGCGATAATGATCACAGAGTGATTCTTGAGCGCATGGAGTTCCCTGAACCTGTAATTACCATTGCCGTTGAGCCTCGTTCAAAAGCCGACCAAGATAAAATGGGGATTGCGCTGCAAAAATTAGCAGCGGAAGATCCATCATTCAAAGTTGAGACTGATGACGAATCGGCACAAACACTGATATCTGGTATGGGCGAATTACACTTAGACATTATCGTTGACCGTATGCGTCGCGAGTTTGGTGTAGAGTGTAACGTAGGTAAACCACAGGTAGCCTACCGTGAAACAATTCGTTCTAAAGTTGAAGTGGAAGGTAAGTTCATACGTCAATCTGGCGGACGTGGTCAATTTGGTCATGTTTGGTTAAGAATTGAACCTCTCGAAGAGGGTTCTGGCTATGAATTTGTTAACGAAATAGTAGGCGGTGTAGTTCCTCGTGAATTCATTCCTGCCGTTGATAAAGGTATTCAAGAACAGATGAAAAACGGCGTTTTAGCCGGCTATCCTGTACTTGACGTGAAAGTCAGTTTATTTGATGGTTCATATCATGATGTGGACTCGAACGAAATGGCATTCAAAATTGCAGGTTCTATGGGCTTTAAACAGGGGGCGCTTGAAGCGTCTCCGGTGTTGCTCGAACCTTGTATGAAAGTAGAAGTGACTACACCTGAAAATTATATGGGCGACGTAGTGGGTGATTTAAACCGCCGTCGTGGCATAATCGAAGGTATGGACGATGGCATCGCAGGTGTTAAACTTGTCCACGCAGTAGTGCCTCTATCTGAAATGTTTGGTTATGCAACTGATTTGCGCTCTGCATCTCAGGGTCGTGCTTCATACTCTATGGAGTTCTTGAAGTACGCAGATGCACCGCAAAACATTGCAAAAGCGATTATAGAATCTCGTAACTAATATTGGTTACGGCATCAATGTTATATTGCTCGAATTAATCGAGCACTTCTGAAAAGAAAGGAATATATCGTGGCAAAAGCTAAATTTGAACGTATTAAGCCTCACGTAAACGTGGGCACCATCGGTCACGTTGACCATGGTAAAACAACTTTAACAGCAG
>NZ_JBGOOV010000049.1:0-11832 GCF_041439795.1 Shewanella sp. 5S214
ACAGGAACGTTACCGAGCATGATTTTTGAAGATAAAGATGAACTTTGGAAAGGAATATGAGCGCATATCAATTAAAAAAGCCACATGGTTCGTATGATCTAATCGATCTCAATTTTGTTAATATGACCAATCAAATTGTTAGTAATAGCGACCACTCATTTGATGATGTTGTGAAGAGACTAATAGCCTTGCCTGATGATAATACGAGTATTCTTGAACTATGGGCTGGTACTTTTAGCTGTCACTATTTCCCACAAGCCAAGTTGCAAAATTTTGATATTAATGTGCTTACAAATTTTCTTGTACTCACTCAGCCTTCATATTTGCTATTAGGAGATAGACTTAGGCCATATGGTGAGTTTGTTAGAGTTGAGGCAGATGGTGAGCCGCTGATGTTATTCAACCCACTTGTTTTCGGCCAAGAAGATAAATCTTTATGTGAAGTGAAATTTCTAGATGGATATGAAGACGGCTTAAAGATCCTTGCTTTTGATGAACAAGATATTGCAAATAAGCTTGTATTTAAATCAAAGCTACAAGGCGGTTATTCAATCTTCTGTAATGACTCCTTCAAGCGCTTAATACTTGATTCTGAATTAGAAGGGATCACTTTTGATCCTGATTTACTTAATATTTTTTAATGTTGATTTTGATTTTTTAATTTTTCAAGTTAGTTGGTGGTGAAAATACCGGTAGGCTAAATAATAAGGCGCATTAAGGTGTGGATACTCCCTATTTAAATGAGATATATCAAAAATAATACAGTCCAAACTAAATTTTCACTAAAAATGTCAAGCCATAATTCAGATAAATATTTTCATTGAAAATCTTTTTGCACTCGAACGACCATCTAAACCTATTCTGGTTTAGATGGTTTCTTTCATTTCAATTGTCTCAACATCATTTATTGTTAACGTTTCATTGTAAAAATACCAAACCAAAAGTTTACTAAGGAAGTACATGCTTTGACTATTTAACTATCACGATATCAAATCTAAAATGACATTATAGTAATTGGTATTGTTCTGGTGGTTTTAGATAGTCAAAACGAAGACAGTCTTTTTAACATTAATAATCAATGCGATAGATTGAAATTAAGCAATTTTCACAAAAAGATTGTCTTCGCTTCAATTTCATCTGTCTTCGTTTTAATTCCTTCAATTCACAACTAAACCGCCAACCCTGCCGCGACACCGGATGACCAGGCCCATTGAAAATTAAACCCGCCTAACCAACCACTTACATCCATTACTTCACCAATAAAATACAATCCTGGTACTTTGTTAGCTTGCATGGTTTTAGATGACAGCTCATTAGAATCAACACCACCTAAAGTCACTTCTGCGGTGCGGTAACCTTCTGTGCCATTCATAATAATTGACCAGTTATTTAATTCGTTTGCTAACTTTTCACGCTCACCGTGACCCAGTTGATTTAGCGCTTTATCTAATAGCGACTCTTCAAACAGTGCATCGACCAAGCGTTTAGGTAACCATTGGCTCAGGGTATTACGCAGGCTTTGTTTCGGATGATGTTTCAGTGCAAATTCAATTTTATCTAACGCGTTTTCACCCGGTAATAAATTGATAGAAATGGCTTCACCTGGCTGCCAGTAGTTTGAAATTTGCAGTACCGCGGGGCCTGATAAGCCGCGATGAGTAAATAATAAGGCTTCGCTAAACTGGGTGCCATCTTGCGCGGTAATTGTGGTTGGTACAGCAATACCCGATAACGGCTCAAAGCGGACTTTTTGTTCGGCATGCCAAGTAAAAGGAACCAAACCAGCACTGGTCGGCAGAACCTTTAAACCAAATTGCTCAGCAAGCTTGTAACCATAAGGCGTAGCACCTAATTTGGGCATGGATAAGCCACCAGTGGCAATAACCAGTGATCCGCAGCTAAAGTCACCATTAGAGGTGCTTAAGGTAAATCCGGTATCGGTTTTGTTGACCGATAAAATCTCAGTACGCAGCTGAACCTTGACCCCGGCCCATTCACACTCGGTCATTAACATGGTGACTATGTCTTTAGCGGAGTCATTACAAAATAATTGTCCATGATCACGCTCATGGTATTCAATGCCATGACGTTCAACCAAGTCAATAAAGTCACTTGATCGATAGCGCGCTAATGCCGATTTAACAAAGTGCGGATTGCCACAAATGAACTGGTGCGGCTCCACTTTTTGGTTAGTAAAATTGCAACGCCCACCACCACTGATAAGAATTTTTTTACCAGCTTGTTTGGCGTTATCTAACACCAACACATCACGACCTCTATAGCCCGCTGTCGCAGCACACATTAGTCCTGCCGCACCGGCACCGATAATGATTACGTCATGATGTTTCACGTTTTACTCCACACTGTTTCAATTGGTTGTTTAACAGTTAACTGATAAACATCAAATGCAAAAAAGGATGCTATTTTAGCATCCTTTTTTGTTACTACTCACGATTAACTTAGCTTCTGTGTGACACTATTTTTTGAGTGTTTCAGACGTTTTTTCACGGCTAAGTAACTCTTTAGCAGCTTCAATTGGCGCTTTACCTTGATAAAGCACCTGATAAATTTGCTCGGTAATCGGCATTTCTACCCCAAGGCGTTTAGCCAAGGTAAACACTTCTTTGGTATTGCGGTAGCCTTCAACCACTTGTCCAATTTCTTCTTGCGCGGTGATCACGTCTTTGCCCTGACCTAAAGCTAAGCCAAAACGACGGTTACGCGATTGATTATCGGTACAAGTTAATACCAAATCACCCAAACCCGCCATGCCGATAAAGGTTGAGGCATCTGCGCCGAGCGCAACACCTAAACGGCTAAGTTCGACTAAACCGCGGGTAATTAATGCTGTACGTGCATTAGCACCAAAGCCAATACCATCTGACATGCCAGCACCAATAGCAATGACGTTTTTAACCGCACCACCTAATTGTATGCCAGTAAAGTCGTCATTTGCGTATACACGCAGACGTTTAGGGCTATGAAGTAGTTCAACCAAATCATGAGTAAACTCGGGGCAAGTACCTGCTACAGAAATAGCTGTCGGTAAGCCTGCGGCTAGCTCTTTAGCAAACGTAGGCCCTGACAATACCGCTAATGGATATTGTTCACCTAATTGCTCACGTGCAACATCTTGCAATAAACGACCAGTTTCAGGCTCTAAGCCTTTGGTTGCCCATACAATCCGTGCATCTTTTCGCAGTAATGGCTTTGCTTGTTTGAGTACATCACCAAACACATGGCTGGGCACAACCACTAAGATATTTTTGCTTGCCGCGAGTGCTTTGCCTAAATCCGGTTCGATTGCTAAAGAATCGGGGAACTGAATACCAGGAAGAAAACGCTCGTTACAGCGACTGTCAGCTAACACTTGCATGCTCTTAGGATCGTGACCCCAAAGCAATGTCTTATGACCGTTACTGGCTAAAGAAATAGCAAGGGCGGTGCCATAAGACCCCGCCCCTAATACCGTAATTTCGGCAGCATTATTCATAAATTATGCAGTTGCTGCTTCAGTTGCAGCAGCTTGACGCTGTTGAACGTACTGAGCAAATAGTGCATCAAAGTTAACTGGAGCAAGATTCAGTTGTGGGAAAGTACCACGACCAACTAAGTTACCGACTAATTCACGTGCATACGGGAATAATACGTTAGGGCAATATGCGCCTAAAGAATGGGCAAGTTGTTGTTCAGTTAAGCCAACGATTGAGAAAATACCCGCTTGCTGAACTTCACATAAAAAGGCAGTATCTTCGCCATTTTTAGCAGTAACAGTTAACGATAAGATAACTTCAAATGTGTCATCTGACAGCTTGTTGCTACGAGTATCTAAATCCAATTTTACTTCTGGGTTCCATTCTTTCTGGAAAACAGCAGGGCTATTTGGCGTTTCAAAAGACAAATCCTTTGTATAAATACGCTGAATGTTGAACTGTGGTGCTTGTGCTTCGTTGTTTGCTACTTCAGCCATAATTTCCTACCTATCAATGTTATTTAGCTTTTCTGTGAAGCTAATTGTGTTGGGCTGTCACACTTAATGTATAAAGAATTAATCTAACATTAGTGCTATCCCGTAAAGTTGATCCAGCTCGATAAATCATAACGAGCAAGATCTTGATAATAAACAGTGTTAATTCATACCCAAATGCATTAACACTGAATACAATTAAGCAACCATATTAACGCTTGCTTTTAACTACGGGTAAATTAGCACCCTGCCATTCACCCATGCCACCCTTAAGGTTAAACACATTCTCAAATCCTTGTTTAGTAAGAAGTTGAGCGGCTTGTGACGATGTCATACCTGAGTTACATACTAATATAATGGGGCTGGTTTTGAACTTTTCAAGGCTAGTGACTTGATTATTTTTTATTTCAGACAAGGTCACATTAAGCGCATCAACAATATGACCCTTTTTAAATTCTTCTTTTCCACGCACATCAACAACTTTAGCATCTTGCTTATTTACCATGAGTGTTAGCTCTTGATGGCTAACGTGCTTCACTTTTGATGTACCAGATTTAATGACACTAACAACAAGCGCTACAAACAAGCCGACCCACGCTAAACTTAACATTGGGTTCGCTTTAAAAAATTCCATATATTCTTGCATAATTACTGATTTCTCTGACGATGACTAAGATGAGATGGCCCGAGTATATCGTTTTGCTCGGCAGTTTTCATTAAAGAAACACCGAAAATAAACGCTTTACGCTGAGTTATTCGTGACTCGCCCCTCGTTATCAGCAGCTTTGGTTATATCTTCAAACCTATATGCCTTTTGCACACTATCGATAAGTAGTAATATTCATACAATTGAAATTTTCTAACTCTTCTATTTCCAACTTAAAGGTATTTGCATAATGACAAAGAAACGTCCACTCGCATTACTTATCCTTGATGGCTGGGGTTATAGTGAAAACACGCAAGATAACGCGGTTTTTCATGCTAAGACTCCTGTTTTAGATAAGCTCAATGCACAATATGCTCACAGTCTTATTTCGGGTTCTGGTATCGACGTCGGCTTGCCTGATGGTCAAATGGGTAACTCTGAAGTTGGCCATATCAATATCGGCTCAGGCCGCATCGTGTATCAAGAACTCACTCGCATCAGCAAAGCGATTGCCGATCATGAGTTTGAACAAAATCCTGCGCTTAGCAATGCAGTAGACAAAGCCATTGCCGCAAATGGTGCGGTGCACATTATGGGGCTGTTGTCTGCCGGTGGTGTACACAGCCATGAAGAACACATTGAAGCAATGTGTCGCATGGCTATTGAACGCGGCGCGACTAAAGTGTACTTGCATGCCTTTTTAGATGGCCGAGATACACCACCTCGTAGTGCTAAAAATAGCTTGGTTCATTTTGATGAACTATTTGCTGAATTAGGTCATGGCCGTACCGCATCGCTTATTGGTCGCTACTTTGCGATGGATCGCGACAACCGTTGGGATCGAGTATCGCAAGCCTACGAGTTAATCACTGAAGGTAAAGGCAAGTTTACCTATGCTTCTGCGCCTGAAGCACTTGAAGCGGCCTATGCGCGTGACGAAAATGATGAGTTTGTTGCTGCATCTGTGATTGTTGATGCTCAAGGCGAAGCTGCTGAACTTAACGATAACGATGCGCTCATTTTTATGAACTTCCGCGCAGATCGTGCTCGTCAAATTACTCGCACCTTTGTCAACCCAGATTTTGACGGTTTTGTACGTAATAAAACACCAAAAATTAACTTTGTAATGCTAACTGATTACGCGGCTGATATTAAGGCTCCAGTAGCCTATCCATCGAGTGATTTAGTGAATACTTTAGGTGAAACCCTGCAAAATCTGCATAAAACTCAGTTACGCATTTCAGAAACTGAAAAATATGCCCATGTGACCTTCTTTTTTAATGGCGGTAAAGAAGAGCCATTTGAAGGCGAGGATCGCATTTTAATTGAGTCACCTAAGGTCGCAACTTACGATTTACAACCTGAAATGAGTTCAACTGAATTAACCGACAAATTGGTCGCCGCAATTGAATCAAATAAATATGATGTGGTTATTTGTAACTATCCAAATGGTGACATGGTAGGCCATAGCGGTAAGTTTGATGCTGCAGTTAAAGCTTGTGAAGCCGTTGATGCTTGTATCGGTCGAGTTGTTGAAGCCTTAGCTAAAGTTGATGGCGAATGCTTGATTACTGCCGATCATGGTAATGCGGAGAAGATGACAGATCTGTCTAATGGACAAGCATTTACAGCTCACACCAGTAACTTAGTGCCCTTCGTTTATGTCGGCCGTGATGCGGTAATAAAAGATGGTGGACGTTTGAGCGATATTGCGCCAACTATGTTAACCTTAATGGGCCAAAGCATCCCGAAAGAAATGAGTGGACGCTGTATCATTGACCTTAAAGAGTAAACATTAACTCGTGATAACTCGTTTATTTGTTAAAGCCAGCATTATTGCTGGCTTTCTAATCTTCTCATTTACGGCAACTAGTGCCGATTTGTCTTCACGCCAATCGGCTTTGAAGTCTATCCAAGCGCAAATAAACCAACAACAAAACTCCCTTAAAGATACCTCGAAGCAACGCGAGAAGCTCATTTCACTGCTTAAAAGTGATGAAAAAGCGATTGCAAAAGCCGCTCAACAAGTTAATCAATCACAAAAGGCATTGTCTGAGGTTAACATCAAACTTAAAGAGCTGGATAAACAACAAATTGACTTAGCTAAACTGAAACTAAGTCAGCAAGACACCTTATCAAAACAATTATCGAGTGCTTATTTAGCCGGTAATCATGATTACACCAAAATGATGCTTAACCAGCAAAATCCAGCCACGGTTGAACGTATGCTGGCGTATTATCAATTTCTGAATAATGCCCGTATAGACGCTATCCAGCAGCTGAAGCAAACCAGTATTGACCTTAATAAAGTAAAACAACTACAAGTCACTGCGCAGCAAAAACTCAATGCTTTAGTGATAGATCAAAAACAACAAGCACTGCAATTAACTAAAGAGCAAGGTCAACGCCAGCAAACTCTGACTCAATTACAGCGCACCTTATCGAGTAAAGGCGCAGAATTAGAACAACTGCAAATAGAAGAGGCAAGTTTAAAGCGCATCGTGCAACAAGCCATGGTAGCCGCCAAATCTAACCCAACAATGGATGGGTTATTGAATCAAAAAGCCAAATTAACATGGCCAACCAAAGGTAGAGTGAGTAAACGCTTTGGCAGCAGTCGCTCAGGACAGATTGTTTGGAAAGGCACAGTACTTTCGGCGCCAGAAGGACAAAATATCAATGCGGTTGCATCAGGTAAAGTCATTTATGCCGACTGGCTACGAGGTTTTGGTATGGTGTTAGTGATTGATCATGGTAAGGGCTATATGAGCCTCTATGGTCACGCCCAAACATTATTGAGACAACCTGGCGACATGGTCAAAACGGGTGAGTCTATTGCACTTGTCGGTCGTTCAGGCGGACAAAGTGAGCCAGGACTGTACTTCGAAATTCGCAACAAAGGTAAGGCCGTCGATCCAGCTTATTATTGCCGTTAAGCTTAACCAAACGCGATATAAAATCGGCTCACGGATAAGTAATAGCAGATATAAAATAACACTGCACGACGCTATTCAGTAGCACTCTCTTAACAAATGCTATATCAAGCTGTGTAACTGTGTTTATAATCGTCTTGTTATGCATGTCATTGAACAATTAAACTCACCCAACTAGATAAGTCAAATTCGTGCGCAATCTACTATTTATCTTACTCAGCCTCTGTAGCATCATGCCTGCCACGGCAGCCAAACTAGCCATTATCATTGACGATATAGGTTATCGTTCAACTGACGAAGCCGCATTGTTATTACCCAATGCCATCACTTTATCGGTATTACCGCATACTCCGCTAGGAAAAAAGCTGGCCACTGATGGTTTCAACAAAGGCCATGAAATTATGTTGCACCTGCCAATGCAAGCCTTAAATGGTAAAGCATTAGGGCCGGGAGGATTAACCAACGACATGACTGAAGTGCAAATTAAACAACAGTTACAAAGTGCGTTCGCTAATATTCCGTTTGCTAAAGGGGCTAATAATCATATGGGCAGCTTACTGACTCAAATGGATAAGCAGATGTTATGGGTAATGCAGAGTTTAAAAGAGCGACAACTGTTTTTTATCGACAGCTTTACGACTAAATATACTAAAGCTAGCAACAAGGCGATGCAGCTTGGTGTGCCATCGATGAGAAGACAGATATTTTTAGATAACGACACTAGTGAGCGAGCGCTTGAAAAACAGTTCCAACTGATAATTACACAATCAAAACAACAAGGTAAGCTGATTGCTATTGCCCATCCTTATCCTGAAACCATCCGATTTCTGAACGCTAATTTGGCTCGTTTAAATGACAATGGCATTACATTACTGCCAACATCTCAATTATTTGATGATCTCAATGTTGCTTTATCAACTCAAGCTACTCCACCTGCAACACTGAGATAGATAAGTCTGGTAACGTTGCTAGAATTTGTGATTTATTCGCGACAACATCTGCTAATGTGTATTGGTCAAGCACCACTAAATAAGCTGAAACAGCCTGCGCTAACACGCCTTTTAATCGGCATATTGGTGTAAAGCGGCAATATGGTGACTCACAATCGATAGGCGCTAATGAGTGCTCTAAATCACGAACCAATTGCCCTATTACCACCTCATCGGCTGGCTTTGCTAATCTAAAACCACCACTTTTGCCTCTGACCGTTTGCAAATATCCCATCTTGCCTAATTGATGGATTATCTTTGCCACATGATTTGAAGAAAGATCAAATACACTGGTGACTTCGGCAATTCGAAACAAAGTTTCGCGTTCAGATTGCACAGCAAGATACATTAAAATGCGGATACCAAAATCTGTATATCGGGTTAGTTGCATGGTCTAAAATATCCAAGATAAATAATAAGTGCAGATTAACATGTTGATGACTCTAAATCAGTGATCAACCATAAAGCTTGATCATTGCTAGTACCACATACATCGATACTTGCACTAAACTCAGCGCATACCTCTGGACGCTCTGGCTGACCAAATATCATACATAAGTTAGCATCATTTAATTGGATACAACGCACCCCTGCAGGTTTACCATTTGGCATTCCCGGTATTGCACTAGTAATAGAAGGCGCAATACAGCAAGCACCGCAACCTAAACGACAATTCATAATCCTACCTACTTAATAAAACCACACTGTAGCGTAAAACAACCCATCCATCACGGCATGGTTAATAACAAATTACATTGAGAGATTTGCAACAACTCTTGAGCTAAGGCAAGTTACTGCAGATCGATTATCTCAACCACTATGCCATGGTATTTTAGATCACATTTTACTTTTTAAGCATTAAGCCAACAACAATGATAGTGGTACATTATACCTTCTTATTGAATAAGGAAATTATCCATGAAACGTCCTGTTATTCTCGACTGCGATCCCGGTCATGACGATGCCATCTCACTTATTTTAGCACTAAGTTCAGCAAAACTTGATGTGTTGGCCATTACAACGAGTGCCGGTAACCAAACACCAGAAAAGACCTTAAACAACGCATTGCGTGTACTTACCCTATTAGGCCGACATGATATTCCGGTTGCAAGTGGCGCTCCGAAACCATTAGCTCGCGAGCTTATTATTGCTGACAACGTTCACGGTGAAAGTGGTCTTGATGGGCCAAAACTTCCCGATCCGGCATTTGCACCAGTACAACAAACCGCTATTGAACTAATGGCCGATAAGGTTCGTGGCAGCAAGCACCCCGTCACCCTTGTTCCTACAGGACCGTTAACTAATATTGCCCTGTTTCTCGCTGCACACCCTGAATTACATTCCAACATAGATAGTATCGTACTGATGGGCGGCGCAGCAGGTGTGGGCAATTGGACTCCTGCGGCAGAGTTTAATATTTTTGTCGACCCTGAAGCTGCTGATATGGTGTTCAAATCTGGCTTACCGATTGTGATGTGCGGACTAGATGTAACCCACGAAGCACAAATCATGGATGAAGATATTGAACGTATTAGAGCAATCAACAACCCAATAGCCAAATGCGTCGCCGAACTGCTCGACTTCTTTATGATTTACCATCGTGACCCTAAATGGGGTTTCACAGGTGCACCATTACATGATCCTTGCACCATAGCATGGTTACTCAATCCATCATTGTTTACCGCTGTTGATTGCTGGGTTGGCATTGAAACTAAAGGGCAATATACCCAAGGTATGACAGTAGTTGATCGATATCAATTAACCAACAATCCACATAATGCCAAAGTCTTGTTTAATATAAACCGAACGGGTTTTGTAGACTTTATTATTGAGCGTTTAAACGATTACTAACGAACTCATGCCATGCCAATTTAACTAGATCGGCGTGGCAACTAAGGATAAACATGAGTACTTTATTAGTTGTCGGCAGTGCTAATGCCGATCATGTTCTAACATTTAATGAGTTACCCCAAGCTGGGCAGACGTTGATTAGTCAGCAATATCGGCTAGAACTTGGAGGCAAAGGGGCAAACCAAGTTGTGGCGGCAGGGAGATTGAGTAACCCTCAACAGAAAGTATATTTCATCTGTGCTCTGGGTGATGATAGTAATGCTGTAATAATGCGCAAAACTTGGGCTGCTGATGGAATCAATTTAAGTGGCTGTTATGATATTGCTAATCAGAGTACCGGCACTGCCGTAATATTTGTTAATCAACACGGTGAGAATAGCATCGGAGTTGTACCTGGTGCTAACGCCTATTTGTCTGCGGAGCACATTCAGCAGCAACAAGCATTGTTTGCTCAAGCAGATTACGTACTAGTCCAACTAGAAACCTCGTTAGACACTGTTCATCAGGCATTAATCCTCGCCAAGCAGTATCACTGCACGACCATACTCAATCCTGCTCCAGCAGCTAAACTGAGTAATGATTTGTTGCGCTTAATCGATATCATCACCCCAAATGAGACAGAAGCCTTTGCATTAACTGGCATTGAGGTTATCGATCAACAAAGCGCAGAGAAAGCAGCACAAGACCTTCATCATAAGGGCGTTAATACCGTTATTATCACACTTGGAAGTAAAGGCGCTTATGTCAGTGAAAAAAGCCAAGGACAAATCATTCCTGCGCCCATAGTTAATGCAATTGATACGGTTGCAGCCGGAGACACATTTAACGGTGCACTAATGGTGGCATTAGACGAAGGAGAATCATTAACAGAAGCCGTAATGTTTGCTAACTTAGCCTCATCAATAGCCGTTACACGCAGCGGAGCACAAAGCAGCATTCCTTATAGAACAGAGCTGACTTAAAACCGTTTATTAGATGAAGTGATGCAATAAATTTTTAAATAAATGACCAAGGCCTCACATTGCAAATGAGGCCCGTTATTGATAAATGCGCAAGTGAATATTGATATAAACACCACAGGTCCTCGGTTAACACAGCACTTTACAGGCTCACCGATACAGTTAACATCAACTAAAAATCTGTGTATCAGTGATAACTTCGCTAATATTATTACCTATTTGACCCAATTACAGACACAAAAAGGCCTTTGCATTACAGCAAAAGCCTTCAACTTACGTTGCCGGAGCGGACGGGTTTAATCCGTGAGTTTTGCGACAAAGACAGGCCGCGGTCTGCTCATAAAGAGGCTAACATGCCATGGATGGGGCCATGCACTACAATCTCGCAACCTTGTCACTTCAACGAACCGCCGCGGGATTTTATGTTGTTATCTTTTTATCGCCCAACGAAAAAAGCCCTAGCATTTCTGCTAGGGCTTTCATCTTA
>NZ_JBGOOV010000050.1:0-9285 GCF_041439795.1 Shewanella sp. 5S214
TATTATAAATGATCAAACACTATTAAGAATTATCAAACTTTAATATAAACGCACACATAATCACTCATAAAATCTATTTCCTATCGAGCTAATTGGTAGTCGCGAATAAGACTTTCTAAAGGAATTTTAAGCCCTTCATTAAGCTTTCTGATCATGCCTATACTGAGGCGTCTTTTGTAATTTAAAACTTCACTGACTCGGCTACGCTGCCCCAAGTAAGGTACTAAGTCGGTATCATCTAGCCCCGCTTGCTCCATTCTGAAACGAATGGCTTCAACTGGGTTGGGCGCACTAATGGGGTAATGGATTTCTTCAAACGCTTGAACCAACGTTACCAACACATCCAGTTCATCACCTTCTTCTGTATTCGGCTGTGCATCCCAAAGCTGCTCTATTCGCTCTAAAGCGGCCTTGTTGTCGCTCTCTGTCTTAATTGGTTTAATGCTCATATTCTTGCCCTATTAAATCGTTGCTGCATCTACTTTGTCGTATTCAGCATGGGTTCCAACGAACCTGATGTAACACATCTTAAACTGATAATTCACCGCCACAATTAGACGGTATTTATTGCCGTGGATATTAAAAACAACTCGGTTATTCCCGACAAAACTCGCATTTCGATACAAAGCCTTTATATCGTGAGAACTTTCCCAATCAGCATGTTTGGCTTCGTCAAACCACGCTTTTAATGGCTGCTCTGCATCTTGATATTTCGGTTGTTCCCAAAAGGCTTTTAAAGCCGCTCTAGATACAATTCTCATGACCATTTCCCATTATGGGAAATGAACAGATAACAGTCAAGCACTGTTTTTCCTTTTGGGGAAGAAACTTGATTTTCTTTATATTTTTCATAATCAATAGAGAGATCATTCATATCTTAAACCGCCTCATTTTCCTCAAGGATTCTAATTTTTTTTGTTTACGAATGCCACGATCAATAAACCATTCAGTAATAGGGCTGTATTGTTCGAGATCTGCGGCTAGATAGGTTTTTACTGTTGTATCTGACATACCACCAATGATGATCAAATCATTTACCGATAAACCGCTTTTATAGCCCTCAATCACAAACGCTTTAATGAAAGAGGTTCTATCAACCCCACAATCATTAAGGCCAGCTTTGACTATGAGAGAGTCTATGAGTTTGTTCATTGCTATTGGGAGCAACTTCTTTGAACCATCAATCTTTTTGCCGCGATGTTGAAGCCCGAACTCTTTATAGTTGTCGCTCACAAGCAATGGCAAATTAGGGTTAAAACCGAGATATGATTTATGAGGGTGAGTGTTAAGCCCTTTAGCCTGTAACCAAGCTAAATAGCTTTCTATTGCACTTTTGACTTCATCATTGGTTAACGGTATTGGCCGCTCATTACCATCAAATGATATTGACTCCGGGATAATAAATAACTCGTTAAGCAAACCTGTTGAGGAGATCAGCAGTTGGCTAGTGATCAGGCATAACTCAATAGGTCTTATCCCACAGTGATTCATCAGGACTAACACTAGTTTGTTACGTTCTTTAAACTCTGATTTACGACCGCAATTCTTACCGATCAAATAGTCCCAAAGCTCGCTGTTGCTAATTGGTCTTCCCTTCACTATAAACGCACCATAAGCAAAATTGGTGCGCTTATAGTGTCAGTTAAATGAATTCAAGACAAGGTGAAGTGCTAGAAGCCTTAACTACTATTGGCTAGCATCATAAAGGTAGGAAAGGTTCGTCGAAGCATTAGTTAAAGATTCGATAGAAAACAGCTCTACAACACATCGTTAGATCCCAAATTCAATACCGCAAAAAAGCATCGATAATTTATTTAGTCATGACCAGTTGCGGGTTGTGAATGTGCAATTATGATAAAGGGACAAGATAAATATATGATGTCAACATTCAGAGGTACAAGTAATGAATGATGTAAAACGGGATAGAGGAACGGCTGAGCGCAAATACAGAGTTACAGAAATCAAACGCCTATCTGGTCAAGGTGTCTCTATCAGTAAGATTGCTAAAATGTTAGGAATTCCATATTCATTAGCGAAATCATTGTCTACGTTATAAATCAAATACAATCTTCTTAACCACTCGAACGGTCTAGAAAATCAACGAAGAATAATTGAAAATACCGAAAGAGGTTTCACGGTTGGCAAAGGTAAGGCTCCATAAGAATGAGGTTTTTACACTTCTGAACTGCCTATCCAATTTGTTCCTAGATATGCATCCCAGCCATTAGGACAATATGCATAGAGATCTAGTGACTCTAATGCATCATGTGTCCATCGGCCGTTCGGGGCTGATACTGTAGCAACTTCACTCCCATCTAAATCATGGATAATAAGCGCTAAGCATTCAAACCCAATTAATAAATCGGGTTCCCGAGGGTTAATAGGTCGAGTAATAATCACTGATTTCCGCCTATATTTTTGGTTGTTGTTGATTTAAAACCTCTACAGCGGAATTAAATTTCATCAAGAATTTCACGAGCTTGCTCTATAGCAAGACTCATTGAATATCTTTCTAATTGTTTGACTTCATACGCCACACACTCTCTACCCGTCCGCAAAATGTGCATTACTGTACGTTTGTCTTTAATCCCATAAGTAACGATATTTGTTAGTGAATTGCCCTTTTGCCATTGTGTATGTACACGAGTGACACGGGAACCACCAGCAAGTTGCGCCAGTGCCAAATGTGCATTATCTGATAATGTTGGAATAATCATGTGTGTTCTCCATTCGCAGAGCACACAACCCCAACAGGGATGTGTCCCTGCAGGGGTATTAATGTTGACCAACTAAGCCAGACTAAAGCGTCCGTTATGGTTGATAAAATGGTGACTCGTTAACAACTTTTGCACTAATCCTTGCCAATCAATATGTAAACTCGTTTGAGCATACACATTGGATATTAGCGATAAGATTTCAGCCTCACTCCATGAACTGCATTGCATCACCCGTCGAAGCGTGACTAACAATTCTTGAGCTAAGTTATTTTCAAGTGTTGAGACATACTGCTCTAAACTCACAACAGTATTTCTATTTGGCGACCGCCTAAAAACCAAAAGCTTTTCATGCATAATTTTCACAATTGGCTTACGGTAAGAGCTAGAATCGCTTGCTACGTTATGTTGTAGTTTGATAATTTCATCGCACAAAGGGTCAGGCGCTAGTGCTTCAGTGATTGAAGACCAGTTAATATAAACCCCTTTTCGACGTTGATTACCCATTAACACGGCGTAATGACCTCCTGGCAAAGTCGCATCCGAGATATTATGCAGCGCTAATTTCAGCGCAGCTTTAAAATCTTCATCGGATAATCGACTCATATCGTGCTTATGCTCGACTCCCCACATGTTTCCTGAGTACGGGATCATGCTGCCATAGGGCGGGTGAAACAATATCAGATTTGCTTGTTCCCCGACCGTTGTCAGTAAATCATCCACTAGCAGATTAAATCCACTATGTAGATCAGTACCAAAAAAGCGGATGCCTTTTGATGCCGCAACGTCACAAGACGTTCCACCACCGATGGCTGGATCTACAAATAAACCTCCAACGGGAAGATAATTGTCGATTAAATCTGAAACGATATGACCGGTGCAATTACCTCGATATTTGTTATTGCCAAAAGGACCTCTATCGGGATATGACGCTATTGAACTCGTAAACATATCAAACTCCTTAATGGGCGCTAAAAAAAGAAAGTATTCCGAATAATTCAGACTCATACATTTCTTGATTTAGCGCAGAAGTCGAAATAATGTCCCCTTCACAATACGTCACTACCTCCATTGTAAAGTCATTACACCACACACAATGCAATTTGTTATCACGAACCAATATCTTCCAATTAAGGTCGTCTATAAGTTCATTTTCAAATTGATAAAGTGATTGTGATGTTGCTTCACGTACAAGCAAACAACCAGTAGAAGTCTTTTCAACCTTATGTAGTTGTTCTACTTTTTTTGGAAACCAATATGCGTCGCTCTCAGTATAGATAAAGCGTTCTGGTAAATAACACTCATCAGAAAAACCAATGACTTGCTTTGGTTCACGAAAAAATATGCCGAATTCATTAGTAAAAGTGACAAAATCGCCAACCTTAATGTCGCAAGGTACTGGTGACTCTGCCGCTAATTCTCTTTTGAATTGCTCGTATTTCAATTGATTATCGATTTGATGTTGAGATAACATAATGTGTCCTCCAAAGACGTTGAGGGCACAATTTCCCAATGGGTAGATTATGTGCCCATTGGGGTATGTTTAAATTGTTAAGCGACTAACCGTAGTTTCGTGAGTGTTGCAGCGTGACATTGAACGTTCGTGATAAAATCAACCATGAGCTGATTACCACTTTCATTAAATGCCTTTTTCCACGACTCCCAGGAAGCAGGATTTGTTTTGTCATTATTAAGAGAAAACATCTCATTTCGCGACCAAGGTGAGCTTAATAAATGTGACATCTTATCAACCAAAATCGGTAAAGATGTGCACGACTTCATGCTAAATGGCGGCTCTTGGATCAAACTGAGCGCCATTTCCTTGGGGATACTATTCAATTTGTCTTCAATGGCATGATAAAAAAGCCCATCCGACCAATTGCTGACATGAACAGGGTCTATACCCTCAAAAAGTGGGATCAAACAAGTACCACTGTCTCGCAGTATCCAAATATATTCTCTATGTGGGGTTTCCAGAGCAGCCCTTTTTAACAGTAATTCATCACTTTCTATATCACCACGATGGTTAACTGGCCAACCTGTTTTTTCAGATTCTTTCTTGATTTTTGAGTAAATAACTTGTGCATCTAACATAGTGTGTCTCTCCATATAAAACTTTAAGGACACACCAACCCATTAGGGTGATATGCCCTATGGGGGGTTAGTTTTCTATCGTAAAATGCTTATCCTCTATGAGTAGAACAGTTTTACCATTTTCACAGGCAAGCATGGTTCGCTTACCTATATACTCATGCCTAATACTCTTCCAACACTCAAGGTCATCCCTTTCTGTCGTCCATACGTCGGTATAAGGTTTTTTCTCAAACTGTTCAACGGTAAACGACGGCAAGGGCACTTCAAAGCGCATTTTTGTTTTTTTGTGGACCAAAATACCGCCTGGCGTCAACTTGGTTTCGTCTCCCTCATTGTGAAAGCTACTGTACCCAAATCCATCACCTGTTTTATCAATCAATTGAGAATCTAATGACTGAATATGTAGCGGTATTAGTTTGATCGGTTGATTCATAATGTGTCTCTCCATTTAAAAATTAAAGGACACATCGACCCATTAGGGTGATATGCCCTAGTGGGGTTTATTTATTGGTTAACGTTGATTAATAGAAGTGAATTGCACTTCACTATCTATCGTTTGACCTACATGTACGCCATGGCGTCTAAGCATTTCTTCTAGTGCTATTGCACAGAATTGAAATGCTCTAGCACCTTCATCGGCATCGGGACGTTGCTTACAATCAGCTTCGTAATCTCGAAACGTTTTAATTAAGTTTTGAGCTTCTATGGCTAACGGATTTATCATTGCTAGTACCTCGATGTCATTCTTTTTGGACGTACAGGTTTATCCATTTGAATAATTTTAGAATCACTCTCTAACGAGATGGTTCTGTCAATTCGCGATAAAGTGTTTTTACCACTCCAGAAAAAACCCAGTTCATGCTTCACGCAATTGCGAATAGTGAGTTTGTTGCTTTTCCCTTCTGTGATCATGTGTTCTCTACAATGAAGTTTTTCCACCATTAATAGAAACTGTATGTCTGATAATGCTGAATCTAAACGTCTTTGAAGTTTATTGTTGTTGACGACTTTCTTACCGATGATATAAGCCGCTAAAGATGGCACCGCCGCTGTTAGAATATTTCCTACAGTTTTGATTATTGCCATCACGAGAAGATTATCGATTACAATATTTTGCATGACTCCCTCCTAGCGTTGTTCTATAACAATCGATGAGTTTGATTTACAACAACAAGCCAAAATTTCACCTGTCCCCAATATTGCTATCGGCGTTTGGATTAATTCGACTGTTCCAGAGATTAAATTAGATTTGCATTGACCACAAAAACCACTTTTACAACCAAATTGAATTTGATTATCAAGAGTTTTAAGTTCAACATTTTTTGGGATTTTGATTTTCATTGTGTCCTCCAGATCCGTAAATTTGAAAGACATTTATCCCAATGGGAAAGAATGTCTCCCAAGGGGGTTAATTAGCCAAAGGCTCTCACATTAACGATATTGCTTTAATATTGTTAATGCCGGTCACTACTCTCATTTCTAAAAAATAGCCGCTCGGGTTTCCCATGTTGAGCTGACATGCGCTTATATATAATTAAGTTCAAAGCCAAAAGAGGCTTAAAAAATTAATAATAGGGATAAACGATTGAGGAAATCATAAACCTAAATAGACTTTGGAAAATCTACTTGGGTTTATGAGGCGGTAAATCATTACCGCCTCTTCACAGTCAAATTTCTGCTATTAAACCGTTTTGAGTGATAAGAGATTTTTGACGAGCCCAAGTCGTTAATTTTTCAATTCTATCGTAGCTATCCATTCGTGATAAATCTTCTCGAATATGGAATGCTTTGTTAGTACCAATCGTTAATATGCTTGATGCACAATCAAAAATGCCTTGTACGTATTCGGTTTTGGCCATGATCATTTACTCCACTTGTTAAAGGTAAGGTTATCCATCACAAAAGGCACTGCTAAATGCTTTTTGTGATGGATAACCCAGTCAACATAGTTCCCACTATGGGGAACTATGTGACAGAGCATTTATCTGGCCGTATAGCCATGGATTAACGATGGATTTGAATTAAACACATCCAACCAATCCTCTTTTTCTGCGTTAAGGAAGTCAGGGTAATAAATATGACATTTCACCCCTTTTTCACTTAGTCTTTTCATCAACTTATTCGCTGATGTTAATCCCGCACCACTAGGCTCCTTTTCAGACCAAATACCAACATGTGTGATGTCAGAATCAGGCTCAAAAAGCGCAAGAACGGTATCGCTATATAACGACCAACAAGGTAAACCATTGGCATTGAATAGCGCTAAGGCCGTTTCAATTCCTTCTGTTACCCCAATGTATTTACCTCCACACCTCAACGGTAGTGGCTCCCCTAATTGAAATGAACCCCCACCCATATAACCAGGAGGGCTCATTAACTTTTTAGGATTACTAACATCAGCTTTGCCGCTGCCGTCAGGCTTCAGATAAATCCGGTGGATAGTTAAATTGCTTCCGTCTTTACTTTTAAAAATGCCAAGTAATGCTGGATATGTACCAATAACCTGCTTTTTATCTGAACAGTAATATTTAAGCCCCGGGTGGAAACCTAAAGTTGAAGAAAATTTCCGAACTTCTTCACTTGTTAACGTCAAACCTCGACATCTCAAGTAATTCATAGCAATTTCAGACTTATACGCAGGTATAGCTTCATGATATACCCTTTGTAATGACTTCAATCGCTGTTCTTTTTTCTCTTTACTACAGTATTCAGATTTTTGCTGTTGTTCTCGGCTTAGTTGCGCGGAAACTTCTCGATAACTTATCGCTTGATAATCACCTCCTGTAATTTGTAACACTTCATCGGCAGCCTCTTTAATAGAGCAGTTGCGATAAAATGCAATTACATTCAGTCCATCGGTTAGTTTTCCAACGTAATTATGAAAAGCTTGGCCTGTTTGTTCCCAACCGTTAACTAGACGAAACACAGTTGAACCATCCCCAGTTTTTGGGCAGGGTGTTTGTGCTGGATATTTGTCAATTGCAGCTTTTAAACCACTAAAATGTTCAAATATATTTCTCCAACCGCCTTGCTGAGCAACAAGTGCTTTTACTTTTTTAATCTTAGAGTGACTGGCTTGGTACATAATAACTCTCCTAAATATTGCCTACGGAAACCCCAAAACTCCCTTGCTAAAAGAAACTTTGGTGGTTTCCGCAAGCAAGTTAGAAAGAGCGACCTATTACTAGGTCGCACTAAGATTTACCGATTTAGAAGTGGTCTCATTACCCATGAGGCTCCAATCAATACCTTTTTGCCATTACGCATTACGTAAAAAGCATTTAAGCCACTCGCTCTTTTCTCTTTGATTACTACGTTCATAGTGTGCCCTCCAAGGCATTTGTTGGGCACACTTTTCCCCCAAAGGGTAAAAGTGTACCCATTGGGGTTATTGAAATTTTTACGCTATTTAAAAGCGTGTTTAAGTCCTACGGTTAACGCATTAACGAGCTCTTTTGTAGAATCAATGACATGAAAATCTGTATCTTTAAATCCACTGACGACTTGTCTAATGCCTATACCAAAAACTTTGACTCCTAACGCTTGAGCTTCTTCTATTGCAAGTTCTGTATCTTTAACACTATTAGGGTCTCCATCAGTAATTACAAAAAGTAATTTCCTAGGTTCTCCACGAGTCATTAATAAAGAAGTTGCTGATTGAATAACCTCAGCGGTAGGTGTACCTCCGAACGAACCAATATTGAAACTTTGAATCGAACTTTTTTCTTCAAATGATTTAACTATCGCTAAATGTTCAACATAGTCCTGGTCCCTTAATGGATAATATGCCACTAAAGATTCCACTCCATGAATGCCATCAAGTGCAGTGCTTAATGAATAAGCAACACTATTTGCCATCTTCATATCAGAATCGTCCATAGAACCAGATTTATCGATCAATAATACAATAGCCGCATTAGGTGAACGATGTATGGCCTGTGAATCAAATACCTTAGTATTTCCGATTACAACACTTGCCAAACGGCTAGAGCTAATCGATTTACCTCTGTTATGAAGTGAGTTGTTAACATAGTTTTGGTCATGAAAAATCCGTTTTAATGGATTTTTAATACGTGAAATAATTCCTCTCAAATTGTCATCGATAAGACGATCACTGCTTAAAGGTAAACTATTTTCATTTTTAGCTATTGGTAAACCAATAATTTGACCAATTGGATGTTGTTCAGCCATTTCTTCTATCGAAGAAATCAATTTATCGTGAAAGTCGTCATCATATTCATCAAGAGCTTGAATAATCGCCTCAACTTCCTCATTGCTTAATTTTTTATCATCCGTTGTATTTGAAGTGGTGCGTGAACTCCCTGAATCACCAGAGTCGCTTGAGTCATCTTGACTGTCGCTATCGTCTGAATCGCTTGAGTCACCTTGACTTTCGCTATCGTCTGAATCCCTTGAGTCATCTTGACTGTCGCTATCATCTGAATCGCTTGAGTCACTTTGACTGTCGCTATCGTCT
>NZ_JBGOOV010000051.1:0-8604 GCF_041439795.1 Shewanella sp. 5S214
GAGTTAAAGGTGTGCGTCTACCGAGTTAAAGGTGTGCGTCTACCGAGTTGAGGTGTGCGTCTACCGAGTTAAAGGTGTGCGTCTACCGAGTTACCGCTCAAAAAAAAACCAGCAACACAAAGGTGTTTATTGACAAAATCATTCACACACCTTTAGTATGGGTGTGTAAATAAAAAACAGGAAAAACACCCGTGGATTTAGCTAACATATCGTCAAAAACTAAAGTTCGACATAAGACAGATATCAATCGAACATTGTCACAGATGCCATTATCTTCTAGGCGTGTTTTATTCATGGCCATAGCTCAGCTCGACTCTAAGAGGTTGATTAAAAAAGGGCAAGTGTTCCGCATTTACGCAAGTGAATATGCAAAGATAGCTAAACTTGAAATGAATACGGCTTATGAGCAACTGAAATCAGCGGCACTAGATCTACAAAAACAATTAATTGGGATTCCAAAAGATCAGCTTTTATCTCCAATACCGCGAAAAGGTGATCGCCCTTGGGTTAGACCTGTAGGTACTGGAATTAGAATGCTTAATGTTACTGAATACTGTGATTATGAAGAGGGTGATGGTTTTGTTGACATCAGCTTTAGCCGCCAAATGGAACCTTACATTTGTATGATCGAGGGTAATTATACCACTCAGGTTTTACTCTCCAGCGCACGACTAAGAGACACAAACGCGAGTAACTTATATCAATTAATCAGACAAAAAATAGGCGAGAAAAAAGATCGGTATTTTGAAATTACAGTTGATGAACTCAAAGATGAGCTAGGGCTGTTTACTATATTCAATAAAGAGAAAAAATACTCTTACCCGCTCTTTAAAGAGTTCAATCGCAGCGTAATTAAGTTGAGCATAGATACAATAACAGATACCACAGAAATAAAAGATCTAAGCGTAGAGATCATTGAACGAAAACAGCGGAAAGCAAGCAAACTAAAATTTACATACAGAGTTGACGAACAAATGAAGTTTGACGGGTTTTAACATACAATCCAGATGCAACACTCGCAACACTGCATCCCTTGATGCTTAAACACTAGGTGCAACATGGCAAAAGTAAATTTATCTCAAGCCGCCAAATTGACGGGTAAAAACAGAACCACAATATGGCGTCATATCCACTCTGGCAAGCTTTCCATAGAGAGAGATAGAGACGGATTACCGTTTGTAGACACCTCGGAATTAATCCGTGTATATGGTGAGCTAGAACCAGTTGCAACAAGTGATACAAAAAAAAAGCCACACCAAGCAACATATAATTATGAAGACCTTATTGCGATTGTTGAGCTACTCAGAAAAGAACAAGCGGAAATGAAAGCGGAAATAGAAAACTTAACGAATAGGCTTACTTACATTCCAGAGCCAAACAGCAAAGAGCAGTCTCCAGTAACACAAAGCAAAAAACCGGAAGATGATCCCGATTGGCCAAAAGAAATAAAAACAATGGCTGATATTATATTAAGAAATGAAATAAAAAAAATTCATGAGCAAAGCTGACTTAGTTGAAATGACCAAACTGTACAAATATGTCAATATAATTTAAAACATACTCCAACTTAATCAGTATAAAAAACATAACAAAATGCGAGTATAATATGTCTGAAAAAAAATTTAAATTTATAAACGATTCAGCAAAAAAAGCCTTTATGGATCTTCCTTTTGAAATTAGAAGTCAATTTGGCTCTGATTTAAACGCAGTGCAACAAAACGAAAAACCATTTTCAGACTTTAAAGATATATCTTCAAGCGTTGGCGCCGGGGCGATAGAACTCATTGAAAACGGAAGCCCTGCATATAGAACCGTTTATTGCGCAAAGTTCATGGATACAGTTTACATACTTCATGCTTTTACAAAGACAACGGAAGGTGTAGATAAGCAAGGAATGAGTACTGCGAAAATAAGGTACAAAGAAATGATGAGTGAAGTCAGAGAAATGAATAAAAAAATAAAGCAGGCTAAATAAACCTGCGTTGAAATCAAGCTACTTCAAGTACCTTTACTTCGCAGAAAAGCTCTAAGTTAAATTTAGGCTTAAATTTAAACCCAAGCTTCGCTAGGAATCCAATAAGCTTATCAGAAGAGAATTTATCCACCTTTCCTCTTGTTAATTCACTAGCTCTAGGCTGGGAAATACCAAGGGCATCCATAATATCAGCTTGTCCCCATCCCTTATGCTCGAAAATTTTGCGCATAACAAGAAGTAAGTCAGCACGAAATTCTAGATCTGCCGCTTCACCAGGATTGTCAGTGATAGCATCGAAAATGTTGGTATAAGTTAGGTTTGTCATAAAGACCTCAAATAGCACTTTTAAGTTATACGTAATTTTGTATAAAACCAGTATAATTGACAAAGGCGTCAATAGTGGTCTGACCAGTCTGTGTGCACACAATTGGCAGTTATGTTAAATAGGCCAGTTAGCCCCTCAAAACGAGCCTTTCGCTCCATCCTGTCCACGAACGCGCGCTTTTAAACGGCGATGTACGTCAAAAACACCGAATTTTCAGTGAAAATTTAATACCAAAACAGTTCAATAAATCAGCAGCGTGAGGCCTTTTCGATTTCAGGCAAAATACCGGCTTAACCTGGTATATTCACAAAAAAGTTTTCAGTGAAAACTTTTTTAAGCTATATCATTTTAGATATAGTTGTGTGACGTAATAAAATTTGCTCACTTTTAGACATTTCCGAGTTAGATTTTTACTTCTCGAGCGATCGTTTTAAATTCAAATAACTCTATCTCTTTAACAGTGATGTTATTCGGCATAACAATATCCATTTGTTTTTGTTTGATTTTTAAACGGCAACATCATTTAGGCTCAAGCAAAAACCCAACAGTTAACATATCAAATATGATATACAATATTATTAATCTCTTAAAAATAGATATCTAGCCATAAAAAGGACTTTGCTATGAATCAAAAAATTCTTTCACCAAAATTAAAAAACTTCCTTCGTCAGAATATTATATGGATAGTCGCTGCAGTCGTAGTAATCCTGATTTATTTAAGTACAGGTTCATCACAATCAAACAAACATTGGACAGAATTGGAGAAGGTCTCTCTATGTAAAGCATACATAGCAGATCAGTTCGGAAAACCATTAGATATAATGAAGCTGCAGAGAGTTGGTAACCAAGGCTTGATTTACATTTCATATACTCGCCCACAGGATAATACTGAATGGGATTATGTATGCCAGGTTGATAGTTCTAGCATGGTATGGGCAGGATGGGTTGACGGAACATGGGGACGCTGGCGCCAAGAAGATAAGGTAAGCATCAGTTACAACTTACAAACTAAAACGGCCTCATTTGATTCAATAATGTCCTCGGAAAACATAAAAGTTAAACTTTAAAAATATAAACCAACGTTATAAACGTTATAAACGTTGAAAACCTACAAAAAAATATACATTCAGTAGGTTTCGTTTAATATTTATGCGTGATTGGATCACGTTTTTATTCTACTCAGGAGTTCCATATGAAAAAGATATTGCTCATCACATTAATGTTTATTTCCCCAGTAATGGCTGTACAAATAGAGTCTGACGCTCAATTTTCTTCAAATGTAGATAGAAATGATACAGAATTAATAAATGCTATTACTGACATGGTCATTGGTAGTGGGTATAGATGCGATAGTGTATCTGCAATAACCAGATCATCATGGGACGGTAATTTTACTCTCCTATGTAATGGATATAATTATAAATATCAGATAGAAGATAAAGGTGGAAACTGGACTGTTACATTAGATTGATTTTGGTAAAAAGGTTGATTTTTATAATAAAGTCAACCGGCCTTACCTACTTACTCATCAACCCATTCAAGGCGATTTAAAGCACTCTTCAGCAATAAACAATGTGCCTATATTTCATTTTAACTGCTTAGTAGATATCCACTGGTGTTGGTTGAAATCAATTTCAAATCAGCGAAGTTATCTTATCATTACATACGATACTCTGAAAAATGGCGCACAGTTACAGGCTTAGCATTTACATTTCAAAAAGATTTTCAGTGAAAATAATTTTTAGGATATAAAAATGACATACAAAACGACAACCCTTCAACAGCTTAAAGAGAAAGCCCTCAACAACCCTGAAGTAAAAAGATGTTACGACAATGAAACGTTAACAATAGATGATGTTGAGATCATCGAAGTTACAATGAATGACGTTGAGACAATTGAGATGAAGGAAACCATCTAAACCAGAATTGGCTTATTTTATTGTTAGAGTACAGAAAGATTTTCAGCAAAAATCCCGTGCAGACTATATCATTTTAGATATGATTTGCCAAAATTACAGCAGCCAAAAGCGTTGAGAGAGTTGCAAAGATAAAAGTAGTAATATGGTTTAGTAACCATTTTATAGCTGACTTAAGAGCTTTATAAGTTCGTTGCTCTACAAACATGATATCTGAACAATCCCAGTAATTAATGTGACGATTGGTACCAATCTCTAGCCCAAAGCTATCGAGTGATGATCTACCACTGCTGTTTGTGATTATCCCTTTGTGAACTAGGTGCTCAAAGTGAGCTATAAACTTATTATCCACCACCCCCTTCTTGTCTGTGATGCTAATGCCATTATTTTTTAAGCTGAATAAATAATCAGAAATTTTTACACCTAAAGTGCCTTTTAAAGGGGTAAGTAACTTCATCTCATATGATGTATCTATATCTATATTCATTTTTAACTCCTTTTCGTTTAGACATAATAATATACCTAAAAATTCTAATTGCAAGTTTGCCTCCTCCGTAAGTCATTGAACAATAACGCAATAGTGTGTTATTGAAGTTAAGGTAGATAGGGCAGACGTAACTTTTTATACTATGAAAAAACCTCGCGTATTAGCTTTCTAAAGCAAAAACCTTATTCAGCCTGCTTGTCTTATAGTCTATGCAACTGACTTGGAGGGGAAACGTTTTAATGAGCCTTCTTATTTAACTTATTTTTTATCGCGAGCACTCGTTCCAGCCATTCTTTCACTTCTGGAGAGCCTAATTGTTCATCCATCAACGATCCCATATCTGATCGCAACCTTTCCAATTCAGCTTTTAATTCATCTTCTTTCTTCACTGTATGCAGTCCTGCTAGCTCATATCGATTAAAAAAGTATTAAGACCTTCAGACTTTAATAAGCCGGATGCTACGAGCTTTTTAATTGAACGTGACACGTTCGGCTGCTTCAATGCAAAATCTTCAGCGATTTTAGACTGATTAATCTCAAAGCTTTTTCCCTGCTCAAAGCCTGCATATTTCATCATCAAATAATTCAAAAGTAAGATGTCAGCTTTCGATAATTTATGATTGCTCATTGCATTAATGAATATCGAAACAGCTCTAAGATCGTTCGTGTTGTTTTCCATATTATGCTCTTTTCTATATCAAATCAGATATAGCTATAGTATCAAACTCCCTACAAAATTACTATATCATTTTTGATATAGTTTGATTTTATTGCGCGACAAAAAGAACAAAGGCCGAGACTCCTCGCATTAGGAACATCATTGTTTCGTCTCGCTATGTTCATATAGGCTGACGCCTATAAAACATAGCGAGACTCTGGCCTAGCGCAATTTCACGCAATTTATTTTATCCCTAAATAAAATGACGAAATCTGACGCCTAAATCCCGAAACATCAAAATAGCAAGTTCGCGTTTGAACGTTCCCTGGTATGTCGTTACATTCGAGTTTCCAAAGAGTTGTGCCTTTAGCACACCAGTCCTCCGGAAACTGGTAAAACAAATCTGAGACCTGAATACATCAGGGAAATAGTTACCCACTATCGATAATCGAAATTAGGAGGCCATAAGGCAATGAAGAAAACTTCAAAATCCACTTAACCAGTGTAACGGTCAGTGATTCATCTCACTCAAAATTCAGATGCGGAATAGGCTAGATAAGTTTGAACCTTTGCTCCGTTTAGCAAAAATCAGGCTAATAGGCATTTAGTTGTCGCTGCTATCAATACTGATAGTTGTATGTTCTTACGAGAATCGAAATGAAAAAAAAACCAAAGCAAGTCCCGTTATATTTTGATCCAGTGGCTGAAGTCGCCAAACTAAAAGCCCAAACTAAAGCCATTCGAAAACGTAATTATTCTCAGCGTAAATCCGCATTAGATAATTATCATGGTGAAATAATTCAATTGTTAAGAAACGGCTCTACGGCCACAGAAGTGCATCGGTGGTTACATGAGCTAGAAGTAACCATTTCACTTTCAACCGTCACTCGCTGGATTAAAAAGCATGGGTAAAAAAGATCCGATTGCCGTAGCCAAAACCCAAGCGGCTAACGTCATGAAAACGATACAAGGGATTCATATCAAATCCGTTGGTACTGTCAGGAACTACGAAGAGGCGCTTTCTCGTGTGGCTCAATATGCCAATCGTGAATTGAATATTGGCTTACGTGAAATGACACCGGAACAAGCCATTAACTACCTTGAAGAACGCGGGGAAAATGTACGCCAAAAGACACTCGATTTAGAGCGCCAAGCGATTCAAGCAATGATGTATTTCAATAGTAAAAAGCTCGATATTAATGAGCGAATTACCCCCATAAAATCAGCGTTAGCCACCATCGAAAAATCTCGCAGCTATACGGCTGAACAAGTCAAAATGATTGTTGGTTCCCAACAAGAACAAAACGCGCTTTCAACTCAAATTGCCTATGCCGCAGGGTTAAGATCGCATGAATTATTTACCCTGTTGCCGCTTAGTGAAAGAGCGGCTGACACGAGGAAAGAAAAAGAAAAAGAGGCTATTCAGCACAAGTTTTCCGGTCGTAGCGGTGAGCGTTATACCGTCCAGGGCAAAGGGGGGCTGTGCCGAGAAGTGGAGATCCCTTTGCACCTGGCGCAACAACTTGAAGCAAGACGTTTAGAGACACCGAAACAGGTCAATGATAGAGGCGTTCATTACACCCAATATTATGATATTCGCGGTGGCAGAACGTGGTCTTCCTCGTTTAGCGGTTCATCCACTCGCACCTTGGGCTGGTCGTCAGGCGGGCATGGCCTACGCCATAGCTATGCACAAGAACGGATGTACGAGCTTCAAAATTCAGGAATGAATAGGCAGTTAGCATTAAAAACCGTGTCTCTAGAATTGGGGCATTTTAGAGCAGAAATTACCGAGGTGTACTTACGATGAACTGGAGAAGCGTTCTCATCTTATTGCTTATGGTCGGCTTAGTGCTTGGTTATTTCTGGCTAGACTCGTACATGCAGACTCAGGCATGGGCAAGCGCAAGTAATGCTAAATGGGAAATAAAATCGACAGGTTGGAGCCTGATTTTACACGCTTGGCCTGTGGCCTTTGCGGGTCTATTATTTGCCGGTGGAGCCGCATCAATCTTCTTAGTTAGGCTGTATAGCCGTTTAGAGAATGTCGATCATAGCAATGAAATACAGACCCTAAAGACCGACCTAAAAGCCGCTAAAAATGACGCTGAGACCGCAGAGCAGCGAGAAAGAGAAAAGCTTAATGGGGAGCGCTACGCTTTAGAAAATGAAGAAAAAATATTGTACCAAACACGAGAAAAAATCTTTGCAGAGCAAGAACGTGCGCAACAAATGCTCCAAGAGGCGCATGAGATCGCACGAATGGCAAATGAACGGGTAGAGCAGGCCGAAAAAGCCGCCCGCTTCGCTGAAATAAAACGAGATAGAGCCGCTGGAGGTTTTCACCGGATCAAACAAAAAATCAACACTTAGTATATCATTTCTGATATAGTTATTTAAAACAAAAAATGGGGTCACACATGAGCACATCACAAATTTCAGTTCTCGTTATCTTTGTTGTCGGATTTTTCATTTGTCGGTATCTGTACTTACAGCTCCCGAGTTACAAAGATGAAGACTAAAATAGACATGCCAGCCTCAATATTTCCCCTGTAACCCTCATTATTATGGGATTTTAGCGCTTAAGGTGAGAGGATTTACGGTATATCATTTTTGATATACAAACCCATACTAACTTTCAAGAATTAGCCACTTCTCACTTGCCAATAGACTTCGCTAATCGGTAATTGCTCAGAGGCTCTAAAAAGCGTTTTAAGCCCTTTTCTTTATCCAGACTCCATAAGTCCACGCTTTTTAGCTAAAAACGCCTCAAATCTTCATTTAGACCCCTTAGCTTTGATTTTGACCTCGTATTTCTGCCAGACAGTTGCGTAGCAACATGCTTTTAAACCAAGTTCCAATTCCAAATACCGGCTAACGGCCGGAGGCAAAGCGAACCCTTCCGGTTCGTTCTTTCGCTCTCGCCCCTGCCAAGGGCAGGAAATGGCGAGGCATTATAGCTTTTGGGGGGATGCCGGAAACGAGCGTAGCGAGGGGAAGGGCTGGCGGGGGGCAAGCCCCCCAAGAAGGGTTCTCACTCGGAGATTTTCAAAAAACGTCTATCCACAAAGTGAAGACCAAACTTGCATTAAAGACTTTATATTAACTTGTTTAAGACTTAAAAGACTTAGAGTAATTTTAACCTATTGATTATAAACACCTTATAGAATTAGAGGTGTGCGTCTACCGAGTTAAAGGTGTGCGTCTACCGAGTTAAAGGTGTGCGTCTACCGAGTTGAGGTG
>NZ_JBGOOV010000052.1:0-7453 GCF_041439795.1 Shewanella sp. 5S214
ATTGTCTGGCGCAGCCAACAAGACGTGTTTGGTCAAAGCATTGATCATGTGGATAGCGAGCATCAAATTGTTAACCCAATCCGTTTTCAAGGTCAGTACTTTGATGACGAATCTGGTTTACACTACAACCGCTTTAGGTATTACAGCCCTAGGCAAGCTAGATTTATACATCAAGACCCTATTGGTTTAGTGGGTGGCATAAACCATTATCAGTACGCTCCTAATCATGTGAACTGGGTTGATCCATTTGGATTGTTGTGTAAAGAAGGTGTGGAAAAACTTTCTAAGATGATAGGCGATATTGTTGACCCAGCAACAAAAGCCAAAATATTAAAAATTGCTGAAGACAGTTCTTCAGTAGATGCCAGAACAGCCAATATTAAAGTAACAAGACCAAATGGTGAAAATAGACTTGAGCATGAATATAGTATCGAATCTATGGATGTTGATAACGGCAGAATTACTTTAACACGAGAAGTAGGCGATAAAGTGATTGAAACTACGATGACCATTGAACAGTTCGTTGGTGGGCATGTTATTAATGGCAAAGTGGTCAATGAAGAATGGTCTAGTAAAACAGGAACGTTGACTGAGAATGAATTAAAACTTAACAAAGCAACTAAAAAGGCAGGCAGTAAACAGACTGTTTCTTTTCTTCCTGTAACGTTGAAAGAGAATGTTGATACTCGTGATGCGGAAATGCTCGAGCGAGATAAGCACAAGGCAAAAACTTCAGCAGAAGAAACAAAACGTTATAACGACCAAATACCAAAGATTAACAATGAATCAGCCAAAATTGGTGAAAAATCAGCAGATGCAGCGATTGAAATATTGTACCCTGGTTATGCTCGCATTCACCCAACGAGCTTAGATAGTTCTACATCGGTAAAGGGTAACTTTGATATGGTTTATCAAAATGCTAATGGCGATGTCATTATTGTTGAAGCCAAGGGTGGCAGTAGCCCATTAGGTAAAATGAAAATTGGTGATGAATATTATCAACAAGGCACAACGCAGTATGCAAAAGCCATTACTAAGAGTATGGCAACTAATACAAACCCTAAAGCGTCCACAGATAGAAAGGCGGCTGCTGCGATACAAGAAGCTGCGCTTGATGATAATGAAATCAAATATTTACATATTGAAACACCAATTACAAAAAGCGCAACTGGCTCGACAGTGAGCGAAGTTAAAATATCTGAATTTGATATTGATACCACAAAATTAGTAGGTTAGTTATGAAAGTAGAAAGAAAATACGCCCCCGAATTTTCAACATGTGTACCTTTAGCTGAATGGCTAGATATACCCAGAAGAAGAATAAAAAAATGTCCTGTCAATATTGTTAAAAAACGCGACAATTTAATTAATTATACTCGTGAATTTTTTGATCTTGCTCGTTGGCTAACCTGGGAAGTTCAAACACCAGAAGTAGAAAAAGAATCAGCAACGGGTTTACGTTACGCGTCTAAGATGTATGCTGCATTCCTTAAGCTTGCAGAGCAACCAGAGCAAGAGCAAACTTTTAAAATATATGACTTACCCGAAGTAACGTGGAACGGTAAGGGGATGTTAGAAGCTGGTTACGCAGCTCCATCAGAATGGATTGATGCCTATTTTTTAGCGGTGATTACTCGCGATACTGAAAGTATGGATAGCTTGGCAAATTTCCCTATAGAAACGATGAAGCAAAGTGCGACACAAGCAGGCCCTGTATCTTATAAACTTATAGAAGTATTTCAAGCTTATCACCATCATCAAGCCGATTACCCAAAATTGCTTGACGAGTGTATGGGAATGGCTGTTAAGCAAAATGATGACTGGGCGATATATATTGCTTTCGGATACTTAGAAACTCTAGCTGCTTTATCGCCAGCAACTTTTGATGTTGGTTGTGATTTTAATGAAGCACTTGCCAAAAACGTACAAGCGCAAGAGCGCTACCACATTTATGAGGCAGGTCCGGATCATGCCCCTGTAGATTCATTCTTACCCCTGCAGTTACTAGGTATGGCGTGCATGTGGCACGATATGGGTAATGAGGTAATTGTTGAAAGTGACTCTCTGCCACGCTTTTTGATTGAAGGTAAATATTTTTAACGGGTTAAGATGAAGTATCTTCGATAGATGTTTAATTATAGAGAGTCTTTTTAATAGGGAGATTTGCTCAACATGTTTGGACTACTAAAAAAATACGACGTACACATGTGCTCAGAAGTTAAAGGACAGGTTTTGTTAAACGGAAAACCTGTTGTTGGCGCGAAAGTAATAAGAGAACTCAGTTATATTCATCAAGTTGAAAACAATGATGAAACGTTAACGGACGAGAGTGGTTGTTTTTTTATGCCAAAAGTCAGTATAAGTTCAAAAAAACCTGGTGATATGTTCGTCAATGATACAGTGATACAGAAAATTTCGGTATGTAATGAGAATAGTACTTTTTTATTATGGCATTCACGGTTAGGTGGCATAACAGAGTTTGAAGAAGTTAAAGAGAAATTAACTTCACTCAATTGTGACTTAAATAATAAAGAGGTCTTGTTTACTTTTCCGAATAAAACGAATGAGAACTTAGAGTTTGATGGCGAAAGTATTTGTCGATGGGAAAAAGATTTTGATATTTATGAGTTAAATGATGAAGACGAAGACTTTTTTAACTTTTAACGATTAAAAACAAAAAACTTCAAAGGAATGAAATGAAAATATTAACAACTATATTGGCATCAAATCTTGCAGAATTCGCTTATGACAGTGAGTATATCAAAAAAAGATAATATCTCAAAAATAAATTCTCCTGCAATGTTGGCTAAGCAATTCTTGTTCAATGCTCAAAAGTCAACGTTACATGGTGTATCAGGGACTACTGCTGAACATGTTTTAAACCATACGTCAGGTTTCGGTTTTTTTGGTATGGGTCGTAATGAGGGAATGTTTAAAGGAGAGGCCGTGCTTGCTTTTCGCGGTACTGCTGGTATGTGTGATGCGCTTACCGATCTCCATTGTGGTGTAACATCAGGGCCAAATAACCAATTAGTTCACTCAGGCTTTAATAGAACATTTAATTCAATGAAACCTCAAATCGCAACGTTATTAGAAAAGCTTGGAAATAAACCAATACATTGTGTTGGCCATAGTTTAGGTGGTGCTTTAGCGAACCTAGCTGCAATTTGGATTAGAAAAACGTTCAAAATCCCTGTTAAATTATATGCTTTTGGGTCACCAAGAGTCGGTTTCGCACCGTATGCGATTCAAGCTGAAACAAGTTTAAGTGGTATTTATCGTGCGGTTCACCGAAGTGACCCTGTGCCTATGGTCCCTGTTTGGCCTTTTGTGCATGCTGGAGATGAATATAGGTTAAGTACGTGTGTTTCTTTTGTAGGGGCCTCACACAAAATGAAAGGCAACGCGCCAGGTTATATTAATACAGCTTCTCGATATGCTGACTACAAGCAGATGCAAATGGGGTCAATCTGTAATCTTGAACATGTTCGCTTAAAGTATGAGAAACGTCATTTAGCGTGTTTTAATGCCCACTGGTCAGATAAAATCAGTGCTGGATTAATATGGCTTTTACGTTCAAGTGGTAAATTGACTTCAATACTTGCCCAAGTAGGCGTCAGTTCAACGTTATCCATTTATGATTTGATTGCTCGTTCATTAGTTGAATTATCTCAAATGACTCGTGAATATGCTGAAGATTGTAAAGGATTGCTAGGTCATATTTTAACTTCTGTCGGTAAACCTGGCGTTAAGATTGTTGACCTTAGTTATAGTACCGTGAGAAGTATTTTATCTATGCTATTGAGCAGATTAAAATCTGTTGTAGTAGAGGCTATAGGGTTAGTTTATTAGCTAATAGGTTTTAATTGTTAGAATACGGCTTTCCTTGTAGGGAAAAATGTAATTTATAGGTTCTATTTTTCAATTTAAAACGTAGTCAATATAAATAAGTTATGGAATAACAATGAATAAAATTAACACGGATGTAAATTACAGAAAAATGGCTGGTAATGCTCGTTTGGTCATTATTGCTGAATCTAGCCACAACCCTGCTTCTTACAAATATGAAGCTATGCGTGCACTTAAACAACTTAAAGCAGCTGGTTTTACTCATTTTGCAATGGAGATGTTACCGTTAAAAATAAAAGAGAAAATTGAGTTTTATCAACGTACAGGAAAAGGTTTTGATGCGATAAAACTGCACTTTAAAGAAAACTGGAATTGGAATAGTGCTGCTAGTACTGGTTACGGAGAGTTAGTAAAAACAGCAAACTCTGTTGGTTTTAAAATTATCCCATTAGACATGCCGATTGAAATGATGGATCTAATTGATGACCATTGCAATTGGGAGGATGCCGATATAGGTTCTTGCTCTGATTCTCACATACAGCGAAATCAAATGTGGGCAAGTATATTGAAAACGAATTTACAAGTGGATAAAAACGCTCAAATTGTAGCTTTTATGCACAGGTATCATGCTTTTCATGCAGGGAATAAACATGTTGGAATTGATACATTAATGCTAAGTTTGAATGTTAATAATATTAGCATTATCGACTATGTTGGAGGACTAATATGTTCTGACAACGGTATTTGTGAAGGGCAATCCGATGAAAATAAATCATTAAAAGATACTTATTTTTACCGAAAAGGCTCATTTATACCTTCGTCGTTGCCATCTTTTACTGTTCATATTCCTCAAAAAAGAGTTACCCCAGAAGGCACTTTGACATGGTGAAAATATTTTTGTTTGCTTTTTTCATTGTTATATCTTTCGCCAACGCAGCGGGTCCGAGGTGGGATAATTCAATTGATATAGATGATCCCAACTTAGCAATTAATGTTGCTGCGGAGCAGTGCCAAAAAAGCTTAATTAATGCTCCTGAAAAGCTGGAGCTGTGGTGTGAAAAAGCCATCAATATGGGTTATTGGAGAGGCTTAGTACCTCTTAGCTTGCACACTGGTAATGGAGAACGGTTACTTAAGGAAGCAACAAAAAGGGTTAATGCAAAAGATCCAACAGCTTACTCTACACTCGCTTGGATTTATGAAGGCGGTATGTTTGTAGACCAAGATATTAATTATGCTATTTCACTCCATAAAGAGTTTTTAGCATTGGATGTTGAACTACCCAAATCGTCAGTTACTGCTACCCATGAAGAGCTAGCAAAGCTGTATAAAATACAACAGAACTGGCTATCGGTTAGTAAGCACGCTCAGTACGTTTTTGATAATACTACGTTTGAGTTTAATAAAGAACATGCAGCTAGATTGATGAAACTCGCACAAGATAAGTTAGTCGATCAAGGCCATTCTAAGCGTTAACAGAAACAAACTTATTGAAGGTTTATATAAAGTTAACATTATCTATTGTTTTGTTATTTATTTTTTTGTCATGACCATACTAACCAGTATCAAGAATCAGCGAATACTAACCCTTTATTATGCAAAAAACTATCCACCGTTATGACTTATGTAGTCCTTCAATTCTTATTCAACATCGCCTTTAGTTAAAGCATTTGCTGTTTAACTGGAGTTATTTAATAGTCTTGGTGATTAGAGGTCTTATACTCACATTAAATAAACTGATCACCTTAATATCTGACGCCTAGTTTCCTACAGAAAGTAGGTGGAATTAACATCATTAACAAAGTAAAGGAATACTATGCACGATATATTTGGCGAAATTAGACGCAAATTTTACACTCAAACAATCAAGGAGTGGTTAGGTTGGATTGTGGGGACATTTTTACTGGTCGTGTTGATTAAATGGTTTGCTCAACAATATGACGTCCCAGAATTTGAATTCCATGTTTGGGTATCAGCAACTCTCTATCTTTGGTATGTCTCTACCATTAGCTTATTAATCGGTAGCACCTATTTTATCGCCCGTAATGCCCAAACCATGTTAGAGAGACGAGCAACACATCCGCAAAAGCCTGACAGTATTGATTTAACCAATGACTTAGTCCGAGTTAAAAAAATTAAGATTAAAGCCGGAGTAATTGCAGTTGTTGCGCATATTATCAATGCTGGCGTTGTTTACTTTGTTACCGGTCACGTACCTGGCATGACGTCAGAATATCAATTGTATGCTGTTATAGGAGTATTTGCGATAGCCGCCATTAAACCTGCGATGTTAGCGGTAAACGCTATTCGTATGGAGATTTTTGGCATGATTGAAGAGGCGGATTATCCGCAGAAATCGGTTGCTGATTTATGGCGAGTGGTGAATGACTTTAACGACTATGAAGAACGATTAGAAAAAGTATTCGAGCGTATAGATGACGCTAAGCAGGAGTTCAGCCGTGAAAAAGAGATGACTATTGCTGATATTGTTGAAAAATTAACACTGTATAAAGCAGAATTACACTCTGCATTTGATGAAAAAATAACACTTTTCTCATCATCAGACTGCGCAAGGGAAGCGGCTTATAACGCGTTAAAAGAAGCACAAGCACCATTAAGTAAAGAAGTCAGTAAAATATTGGCTGAACTGCAAAATTTACAAAGCTTTGTGATTGATTTACGCGATAAAAATATCAAGGGAGAGCAATTGATGTCAGCATTAAAAGAATTTGGCATTGAGTCATTAGCTGATTTAAATGTGAGTTTTCAAAAATCGATTGTGACGCATAATCCACCCTTACGAAGTGTGCTACCGCCAATTGTAGATGAAGGAATACGCAGCTAAATGTCGTTTTGGGGTCAAGATTATCAATTTAGTGATTGATGAACCTACGGAACTTTACTTTAAAGATTGAATCATTCCTTTAGTGCGAAACCCTGTTTAGTTCTTTAAAAATGGATAGCCAAAATATAGGTGCATTACTGGTTAACGCACCTGCTTTTAATTGGGGGTAAAGTCTTGGCTATACCTTAGATGATACGCCTGTCGAAGGTTGTTGTTTAGTCGTTAAAGAGGGCAATATTCTACCTCATGCCTATGGTTTATGTATGAAAGCTCATAGTTACTGGCAGTAGTATTTCAACAATAAAACTGTCAATTAAGTGGCATTACATTAATAGACAGTCGCTTTACAGGCCATGGCCCATCGAAGCCGATTGTGCAGCAGGCTCATTATCACTATCTGTCATCAGGGTTATTGCATAAAACGATACAGGGTAATCAACTTGAACTCAGTCATGCCTATGATAGCTATTCAAGATTAATTGAGCAGACATGGCGACATGTACAAAAAGAGACTCAATTATTTGAGTCCAGACGTTATCAATACGGTAAGCAACATCAATTACTTCGATTATCGTTACGACGCTAGTGGCAATCAAATCAGCCAAGTGGGTACGGGTGATAAACAACAGCGCAGTTTTAATGGTTTAAACCAGCTGGTGCAAATCAACGTTAATGGCAAACTGACGCAATATGAATATGATGCCCTAGGCCGTCGCAGCGCAAAAATCACCGAACTTGGTCGCACCGACTTTATTTGGGA
>NZ_JBGOOV010000053.1:0-5978 GCF_041439795.1 Shewanella sp. 5S214
AGTTTGGCAGAAATAAGCTTGGCATCGTGCCCGTAGAGTAAGGCTTGCTGTTTCCAATAACTTGATGTTCCGCAAGCTTCAAATACCACCGTCATAGGCTTTGAGTTAGCAAGGAATAAGATAAATTCATCAGGTGTCATTTCTTCATTAGAACGCACTGTACGGTTTATAGTTTTACAAACTTGAATTACTTTCTTCGCTAAATCGACACCAACAATAGTATTTTTCATAATGGACTCCAACATGTGATGATACAAATGTAAGGTACACCACAGGGTTAAGTGTGGGGAGTCTAATTATCTACTTTATTCAGAGCCCTAGGTTCATCTGGTGATACAGATGGTTCACTCGTTAAGCGGTGAACAGCGCTTCATACGACTTCACGTCGCACGCCCCAAAGTCAGTTAGAGTTGATGCTTCATGTCGACAACTCACTCTCCATTTTCCATACTTTACCTAATCTGACAGAAACGCTTTAGACCATCAGGTCCAACATGCCAATTCTGTTCAGTTACCGTAATTTTCTTGCAAAAGTCTTTACCTTCTGTTTGAATGTGTTTTCTGTTCGCGAACAGAAAACACAGAGGAGCAGGATTATGCTTAAACCACAAGATCTATTAGTTACTTTTAAAATTCTGAGTTATGAAATTGGTTGCTCATCTGTAGAGAGTAGAAGTCACAACTCAAGAAAGGCTCCATGGGTAATATTTGAACCAATAAGTGTGTACGACAGGGAAAAGGATGAGATTATCGTTTCTGATGAACCAGATGACTTTGAAGCTGCAGATCTAGCATTGATTGAACAGTTCATCCTAGAAGGGGAGTCGGAAGAACAACGAGCTAGTTGGAGTTATAGAAAGTTGGCGCAACAGCTTTTTATGTCCCTCAGTGAAGTAAGTCAAGCAATCAAAAGAGCGAGTAAAGCAGGGTTATTGATAAAAAGAGGGGCCAAAGGCGTCCGAGTCAATAAGACCGTACTAATTGACTATGTCCGCTTCGGTGCAGGAGTTAGCTTTTTTGTCGAGCGTGGGAAAGTTGTCCGAGGTATCCCAACCGCTAGTGCTGCTTCATCATTTAAAGATATATTCGTCTCTTCAGCTGAGTTTCCTACCGTCTGGCCTTGTGCCCGAGGGACTGTTAAGGGGATCGCCATAGCCCCTATTTACAAATCAGTGCCAAAAGCGGTTATGATTGATCCGTGGCTCTATAAGCAATTGGCATTATTAGATATTTTTAGAGTGGGTAGTGCTAGGGAGAAAGAGGAAGCAATGCCTTACCTAGCCAAGTTGAAAGGTAATGTATGACAGAACATGAAGCATTAATACTGCCCATAGCTCATGCTTTGGGTAAAGACTTATTGGAGCAGGTGGCGTTTGTTGGAGGGGCCACTGTGTCCCTTCACTTAGATGATGCTCAACCCATTGATATCAGTAGTACTAAGGACGTGGACTTTATTGTCTCAGTGTCGAGTTATTATGGTTATCAGGTGTTGGCAGAACAGCTGCGTAGTCGAGGATTCAAACCGTCTATACCCGAAAAAGGCGAAGAAGCACCAATGTGCCGATTCGAATGTGAGGGTATTTTAGTTGATGTGATGCCTGATAAAGAAGACATTCTTGGTTTTTCAAACCCCTGGTTTCAGGTCGGGCTTCAAGAGTCTGTCACATACACTCTGCCAGACGGGTTAGCAATAAAAATAGCCCAAGCTAAACATCTATTGGCCACAAAGCTTGTGGCGTTCGCTACTCGTGGTAGGGATATGCTGAGGACATTGTCGTATTAGTCAATGGCAGGGATGCTTTGCTTGACGAAGTAAAAGAATCTCCCATTGAACTTAGGCAGTTCGTTCAGGAGGCAATGTCCAAATTCATCGCTAACTCTGATTTTGACTACTTGTTAAGAAATGCTCTGAATGGCGAAGAGGAAGAAAGGTTTGAAATAATTGAAGAGCGCTTTAATGAGCTTTCATCAAAGGAGTTTCTTCTTTGACCCCTAGCATTTTAGCTTGTGAAGTAGGAGGTTGTGAGCAAGTAAACGCCGATTACGCAGATCACTGGGCTGTTCAAGGTGGGCACTTCTATGTTGTTTGCGATGGCATTGGTCACAATGAGAACACTGCAGCAGCCGTAAGTGAGTTTTGTGAGCGGTTAAAAGGTGAGTTATCAGGGGGTATTATTAGTGATGAAACAGCCCTCGGTGATGCAATCATCAATGCTGTAAGGTCCCTAGAGCAACGGAGAGGCAGCTTTGCATTTTGTATGACTGCCGCATTGAAGTTGAACGATAGCTTGGTAGTTGCGCATTGTGGAGATTGTCGGTTGGGGTTCTTAACTCCTAAAGGCGTTGATTGGAAAACAGTGGACGACGTTCCTCACTATAAACTGCATCGTGACGGGGTGTTGGACAGGGACAGTTACTTGAAAGCTCGACATTTGGTTTCTTGTAAGATTAAACCTGGTGTTATAAGAGAGAGTCTAAAGGTTTACTCTTTGGACAATCCAGAACCCCAGTGCATGTTGCTATGTAGTGACGGCTTTTGGTCATATGTAGAGGTGGATCTTGAAGGGACTCCGGTTCTCAGTATGGAAGTGATTGACAGAATGCTGCCAGAATTGGCAAGCAGTGCATCTGATAATTTCAGTGTTATTTTGGTCTAGCAACTGGACGGAATTGCACTTCCTAATAAAAAACTAATTTGATTTGGCTTGGTTAAATCGCATGGCGAAACTAATAGTTGTCCATTTTTAAGTTAGCTTGAGTAACACATTATTGCCCCTTTCCTCGTTAGTGAACTGATTTTTTGTGTGTCCAATCATTTACTATTAGACTTACTTTTTCTCATATCTTTAATGTAGCCAGTAGTTTTAAGACTTTACAAGGAATCGCATAGTGCTGAATAGAGAAATCGAAGATCTAGGCTTAGAAATTGATATTGCATTTGATAACAATGATGTTTCAAAGCTAGAGGTACTGCTAGTTAGCTGTGATTCTCTTATGGAAAATGAGACAAGCGAGAATCATTCAGTCTTGTATTTCTATAAAGCTAATTGTTACGCAGCACTTCGTATGATTGAGCGAAAAGATGTAGATGATACTTGGAGTTGGCATCGAGAAAGGCTAGTGGCCGAGATACTTAATCTGCGAAAGGCAGTAGCAGAGTCTGGCTTCGAGAAACTTGATGAGATAATGCAGTGTAAAATACTCACAAATATAGCTAACGGAATGAGTTCACTAGGGCGAGTAATTGAGTCAATTAGCTATTATGAAAAAGCCCTCTCTCGTATTGATAATTTTGCTATGGCACTAGGTAATAAAGCAATTGGCCAAGTCCACTATGGACAGCATCTATATGACCCTGGGCATAGTGGTATTTTCTTTTTTCATGCCAATAAGGAGCTTAATCGTTTTGGTAGTGAGCCGATACTATGGGATTGTGGTATTCAACAGGATGCTCTAGAAACTTTTATGGGTTATAGGGACTTCACAGAAGACGTTCTAGAGGATATTGAGTTCGATAGTAAATTTGATTTTAATAACTTCTCATTAGGTAAGCACCAAAAAGAACAGGATTACAGAAGATGGTGCTTACAACATAAGCTATTTATAAACCCTTTGAATGATGTGTTCACCGCTACAATTGCTGCAAATGATGTTCTGCACTTACCTAGTCATTTCTACGCAGTCGGAGAAGAACCTAGATTTCCTAAATATTTTAACTTGCTAAAGCAAGAGTTCATAGTTGCCCGACATATGCTGTACGAGTTTACTACCGCCGATTTCGAACACTATTCTGACAATGACGTTCTGCTAGAGAATGGTTTGGACGGTGTATATCTAGGCTACCGAAATGAGTTACTGAAAAACTCGTTGAGAATTTCGTATTCTATCTTTGACAAAATAGCTTTGTTCTTAAACGACTATATGAAAATTGGATTAAAGGTAGACTCTGTAAATTTCCGTAATATTTGGGGAACGTACAATAAGAAAAATAAAGCGCTAGAAATCAATCCATGCTTTCTAGATCGTGAAAACTGGCTATTACGAGGTTTATACTTCTTATCGAAAGATTTATACGATCAAAATTTTACTGATGTTGCTGAACCAGAAGCTAGAGAATTACATATCATTAGAAAAATGGCAGAACATAGGTATCTGGGGATTCAGGAGTACCCAGCTCAAGTCGATGATACTGAGTATATGAAGTATATAACTGTTGATGATTTAGCCGATAAAGTGTTAAAGATGTTGAAAATATCGCGGGAAGCATTGATTTACCTTTCTTTAGCAATGCACATAGAAGAGCGTAAACGTGAAGAAACAAGGGGGGGGGAAATCGTAGTGCCTATACAATTTACACATCTTTAAAACGGTTGTAGCCCTAGCCAGTTAGAAAGTATCTGATGTCGTTATAGCCGGCACTTTCTAACTCTAAAGTGCCCCAAAGCTTGTTAGAACACCCCTGAACAATCGCAAACTGACGAATGAGTTACCCTACAAAGTCTCATCTATTAACCCTGCTTTTAGCGCTTTATTGGATTGTTAGAAACTGGATAGGTATATAGTCGTATTAAAGCCTAATGGGTTTTGAGTGTTTTTAAACTCATTAGCTTGCACGTTTTTCCAGATGGTGTATTTGATGGAAAGCTGATAAGTTCTCTGCAATACATATAGTTAACTATACGCGCTTTCACTGTTCTAATGAGATAAACGCGCATGCACACTAATCAAACATTATGTTTACATTGAGGTTTGGAGAAATATGGAAGTAACAATTGGGGAAAGTGCATCGTTAGATGAGGCTCTTTGGCGCTATATGTCGCTCGATAAATTGATTAATTTGTTAGAAACCCAAAAATTATATTTCACCGCTTTGGAAAGCTATAACGAAAGCGATCCATTTGAGGGCTATATGCCAGATGTCGCGGCCAAAGCTTATGCTGAGATATTTGGTTCTCAGGTTAGTGAGCTTAAGCAGGCTTATGAGGTGCTAAAACAAATGGATGTTGCTCAAAATAACCCTAAACTTGGTGAAATGAGAAATGGAATTGAGAAGCTTAGTTCTAAGATGGAATTAGCTTTCCATAAAATATCAAAAGCAATAACTGTAAACTGCTGGCATAGCAATCGCGTTGAATCTGAAGCTATGTGGAAATTGTATTCAGATGATGGCAAAGGAATAGCTATTAAGACATCAGTAGAACGTCTACACAATGCTTTAAAAGAACAGGTATTTGGTAAAAAAATCCAAATAGGTAAGGTACGGTATCTCGATTTTTCAGATACAAACCTAACACCAAAATGTTGTGTTGTTGATGGTAATATCAGCCCACTGATTAAGCGTTCATCATTTAGCCACGAAAACGAGCTCAGATGTTTCATTGTTAACCAAGTGCCTTCTGACAATATTGAATACTATCGTCCTAGTGCCGATATTGTTCCTGTGGATTTAAATGAGTTGATAGAAGCCATCTATATATCCCCATTCGCAAAGGAACCTTTCATTTCTAGTGTTTTTGCAATATGTGGCAAATACCAGATCGAAGATAAGGTTATAAAGTCTACTTTACTGGATATTAGTGGCTTTCTGCCAAAGCTAAGTAATTGGTAAAGCTGACAAAATTTTTAAAAGGGATTCAGCACGCGTGGCATTTTTACTATACGTTAATATCGGTATTGCGTCCTTCACCCCTTAACAGGGCATTAACACATGGAGATTTTAATCTGAAATCCACAGATTAAAGTTCGATACTTAATATCTTCTGCCACAGTGCAGAGACTTGTTACTTGCTATCATGAGCTAATTGACCAAATTTTAGTAATGATACAAAGTGTCCACTATTACTGGATCGGATCACTGGCGCTCACTGGGACAAAAACACACAGGCTCTCAGTCGCTCCGCTCCTAATTTTAGCCCCTAAGCGGGGCGTTGAGGCTGTAGAATTTCTCCAGAAAGACGTTTTCAACGTTTTTTAACAAA
>NZ_JBGOOV010000054.1:0-5285 GCF_041439795.1 Shewanella sp. 5S214
TAAGTCTTGGCATGGCTTGAGGTTATAGTTACTTTTGGCGAAGCAAATTATAACGTCTTGCCATGCTGTCTAAAAATCACTATTGAAAGATCAACAGACCCTAGATAATGCCTTAATTTAGTAGCCAAATAAAATCGACAGATATTTTGACTCATTTCTGGACAGAAATGGGCTAGTGCAAAGAGTCTAAAGGTAGGTCGTGGGATTTATGAATATATGGTAATCAAATAAAGTTTACACTGAACCAAATATTTTAACCGTTTATCAACCCAATCCTATCGGCATTTTGTATAAATATGGTCGCGTCATCGTCAGACAATAGTTCTAGTGAGGTATACTCTACACCCATTTCGATTAGCTTATGATTTTGCCCAATTAAATAAGCCGTACCACGATCAAATCTCTCTTCAAAGAGGGTCTGAATATGAGGTGAAGCTGCTGTTGAAAAGACTGTTCGAAATATTGATAAATCAAAAATCAAATCGTCAACTTCAACCCAAGCGTGACCATCCCATTGTGCGATTAATCCTGACTTTTGATTTAGTTTTGGTTTAATAGGGTGATGAGCAAATATTTTAGAACCTGCGACAGACAAACTTCCCGTCACAAATCGAGTCGCTACAGGCAAATGGTCATTAATCATTGCTGCTAGGATGGCGCTCATATACAAACAGCTACCATCTACTGGTTTGAAGTTTTGAGTTATGTTTTCAGCCATATATAGAACTTCTTGTACTAATTCGTTTTGTGTCATTTAAACTCCAAACCCAATAAACCGTTGACGCTGCCAGTACGCGCAGCTTTGCCGTGTAAAAGTGGAGCCGAAATGAAAAACTGGCGCCGTGTTTGGCTTCGTTAAGCGACGCCATAGAACTCCGGTTCCCAGAACTCTAGTGGAATCTTTGCTTCAATTGCCTCGATTTCGTCCATTAAATGATCAAGTACATTTCTTTTTTCGAGCTTGCCTGCGCACCAAACTATGTATCCAAGATCATTGATTGAATCCACCGATCTTGCAGCATCTAGGATAAAATCGTCACTAATATCTTTGCTTGCCGCAACACAAGCAGATAAATAAGAAACAGGCCTCTCCGTTTTTATAAATTCAACCTTTGAGAAGTCAAACTTAGCCACACGCTTCAAAGCAACATAGCGAATATAGGATTTGACGTGCGCTGAAGCCCATATAGCGGGGAAAAGCTGAGCTAGCTGTTCGTCTGATCCATGCTTTACTAGCACATCCAACGAACCAGCATCTCCAAATGTAGACCACGAATTTAGCAGCAGGGTTTCTAAGTCTGGGTCATAGTGCACTGCGGTAAGGGCAAATGCTCGTTTCCTGTCGAGAATGCCATGCGATAGAATCTGCCACTCGATAAAAGTCTTTATTTTGTCTTGGCTATACAACGTTGAGAGCTCTTTGATTGCCGTGCCTAGAGATATTCGGTGGCGGCCCTCCGCTCCGTAGAAATCTTGCATAAGCTTATCTAAAAACCAGGGCGGAATTTTATCTTGGTTTGCACCTGCCCTATTTTTTAAATGCCTGACTATCTTGTTTCGAATGCCTGTGTTGTTCAAGTGCTCAAAGTACAAGCTACAAAGATCATCACATTTGATGGTCAGATAGAAGGCATATTCTAGCCTATCCCGACTTCTGGCTGTGCATGCACTAAGCCTTACTTGTAATTCTGAGATGTAATTTTCCATTTTATATCTGGCCTCACTTTACATTTGTATAGTGCGAATGCGCGCTTACTTACCTCATTAGAACAGTAAAAATGCGTTGTAAGACGACAACTAGAAAGCCAACTTAGCGTCAATTAAAATACGCCTCATAGGTCATTATTTCATCAGGCCCTTATATCATCAAGGACAAGCCATACTGGTACTCGCTACGCTCGCATCCTTGACAATACAAGGCCTGAAGAAGATTGGTTTAGTATGAGGTGTATGGATCACCCTGCGAAGTTCACAACCCATATAGCTCAAATAATAGACGCCCTAATTGACGCGACATCTATGTGTTAATTGACGCGATATATTAAATCAACGCATAGTGAAAATGCCACGCGTTGCGAATCCATCTTGAACAGTCTCTTGTTAGGCATTAAACTTCTTGATAAAAAAGTAACACATTGAATAGCATAAATTTCTCCCAAGACGAACAAACTCTTCTTGACTAAATCCTAAGGGTATATGAGCCCCATTACTAATAAATGTATACACAGAAGAAAGAGCGTTCTCGTCTTTTTGGTCGATAAAACCATTCGTTTTAAGGTAATTAAGTGAAGGCCCCCAAGTGTTACCATTCTTTGTTGTCGTGAAGCCTTTATCGAAAGCAATTTCTCTAACTAGTGTTTCTAATGCGATACGAATATTAGTTAAACTACCGTTATAGTCTGGTTGTGCTTTTACAAAATCATCAGCTGAACACTTTATAGCATCTACAATGTCTTGCTTGTTTACGATGGATGACTCTTGAACTTCCTTAATCAAAGCATCTTCAACTGGTTCTTTTCCCACAAAATTAGGGTCTAGCGCTTTAACTGAGTTACCTTCAATTTGATATCCATCAAGAAGTAAAGATTTTTCCAGTATGCTAAATTGATCATCGAACTGATATTTAGGACTGGTTTTATTTCTTAACGTTTTCGCTGTATGTACAATCTCTAAAATAATATCAGATAAAAGCGTGTCGGAGGCAGAGAGTAGCTCATCAGCTATCCCTGTTGGAGATGCTACTGCTTGTGGAGTAAAACCAAATTTATCGAAAATCACAAAAACTGTTGGCTTATCTAGCACGCTCAACAGCTGTGCTAAGGAAAACTTACTTCTTCTTGATACTTGCATATATCCTCAAATTTTTCGTAATGCCTAACACCCAAAGCAGCGGTTCGCATTAGCGCGTCCAGCCCGCAAAGCGATGCTGTCTTTGTTTGTTATGCATTTAATACGGCCAAAACTCTTGAATGAACACCTGAAAGTTCAGCTCTTGAGCGAGCGCCCAACCTACTGTAGCCAGCCTCATGCTCCTGCTGAACTTCAAATGACCTATACCAATCATTTAAAGACCCTACGTATACATGTTCAGATATTTCATCAAATTGGTCTGCCGTAATATCGACTATGATTGAATCACGCTGCAACCAAGCATGGCTATTACCATTTTCACGGCGTCCAGCTACATATTGAAAAGTTCCGTGACCAAGCTCTAAAAGAATTTCAGCTAATACTTCGCAGGTGTCTCCACAAGCCCCATGAGGGAAATTGCTGAAGGTTATAGGGAGATTCGACTTATCCACTTTCTCAAATGCGATTCTAATTTTTTCTAAATCGTCTCTCATAGCTTCCCTGATGCATAACGTCTTAGTATTTATGCACTCCGCTGTTTGCAGAGCATAAATCGCTTGTTGGACTCGGCCGCTGCCACATCCGTGTCAATTGGTATAAATGATGCTATAGGAATTTGCTTTTATACGATAGCTGTTTTTTATACAGTTCGATGGGTAATCACTTGATATTGTTTTAGCTTTCTCATTCTGTCAAGCTGACTTTCGACTGATTATTGAACTTGGTTGACAGCCTTTTGGCCCCCGCATTCAGGCTGACACTCGTATCACATCCTCTCACAGGCTTGCGCTTATAAGGCAGGCTGCTTTTCGTTGTTGGTCATTCCGCTCCGTCTTGAGGGAGATGCTATCCTGACAAGCGTATTGGCAGGCTTTTGAAAGATCGGATGGGCATGACTTCTAGATTGAAAGTAACCTCATCACATTAGCTTTTCTATAGCCAAAGCTTTATTTGCCCTACTTGCATTTTTAACTTTGAAACAAGCTTTGGGGCAATAACTGCTTAGTGCGGTCACTCTAAACCGTAGCTGGACAGAAACGAGCTAGGCTTCCAAATCTAATTCGTAAGTTTAGGATTAAAATTTCTATGGATTAACGCCCGCCTCAACTGCGTAGCGACCTGGCGGTTTTTGTGCGAGTTTTGCACAAAAAGTGACAGGTTGCGGAGTCAGATTGCAGGCGCTTGTTAGCTTTTTGTTGGATCATTCCAGCCTTTCTCAGCACATAGTGCGGAAAGCTCTTCTGGCGTTTCTGCCCCCGCCGCATGAACTTCGCGGTGAGGAGGTTTATTTGCCACAACGATATTCTTCAAGTCTCTAGCCTTTCGTGGCTTATCTGCCTGCCGCTCAATGTGATGCGCATCTGCATCGGGATCTAAGGGAGCTCTTGTTAGTTCGCATGCAGTAATGTTTTCCGCTTTAATTTTTTTTGCTTTTAACTTGGGTTGCTCTTTTCTATTTTTTGACTCTTCGACTTCACGTATTTTTTCTAGTTCAGGCGCATCTCGGAAAGCATTCACACAAGCCTCTGAGTCTCGAAGACGCTCCTTTTGCAATGTATCTCTTGGCTCTTGAATTCGCTCAGAGAGCTCTTTGTTTACAGATGATACGGAAGCTAGATTTTGATTGCCTAATTCTAGCTTGTCTTCATCTTCCAAGTTATTGAAAAACCGATTGGCACCTTTTTTATCAGTTGCTAATAAGTGAGGCAATGCGCTTTTATCTATGTAAGCTCTGCCATCGTTGGTATAAGCACCGTTACTTTTGACAAGACATCTGTTCTTTTCTGCTTCCTTTTCACTTATGTGCTTATTTTTTTCAGGGAAGCTAATTCTCAGATCTTTTGCAGAATGTACGACAGGAAGATTTTGCTCATCACTCATTCTCATCTTCCTTCACATCAACAATTACCTCATATAACTTTCTCAACACATTGAAGGCTGTTGCATCCCCACCTTTATCAGGGTGAACTAGTTGCGAAACCTCCTTGTACCACTTTTTGGCAATAGTCGTATCTTCGTAATGTTCATCTGTAATGCCTATAGCTCTATTTCTTTGTTTTCCTTCTAGCTCAGTCAAGTAATAAATAAACTCAGCTTGCCTTGAAATAAATGGCCCTTTAGTAAATGGAAGCCAATTTTTTTGAAGGCATATCACTACATCAAAAAGCTCATCATAAGTATTAGCCTCGATCGTCAGGGGGCTGATCATGTTTTGAATCTGCTTAACCAAATCTGGAATATTTCCAGCTTCTCTCAGCTCTTCAATAGATCTAATTTTTTCTAATTCCATAAAGCTACTCGATATCGATGCCTAGAAAGCTAACGCTGCGCTCTGCGGCAAATTTGGAGCGAAGCGTAAAATTTGTCCGACAGCAGCGCCTTGTGTACGCCCAGCATGGGCATGAACTAATGAGGTGAAAGTCCTCTGTAGGAAG
>NZ_JBGOOV010000055.1:0-4669 GCF_041439795.1 Shewanella sp. 5S214
CTGCTGTTAAAGTTGTTTTACCATGGTCAACGTGACCGATGGTGCCCACGTTTACATGGGGCTTGTTACGTTCAAATTTAGCTTTTGCCATGGTATTGCCTCAGTCCAATTATCTTGGTGATGAAAACACATATAGTAAAAATCCGATGCATTAAATGACATCGAATCGATTATTTAGGGTTAGGAAGTTTATTCATGACAAGCTGGTGTTGATAGGCAGATTCGCACTGCCGACTCACCCTCATTAAAGGTGCGCTCTACCAACTGAGCCGTATCAGCGAACAAATTTGGAGCGGATGGCGGGAATCGAACCCGCGTTATCAGCTTGGAAGGCTGGAGTAATACCATTATACGACATCCGCGCAACCTGTTTAGGCTACCTAACTACCTAGAAAATGGTGGAGGGAGAAGGATTCGAACCTTCGAAGGCTGAGCCGTCAGATTTACAGTCTGATCCCTTTGGCCACTCGGGAACCCCTCCAGAAAAATGGTGCCGGCACCAAGAGTCGAACTCGGGACCTACTGATTACAAGTCAGTTGCTCTACCAACTGAGCTATGCCGGCGTATCATTTCGGGTTCGGATATTAGGTAAATGTGCCCCAGAGTGCAAGAGTAAAATGATAAAAAAACTAAAAAAAGTTTCAAATGACGTTTTTTTGCACTTGTTTAGCGCAAAAAGAGTGATTAGTAGGCAAATGTAATTAGTGATAGAGACAAATGAGAACCAAACTATTGTCGCCATTTATACGATAGTGTAATGTGCCTGACCAACCTAGAGGAATGGTTATGAACCCAATTAACTCAATACAAGATGCACTCTACTTTGCTTTTCAGCGCGAGCATTGGGCTGAATTACGCAAATCAGTGCCACTCACATTGAGTCAGGCTGAATTAGAAAACCTGCGTGGTATGAATGAAAAGCTGTCTTTAGATGAAGTCACTGACATTTACCTTCCTCTCAGCCGTTTACTGAATTTATTTGTCGGCTCTAAACAACAGCGTGGACTCGTTCTTGATAAGTTTCTTGAACAGAAAGCTTCTCCAGGCCCTTACATTATTAGTATCGCAGGAAGCGTAGCTGTCGGTAAGAGCACCACAGCACGCATCTTACAGACGTTATTACAGCGTTGGCCCGAGCATCCTAAAGTTGATTTAGTCACTACTGATGGTTTTTTATATCCATTAGCAGATTTAAAGCGTAAAGGACTACTGCAGCGTAAAGGTTTTCCTGAAAGTTATGACATGAAAATGTTAGTCGAATTTATATCGGCTGTTAAAGCTGGAAATAAAGAGATATTGGCACCACTTTATTCTCATGTCACTTATGATAGATGTCACGATGAACATCAAGCTATTCGCCAACCTGACATTTTGATTTTAGAAGGTTTAAATGTACTGCAAACGGGTTTAGATACCCCAATCGACACCAGAAGACCTTTTGTATCAGATTTTGTCGATTTCTCGATTTATGTTGATGCCGATGAGTCATTGCTTAAAGATTGGTATAAACAACGATTCCTGCAATTTAGAACAGGGGCGTTTAGTGACCCAAACTCATTCTTTCATCATTACTCTTCTTTGACCGACGATGAAGCGAATGTAATTGCTGCCAATATTTGGGATACCATCAATGGCCCCAATTTATCATTAAATATTCAGCCGACACGCGAGCGAGCTCATTTGATTTTACAAAAAGGCCCCAACCACTTAATGGATCGGGTTTTACTGCGCAAATAACACGATATGCGCCTATTATTAGGCGTTATTTAGTAAGACTTGTTCGAGATAACGGACTCACTCAATATGCAAAAGTACGCCATAAGGTGTGACACTTAGTCATTCTAAGCAAACACCTTATAACCAACCGATTGTATAAAAATAACAAACAACCGTTTAGTCGCCTCCTTCGGCCAGCATTTGAGTCTTTCTACCATGTTATTTCATTGTCTCATAGAGTAGAAAAACGTCATCCTACAGGCTTAGGCAGGCGTCAAGCAGGCCTAAATTGCTGTAAAATTCACCTTATATAACCCACATCCTTATTGCCTATGTCGCTGCTCGAAGACTGATTTCACCACCTAAATAGCGCTTAATACCTTGGTCAGTTTCAAGCAATAAAGCACCTTGATCATCAATGCCTCGACAAATGCCGTTTACACAATTGGGTGCCATGATTAATGAAACATCGCGATTAGCAAATAAATCATACTTATTCCAGCGATCCAAAAAAGCGCCCAACCCTTTTTGCTCAAATAACTGAAGATCAGTTTTAAGGGTTTTGTGCAGTTGGATCAATAGCTCGGTTTTATCTGGCATACTCATTAAACTGGAGAGATCACTCCAGGGCTGATCAATAAGCCCGCCTTGTTCTGCAGACATACTCATATTAATGCCAAAACCAATTACAAGCTCGGTTTGTTGCGCAGATGAGTGGGCTATTTCGACTAAAATCCCTGCTAATTTTTTATGTTCTAGATAAATGTCATTCGGCCATTTTAAACCTAGCCCCTCAACCCCAAACGCTGATAAAGCCTTAACAATAGAACAACCAACCACTAAGCTTAAGCCACTTGCTTTGCTAATATCGCTATGTAAACGCCAGAACATGGATGCATAAATATGGTGCCCGTAGGGAGACAACCATTTCCTGCCTCTTCGACCTCTGCCTGCAGATTGATATTCAGCGATGCAAATATCACCCGATTTAAGCTCACTAGTATGTCCAAGTAAAAAAGCATTAGTGCTTGTTGTTTCATCAAAATAAAAACAGCGGCCATCAACATTATTGACAAGAATTGACTCATTTACTAAGGACATTGGCGTCGCTAACTTATAACCTCTCCCCTTTACGCTGTAGATTTCAATGCCATAATCTTTTAATGCGTCGATATGCTGATTAATCGCCGCCCGAGTAAGCGATAGAGACTGCGCTATCACCTCACCAGAAACAAAATGCTCATGATGCAAACAAGCTAAAATTTGACGTTTACGAGACCAATGTTCATTCATTTATGTCTATCTCCCCAGCAGAACCTAGAATCCTTGGCTCAGGTTGTAATCTAACGCCAAACTTATTAAAAACCGTCTGGATGACGTACAGCGCTAATTGGCATACTTCTTTACCTGAGGCATTACCAAGGTTAACTAAAACCAAAGCTTGTTCTTGATGAACCGCTGCATCACCTATATTAAAGCCCTTCAACCCAGCTTGCTCAATCAGCCAGCCGGCAGCAAGTTTATAATGATCATCACCTTGTGGGTAACCCACTAAAGCAGCATAACGAGTTTTAAGGGTATTATAGACATCTATTGATACCACAGGATTTTTAAAGAAACTGCCCACATTACCTAACTTTTTAGGATCAGGTAGCTTAGATTGGCGAACATGACAAACACAATCAAAAATTTGTCTCGCGGTCACAGTTGCAGGATCTAAATGTTGCAGTGGACCATAGTTGGTAACGGCTTGCCACTGTTTAGCTAACTTTAAAGTCACTTCAGTGATAACAGCTAAGTTTTTAAGCTGTTGTTTAAAAATAGACTCGCGATAGCCAAAGTGACATTGGTCATTATCAAAATGGACTAACTTTCCGGTATCCAGTTGTAAAAACTGAATCTGATGACAGAACCGATTAAATTCAACACCATAAGCACCAATATTTTGTATAGGAGCGGCGCCAACAGTCCCAGGGATCAGGGCCATATTTTCTAAACCATAAATCTCTCTCGAAAGGCAATACTCAACCAAGTGATGCCAATTTTCTCCCGCTTGTACAGTGAGATAATAGAAGTCATCGTCTTGATCAATCACAATTCCCGTAGTACTCACCTTAACAACCGTTCCCTGAAAGTCATCAGTAAATACCAGATTACTGCCGCCACCAAGTATAAGCATTGGGTTTTGTTGTTGATACAACTCAATACATCTAGTGATTAGCTCATTTTTGCTAGTGACTTCAACTAAAGAAGCGCAATGCTGATTTAGGCCGAGTGTGTTTAATGCAGTAAGGGAGATAGACATAGACAGACATCAAATTCAAAAATATAACGCTATTGTAGCAGGGAATTAGATAATAAATTACCATGATTAACCGGAAAAACATGCTGTGAATAATGCCATAAGACATCGAAGAGCCATCATATATGTCACAGTTTGCAGAGCTATACTAAAAATAAATGATAACTGAGCGAGTTACAGTCAATAATGACTAATAAACTTGTATTGATCCACCTTGTGAATAATCGCTATTCTAGTAGATCTTAAATCTAGCCTGGTAATGACCCACTCTTTTATGGGCATATCATCAACACGAGTCAATGGCTTAGGCGCTCTCAGGCACAAATTGCAGACGTAAAAAAGCCCACTACATAATAGCGGGCTGTTTCACGACTCTTTCAAGTCAAATAGGCGCCTAGAAATGACCTACTCTGACATGGGCATACTGGCCACACTGACTAATTGCTTAGATTTAAGACACAAAACAAAAAGGCCACCCGATTAAGGTGGCCTTGCTGTGTTCTTTGGCCCCTAGAACTGACCTACTCTCGCATGGGCATACTGGCCACACTGACTAATTGCTTAGATTTAAGGCACAAAACAAAAAGGCCACTCTGTTAGAGTGGCCTTGCTGTTTTATTTGGCGCCTGGAAATGACCTACTCTCGCATG
>NZ_JBGOOV010000056.1:0-4074 GCF_041439795.1 Shewanella sp. 5S214
AGCAGTCAAATAAGTTAAGCTCGCCTATTGACTGGCGGGAGGCTCATATGTGTTAGGTGATTTAAGAGACACTCAAGATTTGAGAAGTACCTTTTGAATCGCTACGGCTTTATTAAACGCCTCACCACGCAGTTTATAATTTGTACATGCATTTGCATCAATAATTTTGTATTTTATACGAGATCCTTTAAGGTCGCCATTTATCTCTAATTGAGCAGCTTCTTCGAATATGACTTTGGCTTCATTTTCTTTAAGGCAGTCATTATTAAAGGTTACAAACGATAAAAGGACTACTGTAGGAATAAGGCAAAGTATGGCAACAACTGCATTCTTCTTAGTACTCACATCTGATCACCTAACGTTTAGCACAACGGCAGTTTGTAAGTTGTGCGTTGTGGAATACTTTTGCGAAGCAAAACCACATAAGCGCGACTTACAAACTGTCCAGCCGCGCAGCGGCGTGTTGCTGCGCCTTGTTATGCATTTTCTATTTTACGAAGTTTTAAAACTGACAAACCATAAGCGACTATGGGCGACCAAACCAATATAGCAACTAAAAAAGCCCTGATGCTAAAAACTGCAAAGACTGGAGAATAGATAAGCCACAAGGGCCAATTTAGCCACATAGAAACAGCCTTACTACCAAAAAAACCTTTGCATTCAAAACCAATTAACATAGCGTCATATGCATAGCAGCCGATGTAACTAGTCCCTTTTGAGCCATACTCCACAAAAGAAAAGACCGACACATCTGCTACCAACGCCAATAACAGTGCGGCGAGCAAAAACGAAGATATTTTTTTTAGAAGAAGCCAATTCATAGTGATCCATAGTGCATAACGCCTCTAATAAACGGCACAAACTTGTTGGCTATACTTGCGAGGTACGAGCCAAAGCCAGCGAGTTTGTGTCCGGTTGATTGGATTGTTATATGCCGATTTAATCACCCGAACTTGACACTCCGATACTGTCTTGTGAACCGCCGCCAAACGAACCACCACTTGGTTTATTGTTATCAGAATCATGACTACGATTAAACAACCATAAACCAATAGCACCAAAAAAAGGAATCAACCAAACAACTATTACCTGCGCAATTTTCTGGAAACGGTTCAAGTCACTACGTTTAAAAAGATAAATACTCACAGAAAAGTTTAGAGAAACAAGAGCTACAATACTAACGAATAGATAATCCATATTCTTAATAACTCCTTAGGCATATAACGCTGTTTTAAGCGGCAAATTGCAGTTGACTAAAAATAAGTGAGGCACGAACAAAAAGCCCACTGTAATTTGTCCGACTTGAAAACCCTTGTTAGGTGTTTTGTGGGTACATATGGAATGACCAATATTGCATAGCTTCAAACTCTTGCTCTTTCCAGTGTTGTCCGCAACAATCACATATTAATTTACTAACTCTTTTTTGATGCTCATCTCTATAAGATTCACTCTCGCTAAAATGACAGCCTTTTTTTTCCATTTGGTCTTTGGTAGTTCCCTTAGGTCTGTTAGATAACTCTATGAAAAGACACTTACAATGTAAATCATTTATTGCTATTTGTAATAAATTAGCTTTCCAAAATTCTTCCCAAGTTAGTTTATCTTTTTTAAATTCATCTAAAAGAATAATTTCTCGATTTGAAATCTTACACAGATCTTTTAACCATCTTTTTTGACGACCATTAAAATCCATTCTGCAACCTCTAAAAAAACACCTAACGCTTAACATATGGGGATTTTAGGAGCGCTTTACCAGCGAGTAAAATTCCTACCATGATGTTTTTGTTATAAGCCAATCCACTGTTGAAAAATACACTCATAGAAGCAATCCTATAATTCTTATCACAGCAGTAAGAAGAAAAAGAGCAGCTATTATCTTAGGTATTTTGGGATGCTTATTTCTTGTCCAAACTAAAGTTGGAGACTTTGAAGAGGTTCCAATAATGCCACTAAAATGCAATGCCCCAAGCAAACAAATAATAATGATAATAACGCTGTTGAATGGTTCAGATATCAACGCTCTTCTTCCTTGGCTTATAACGCCGTGCGCATGCGCGCGAACTTGTGAGCGTCGCAGGGGCCGCAGGCCCCGAATGACGCACCTTGTTAGTGTTTTTTTGCAAACTTGGAAACCCAAACTTTGCAAGCTTCAAAAATGCCTTGGTTTATTTCATCAGCTGTACAGCAATCAGCGTAGTACCAACCGATCATTTCTGCTATGCCTAGGTTATCTCCGAGATAGTCTTTTGTTTTACTGTAATAATCATAATTATCTATTTCATCGAGTAATTTTCGAAAATGCACTGAGGGTGTTGCTTTGCCCGAGGCAATTATTAGAACATGATGTTCGACTAGTTCTTTTGCGGCTTCTTCTAATGTAGGAATTAGCACACCGATTTCTTTTAGATATTTTTCGAAAAGCGCTGAGATACTTAACCATACTTTTGGCTCGCAATCTAATATTTCAAGAAAGACATCCGACCAAATACCTTTATCCAATTGAGAATTAACATACTCAAGGATTTCATTGGTGTGCAGTATTCCAGCTGCATATTTAATTGCCAAAAATTCTTCTTCGGTGCTCATGGTTTGTAACACTAACGCCGCAATAAGCGGAAAATTACTGTTGGCTAAAATGTTTGAGGAACGAAAAACAGCCAACTGTTATTTTTCCGTTTGATTGCCTTGTTATGCGCAATATTGTTATGACCACAAACAACGCAATGTATAAGGTTTCGTGGCAGCCCGACCGTAGAAGTAAAAAACACCCACGCAGTGCGACACACCAAACCTTGAATTTTGAGCCACGTAAATAAAGTGACGTTTTACACCAAGCTTACCTTGGCGAAAAACTGTTTAGCCAAAAACTGAAACAGAGTATTTGGCCTCTAAAGTTACCAAACTAAAGACAAGGCAAGAAATACGATAATCTTTATAAAATGCCGACAGTGAAAAACAATTTACACTGAATTCGCACTGACGCATAACGCCTTAATAACTGGCGTGTAGGTTGGTGTTGTTTTTGCGTCTTTTTCTTTTGCAAAAACGACGACAACCGTAATACGTCCAGTTGATTAACTTGTTATATTTTAACGACTTGTATAATTTTAGCCTAATTAAAACACAACACTTAATGTTGTTTTAACTTAAAACGATACACGTTTATTTACAACCACTTTCATCAACGAAGTAGACCCTTTTCAAACAAAAAAGCTAAAATCGTTAACACCAAAACTATAAGAAATTTGGCCAAACCCGTTTAGCACAAACTAAACCGAAATATTGCCCCATTTCAAAACACTATTCATTTAGCCGATTAGCAAACTAAATGAAGATAGGATCGAGTAAAACACCAACCCAACCAATTTATAATTTCTACGTTTCACAATGTGGAGTGAAATATAACGCTCAAAGCAGCTGCGCGGTACGCGTCGGCTGGCTTTGCTTGTTATGCGTATTTTGACTTTACTCATATTTCGACATCACCAACTTATACTTCGCCAGAGCCGTCTCTCGAATAGATTCTGGTAAATCATCAAGTATTTCTGGTAAATCTTTTAAGCCCTGCCGCAGCCCGGAACTAACTTGAGATTTTGTGACCTGTTTCGATAGCAAATAGTTATCCATCTGTTTAAAAGACACATCCCAAGCTCTCAACAAATCCCGTATAAGATCGTGTTCAACTGTTTTAAGTTCAGAGGCTAGTTCATCGTAGCACTGCCTGTGAACATCAAATTGTGTTCGCTTCATTAATTTGAGCCTGATACCTGCGAATACGCATAACAGCTTATTGATTAGCAGCAGGATAACCTCCTGCTTTCTTGTAAGTTTCTTCGTCAAAATATCACTTGTAAGTGTTTGTTGTAAATATATTATTTAACAAAAAATACAGGTTAAATATGACAATTTAGCAGATAAAAAAGATGCATAGGTGTTTACGAGGTCTGCATAGCACTTTTATATATATTACAAACTATTGATAATAATGAGTTAATGTTTAACAGTTAGTATTATCGATGCGCCAATCCAACGATTTATGCATCTTTTTCATAGCAATTATCTCAACTTCAACTA
>NZ_JBGOOV010000057.1:0-3821 GCF_041439795.1 Shewanella sp. 5S214
GGGAGATCGGGTACTCAAGAGCATTACTCAATATCTGGCCACTAAGCTAAAACTGGTTGTTAATGAACAGAAAAGCCAAGTGGTTAAGGTAGGTCAAAGCAAGTTCCTAGGTTTTACATTTAACCGAGGAAAGATCCAGTGGCATGCTAAAACATTGCACATTTTCAAACAAAAGATGAGACGACTAACGAACCGAAATTGGGGCGTGAGTATGAGTTATCAGCTGTTTAAAGTGCGTCAATACATGCAAGGTTGGATCAACTACTTTGGCATCGCTAACGCTTATCAAGGGTGTATGGATTTAGACCATTGGATCCGTCGTCGTGTTCGTATGTGCTACTGGCGTCAGTGGAGAAAACCACGGACCAAGGTACAGAATTTACTTAAGCGTGGCGTCAGGATCCAAGCCGCTGTTGCTTGTGGGATCATAAGCAAGGGCCCTTGGCGTAGCTCTAAAACACCGGGGATACAGCAAGCGTTGAGTAATGAGTATCTGAAGAAAGCAGGATTATATTCACTAAGAGATGGATGGATCGCAGTTCATTATCCTAACCAGAAAGCTAGTTAGGGGTTCTAAATGAACCGCCCTGTGCGGAGCCGCATGCAGAGTCGTGTGGGGGATGGAGGCTAAATACCTCCGGCTACCCGATTAGTTGCAACAGCGTTAGAGATGATAGGTTAGATTATTTATAAATATTAATAATAACAATACCGCTAAAAAAGACTATAAAACTAAGTAACTGTATAACATTACTGGCAATAAATAACTTTTGGACTTCTTTAGGTACTTTATCTCTTTGTTTTAATCTATCACAACGTTTTGCCTGCCAATAAAATTGAAATATAAGTCCGTAACGTGAAACACCTAAAGTTGCTGAGAATATATTCAATGAAAACGAATAATAGTTATCATCAATAATATCCTCAACCATGGGTAGCCATTTTTTTTTTATAAAAAGAATAAGTAATACACTCGTAATAAGTAGGCATATTCCTGCACAAAACAAGATGAGTGATATTTGAGTTGTCAAACTTAAATTACTGAATATCAACGAATCATACTCTTTGATTTATAGATCTCTTCACCTAAATACTCTCCTCCAGAGCCCCCATACTTCCCACCGACAAAACCAGTACCAGCACCAACGACTAAAGAACACCAAAAGAGGCTGGTTCCTGCACTTGGTGCACCAAATATAATGTTACAGCCGCCATAAGCAACTAACCCACCCAAAGCCCCACCACCAATACTACCAGCAGCCTTCCCTGTTTGGGTATATTTCGATTTACTACATTGAGAATCATCACCAACGGTACAAGCTTTTTGAATGTTAGATACTGCATCAACACCTGTTAGCATAATTCCTAAATATCCTACACGTTTCAAATTACGTGACATTTCAGCTACTACTGCATAGTTCTTATGAAAGTTGGGTACAGTTGTGGCATTTGCAGGCTGCTTATTCCACTGATGAATGATGCTTTTACTGCTTAGTCCCAAATTACTGCGGATATCACCAGCCACAAGTTTTCCACCTAAACTTGGTTGTCCAAAACGACTTAATGCTGCATCCAATCTAGCAAATTGTATTTTACGTTGGGTGAAAAAATTCTTATTATGTAGGTTACCGCTTGATTTATAACTAGTAACATAGGTGCGCTCTATATCTTTCAAAATAGATTTAACTTGGGCTGTATGTGCATTCCACGCGGTATTGCTTACGCCTATCAATAAGCCGTTATAACTAGCAATATTTGAGAAAAACTCATATCTATTTACTAGCAATTGCTTTTCAGAGTTGCTCAATTTTAATAAAGTTAAATCAACTGCTTTAGCGACATTTAAAAATTCAGCTTCCTCAATTGTGCATTCTTGAGCATCTGCTGGAGATAGCAATACCACCTGTCCTACTTGAACAATTCCATTCTTAATATGGGAATTAACCATTTTAAAATGTTTGTAAGTATTCTCGGAGGGAGAGTTGTACATAATCATAATAAGTTGATCAACAGGCATCTGTTTTTCAACTAGATGTATTGCTTTATTTTGTGTACTAGGCGGTGCATCCATGTTTTAATCCTTTAATTTCCATTGTGATTTTATTGAATTCACAACAAAATCGCCTGAGATTGTACTCAATAAGTAACTGTTAATAAAGTAACATTTTCTAACTATCGACAAACTCCGAAAATAGTTTTATCGCAAGCAACTAACGAGCCTGTAGAATTACTCGTTTTAAAATTTATTTTGATTAATGCACCAACAATATCTGAGTTCCTATTTTGGTTCAATCGTTTAGTGGCTTCTAGATTATTACTTGAAATACAGAACTGTTGGGGTCTTTAGGGTGATTTCGAAGCGGGTTGGGAGCGCTTTTTGAGGTAAAAAAAGCTTACCCTTCTTAGTGCATCACGTGTTGCAGCTTTTCTATGTTGTGAACAAGGCAATACAGTTGCCACTGAGCATTAACTTTGACTTGGCCGCGTAAGGTCAATTTATTCATGCCTTTGTTAACGGTAATATTCCCGAACACAGGCTCAATGCAACCCAGTCGCTTGCTATACTGCCGTCGCCCCATTGGGCTGTCTATTTTCACTTTCATCTTGTCGGTGTAACTCAGTTTTTTTCGTGAATCATCATTTTTAAACTGCACCTGCCGCCCCGTTTTTATCGGCGGTTTTCGCATACATTGCTGTTGCAGCGGACAGATTTTGCAATCTTTTAAATAACCGCAGAATCGGGTGTATTCTTGATGATGGCTTTTAACATTGATGCCGCTTCGCCACATCTCATTCCCTGCCGGACATCGGCAGGTTTGCGTTGCTTCGTCATAATGAAAGTCATCAGAGGTAAAACATCGTGGCTTGCCGTTACATCGTTTTAATCTGCGCTTCTCTTGTTCGGTTTCGTAAGTTTCACTGTCTTTAAACAACGGGTTTCGTTTTCTAAATTGGTTATCTGCGATGTAGGTATCAAAGCCACTTTGCGCCATAAATGCCAGATTAGCTTCGCTGTTGAACCCGCTGTCTGCTGTGAATTTTATGGTGTGTTCGCTTGAGGATTTATCTGTATTGAGTTTATCCAGTTGTTGTTTTAATTGTGTGACTGCGGGCTGAAGCGTTTGTTGTTCACTGACCGAACCCCACGTTTGTGCTTGTAAGATAATTTGATGTTTATCATCGTTTATCGCAATACCATTGTAGCCTTGAATGGTGCCTTTGGATGTCGTCATCTTTGCGCTGTCAGGGTCGGTGATATTACTTTTGACAGGCTTGCCTTGACTGCCTATCTTTTGCGAGGAATGCCGTAATTTTATCCGCACTTTTATCCAACTTGTCTTTTTGCTTTAATTCTTGTGTGACGAGCTCTTCATTCAATCCATCTTGGGCTTGATGACGCTCAAGAATGCGTTTGCTTGCCCGCGCTAATTTCGTTTTTTTACGGCCGAGCTCATCGAGCGTACCGCTCCATTCTTTGCTCGCATTTGACTTTAACTTACAACCATCGATGGCAAACATGTTAAGACCTATCAAGTCCTCTTCGTCACAAATCATCAGCACTTGGGTAAACAGTGGCTCTATTTGTTCGTGCATTTTAGCCACAAAACTTGCTATAGATGTGTAATGGGGTTGAACGTCACCCGATACGCTCATGAACAAAATATTGTTTTCACACGCCTTAGCAATACGCCGACTACTTATTAAACCATGCGCATACCCGAGTAAAATAATCTTCAACATCACAGCCGATGAATACGCTGTGGCGCCCGTTTTATCATTGTGATACCAGGCATCAAACCCCGATAAATCGAGTTTGTTTT
>NZ_JBGOOV010000058.1:0-3700 GCF_041439795.1 Shewanella sp. 5S214
ACTAAGTCGTATCAGTAAAACCCATCTGGGTTGTATGGTTAAGCCTCACGGGTCATTAGTACAAGTTAGCTCAACGCCTCACAACGCTTACACACCTTGCCTATCAACGTAGTAGTCTCCTACGGCCCTTTAGAGAGCTTAAAGCTCTAGGGATGACTCATCTTGGGGCTCGCTTCCCGCTTAGATGCTTTCAGCGGTTATCGATTCCGAACGTAGCTACTGGGCAATGCCATTGGCATGACAACCCAAACACCAGCGGTTCGTCCACTCCGGTCCTCTCGTACTAGGAGCAGCTCCCCTCAATCATCCAACGCCCACGGCAGATAGGGACCGAACTGTCTCACGACGTTCTGAACCCAGCTCGCGTACCACTTTAAATGGCGAACAGCCATACCCTTGGGACCGACTTCAGCCCCAGGATGTGATGAGCCGACATCGAGGTGCCAAACACCGCCGTCGATATGAACTCTTGGGCGGTATCAGCCTGTTATCCCCGGAGTACCTTTTATCCGTTGAGCGATGGCCCTTCCATTCAGAACCACCGGATCACTATGACCTACTTTCGTACCTGCTCGACGTGTATGTCTCGCAGTTAAGCTGGCTTATGCCATTGCACTAACCGTACGATGTCCGACCGTACTTAGCCAACCTTCGTGCTCCTCCGTTACTCTTTGGGAGGAGACCGCCCCAGTCAAACTACCCACCAGGCACTGTCCTCAACCCCGATAAGGGGCCAGAGTTAGAACATCAAAACTACAAGGGTGGTATTTCAAGATTGACTCCACTCAGACTAGCGTCCAAGCTTCAAAGTCTCCCACCTATCCTACACATGTAGGTTCAATGTTCAGTGCCAAGCTATAGTAAAGGTTCACGGGGTCTTTCCGTCTAGCCGCGGGTATACGGCATCTTCACCGCAATTTCAACTTCACTGAGTCTCGGCTGGAGACAGCGTGGCCATCATTACGCCATTCGTGCAGGTCGGAACTTACCCGACAAGGAATTTCGCTACCTTAGGACCGTTATAGTTACGGCCGCCGTTTACCGGGGCTTCGATCATGAGCTTCTCCGAAGATAACCCAATCAATTAACCTTCCGGCACCGGGCAGGCGTCACACCGTATACGTCATCTTGCGATTTTGCACAGTGCTGTGTTTTTGATAAACAGTTGCAGCCACCTGGTATCTGCGACTCCCGTCAGCTTAGAGAGCAAGTCTCATCACCAACAGGAGCGTACCTTCTCCCGAAGTTACGGTACCATTTTGCCTAGTTCCTTCAGCCGAGTTCTCTCAAGCGCCTTGGTATTCTCTACCCGACCACCTGTGTCGGTTTGGGGTACGATTCCCACTAACCTGAAGCTTAGAAGATTTTCCTGGAAGCATGGCATCAACTACTTCATCACCTTAGTGACTCGTCATCAGCTCTCAGCCTGTACATTAAAGTACGAATTCCCGGATTTGCCTAAGAATTCAACCTACCACCTTAAACGCGGACTACCAACGCCGCGCTAGCCTAGCCTTCTCCGTCTCTCCATCGCAGTTAGCGGAAGTACAGAAATATTAATCTGTTTCCCATCGATTACGCCTTTCGGCCTCACCTTAGGGGTCGACTCACCCTGCCCCGATTAACGTTGGACAGGAACCCTTGGTCTTCCGGCGAGGGAGTTTTTCACTCCCTTTATCGTTACTCATGTCAGCATTCGCACTTCTGATACGTCCAGTGTGGGTTACCCCTTCACCTTCAACCGCTTACAGAACGCTCCTCTACCGCGCACTTCTAATGAAATGCACCCGTAGCTTCGGTGGTATGTTTAGCCCCGTTAAATCTTCCGCGCAGGCCGACTCGACTAGTGAGCTATTACGCTTTCTTTAAATGATGGCTGCTTCTAAGCCAACATCCTAGCTGTCTAAGCCTTCCCACATCGTTTCCCACTTAACATACACTTTGGGACCTTAGCTGACGGTCTGGGTTGTTTCCCTTTTGACAACGGACGTTAGCACCCGCTGTCTGTCTCCCGAGTAGTACTCATTGGTATTCGGAGTTTGCAAAGGGTTGGTAAGTCGGGATGACCCCCTAGCCTTAACAGTGCTCTACCCCCAATGGTATTCGCTCGAGGCGCTACCTAAATAGCTTTCGAGGAGAACCAGATATCTCCGAGTTTGATTGGCCTTTCACCCCCAGCCACAAGTCATCCGCTCATTTTTCAACATAAGTCGGTTCGGTCCTCCAGTTGATGTTACTCAACCTTCAACCTGCCCATGGCTAGATCACTCGGTTTCGGGTCTACACCTTGCAACTAAACGCGCAGTTAACACTCGGTTTCCCTACGGCTCCGCTATTCGCTTAACCTCGCTACAAAATGTAAGTCGCTGACCCATTATACAAAAGGTACGCAGTCACGGTCTCAAGAACCGCTCCCACTGCTTGTACGTACACGGTTTCAGGTTCTATTTCACTCCCCTCACAGGGGTTCTTTTCGCCTTTCCCTCACGGTACTGGTTCACTATCGGTCAGTCAGGAGTATTTAGCCTTGGAGGATGGTCCCCCCATATTCAAACAGGATGTCACGTGTCCCGCCTTACTCGTTTTCATCTATGGTTAGTTTTCGTGTACGGGGCTATCACCCTGTGCCGCTGAGCTTTCCAACTCATTCCACTAACACCCCATAGACTTAAGGGCTAATCCCCGTTCGCTCGCCGCTACTAGGGGAATCTCGGTTGATTTCTTTTCCTCCGGGTACTTAGATGTTTCAGTTCCCCGGGTTTGCCTCACAACACTATGTATTCATGTTGTGATACATGCTTATGCATGTGGGTTTCCCCATTCGGATATCGTTAGCTCAAATGCTTATTACTAGCTCGCCAACGCTTTTCGCAAGTTATTACGTCCTTCATCGCCTCTGACTGCCAAGGCATCCACCGTATACGCTTGGTCACTTAACCATACAACCCAAATGAGTTTCACTTACGTGAACTCTGGGTCATATCATGACCAGCTGGTTTTTACTTGTCTCACCTCCGGGTAGGAAGTGGACTCGCCTTAGTTTTTTAGAATATTCAAGACACTTAAACAGTGTGTTGAGAACTCAAGTGTTAATGCTTTCGCATTAACGTTTTTCGCACTAACGTAATCACACAAACGACAACGAATCATCATTCATGCGCCTTTAGTTAGTACTATCAGCTTTCCAAATTGTTAAAGAGCGGGCTTAAAAAAGCCAAAGATAAAATTTCGTTTATCTTTGGCATCTCTAACCTATGCATAAGCTTATCGTCATGATAAGTGTAAATGGTGGAGCTATGCGGGATCGAACCGCAGACCTCCTGCGTGCAAGGCAGGCGCTCTCCCAGCTGAGCTATAGCCCCATTTACATGCAGTTGAGATTTTACGTTTACCTTCAATGAAGGTCTCACCAAAAAATTGGTTTGCCAATCGTTTCTAATCAAGGCGGTTGATAGCGACATTTAGTAGACTAAATGAGTCATCATACAACGTAGAGTAGGAAAGATTGGTGGGTCAGAGTGGACTTGAACCACCGACCTCACCCTTATCAGGGGTGCGCTCTAACCAGCTGAGCTACAGACCCAACGTAATTTCTCTTTCTTCTATCAAGTAATCTGTGTGAACACTCACATGCATCGCTGCACTTTTAGGTATTGAGTTAGTCGTATAGGTAAGGAGGTGATCCAGCCCCAGGTTCCCC
>NZ_JBGOOV010000059.1:0-3561 GCF_041439795.1 Shewanella sp. 5S214
GCAGTCAAATAAGTTAAGCTCGCCTATTGACTGGCGGAAGGCTCATATGTGTTAGCAGTTTTATAGGCATTCGTACTTACCATCTGCATCTACGTATAGAATAGAAGACAGCATCCATGAACCATTTACAATTTTTAAATGATATTCATAATCAGACTCGAAATCATCTGCGTCTATATGCTTAGAGTGAATTAAAGCCACATTACCTTTTTGGACGGTTTTTACGATTTTCTCTTGATCTAAACTATGCGTGGACTCGGAACCGAATGAAATTCCTTGGACAGTTACTTCTGGATCACAGTACTTTTCAATAAGCCGTTGATAGTTATTTTCCGCTTCTTCCATTCCATCACTTCTGTTTTTATTATAAATTATGGATGAATCATCATTCCATATTTTGTAATCTACAATAAACGATTTAACCAATTCCTCTGGTGAATTCACGTCATACTCCATTGTGTAACTAAACTGCTAACAGCTTATTGAACGGCTCGACCGATAAAGCCGCCCGCTTAAGTTATTGATTAATATCATCCTACATTTTCTATGTCTTTGTAGTAAAGCAATTTAATGACTCTTACACTCAAATAAAAAACGTAAATTGCGCGTTAAAAGTGCCCACATCAAATGCAAAAAAATAAACCAAACAATATCAATATATTAGAGCAGCCCTATGTTTCTCAACATAGTCCTTTAGACTGCAAATAGCCACAGCAAAACGCCCATAAAAATGGCTACATCAAGTAGCCATTTTTGTTTATGACAACTTTGCTTATGGCGCACTAAGCAGAACTAAAACAGTGAATTATAATGTGTAGCAAAGCGAAGCCTAACAAACTGTTTTGTTCCGTTTGAAGTATTTGTTAGCCGAGTTATAAGTACAAAATATTATTTAACACGTTTTAAGTTTCGCTTTTCTTCTTTTTCAATTGCAATATCTTCGGCAATTGTTTTTTCAGGCATAATATCTTCAATTTTTTTTGGGCCTGCAATTAGTCCGCCTTCTAAATCAGCTAACTCGGGAGGCATATCTTTGCTAAAAAGCTCTTTAGACCATTTCTTTGCTTTATTAGCAAGCCATTCGTCAAATTCAGGCGAGCCAGGTTCGGGTTTATCTGTAGACATGGTTAATCCTATAAATTTTGCCATAAATATGAAGGCGTATTACTTTCCTTGCCTTTTTTATAAGTAAAACCATGGCCTTGGTAATATTTCTTTTTTTAATGCTACAAATATATTTTTAAATACCTAAGTGGAAAACCGGCTAACGGCTTATTGAACGGCTCGACCGATAAAGCCGACCGTTTAAGTTATTGATTAATATCATCCTACATTTCCTATGTCTTTGAAGTAAAGCAATTTAATGGCTATTACACTCAAATAAAAAACGTAAATTGCACGTTAAAAGTGTCCGCATTAAATGTAAATAAATAAACCAAACAATATCAATATATTAGAGCAACACTATTTTTCTCAACATAGTCTTTTAGACTGTAAAAAACCACCGCTAAACGCCCATAAAAATGGCTACATCAAGTAGCCATTTTTGTTTGTAGCCAATCATAGTGGGTAGCAATGTTTTGGTTTTTAAAACGTCTTTTTTGGAGAAATTCTATAGTCTCAACGCTCGCTTAAGCGGACAAAAAAGTTGGTTATAATCGCGAAGCAAGAGCAAACTGTACGTGTCCGTTTAAGCAATTTTATAACTATATTTCGCCTCTGCTAAAATCTAGTATTTGTTGTCCAAAAACTTCTACTGCATTAGATGACATTTGATCATACAGACCTGACACTTCAATAAAGTCATTTCCTGCATCTGCAGCCTCGTCCTCATCTTCTGATGAAGCGTTTATAGCTTTTAAATGTGCCATTTTTTTAGATAGTGATTCTAGGATATACCTAGTCTCCCAATCATTAAGATTTACATTAAGCTCACTAATAACAGTCATTTACACTACCTCTTTTTTAAATACCTTTTGACATTTTAGCGCTAATTTAGATAGCAAACCAATAAATTCATCTAATGCCATATTAGAAGTGGGGGCATACAGTATAGTGCCCAGGTCGATCGATTATTAGTTTTAAACCTACTGGCATTTGTATACCTTTCCCATTAGCAATAACAACACAGATACCATTTATTTCTGTTGTATTTACATCTTTAGGTCTTCTCACATTTGTTAATCGAGGTCCAGATGAGTTACCCAACCTAAATAGATCCTATGGTGCAAAATACAAGTCTTCTTGTTTCATAAAATATCCTTATTAAGTACGAATTGTAGATTTATTGCTATAACGCCCGGCTAACCGCGCAAATGTTTGATGGCGACTTTCGTGCGTGTCTTTGCATAAAAGGTGACAGCGAATATTTGTCCGTTTGAGCCGCTTGATGTGGTTTATCTAATATCACTGAGGCTAATATTACTTATTTTATAAGCAATATTCTCCAAAAATGATTTATTTATTTCGCTAGAATTACTGAATAATTGGTAGTTTGATTCAAGTAAATTTAACAATAACAATATTTCTTTTACGCCCGAATAAAACTGTTCATTAACTATTGTTCCAAGATCTACTCTCGATTCTATACACTTAGCCTTTAATTCTCCAAGTGGTATTCCAGTGAAACCTTGGAGCAGAATTAGATCATTTTTCTTAAGCTTTCGATCAAGAAACTTTATAGATATTTCATATTTCATTGGATTCTTTATTTCACATAACGTTTTAGTATTTGTGCGTTGCGCTGTTTGCATGGCACAAACCGCTTGTTGGACTTGGCCGACGCATAGTCCATATTAATTGGCATGCTGCATGTTATAGGAATTTGCTTTTTTTGATGCTGGCTCTGTGCTTTAGAGCAGTTTGAGTCAATTGATATCGAGTAGTGGGTAAGTTTTCCATTGAAATTCCTTTTCATTATGGTGTTCCATCACATCTTTTTAAGTCTAGCTGATTCAATGAGGTTAATACACTCGATTGAGTCAGCATTTGGCTCCGCGCAGCGGCTTAGTTCAACGCTTGGGATAAGGACGCGGCTTCGCGCGGCCTATCCTTTGCTTGTTAAAAGGACCGTACTTGCCGACGGCACGAGCCAAAATTTGTAGGCATAGAATGCCCAGCAAGCCTGCAGGATAAAGAATATACCACCCCATAAATACCTCTGCCTTAACTATGATCAGAGAGGAGACAACATCCCAGGCAAACAACCCAACAAGGCCCACCACGAGCCAGATTACATAGATTGGCAAATCACTTTTTCTGTTCTCTGCTACGACAGTGCCCAGAACAAATACCACAAAGAAACAGACGATATTTGCAGCATGAACTTTTGCTGGGGCACCGCTGAGGGCTATTAAGCCTAGGGACAACACAAAAAAGAACAAGAAACTTGCGACTATGGTTGGATTCATTTTACCTTTTAACGCCTGCTTAAGCGGACTAAAATAGTGGGTTAAAATCTGTAGCGAAGCGAAACCTAACCAACTGTTTTAGTTCCATTTAAAGCGCTTGTGTACGCCCAGCATGGGCATGAACTAATGAGGTGAAAGTCCTCTGTAGGAA
>NZ_JBGOOV010000060.1:0-3179 GCF_041439795.1 Shewanella sp. 5S214
TGTTTATTCATTAATCAAAATAAATTTAAAAACGAGTAATTCTACAGGCTCGTTAGGCATATAAGGTTTCTGTGTGACTCAAATAATAAACAACTATTTTACTGAGCGCGAAGGGGTGATGGCGGTCGAACGCATCGTCAACCAAATGCGCTGCATTTGGCGTGAAACCCCCAACGCCGATGTAGGGATAGATGGCCAAATTGAGTATGTTGATCTCAATGGCAACTGCACCGGTCATGTTGTAGCGGTCCAAGTTAAATCCGGAGCCTCCTACATAAAGAAGGTTGCAGGTGGAATCTCATTTACACCAACTAATCGACACGCCTCGTACTGGGAGCGATTCCCTCTCCCAGTTCTAGTAGTCATACATGATCCAACTACTGACAAAAGCTATTGGGCTGACGTAAGGAGACACCTTCGATCCGATCAAAGTACAACTAGGACTATTGTTATACCAGAAGAGCAAGTACTCAACATTGATAACAGGGACGCATTGTTCGAGTCTTGCGGCGCATTTGGCATGCCACCCATGGCAGAGCTCGATATAGTTAAGACTCTACTCCAGCAAAAAAATAGAAACGCCGCTTTTGATCTTTCCTTCTTTGATATCTTTAGTAACGGATTGACTGATATCGGAAGGAAATTGTTTTTCTCCCTAGACTTTTGCATAGATATTGCGGAGGAAAAGTTGGCAAAAGCAAATAGCCAATTCGGGGTAGGAATGGGCGATCAAGAGCATCTTTTCATTGCTAATTACATTGATTTCATAACCGCTCAATCTCTTGTCGTAATTGACTACTGCGATTACCTCATCGACCGAGATGAGCGACAGATGTCTCCCACTATGCTAATGCCTCTGACAGCTAGAGGGCGAGCTGTTCGTGACTTGCTGCGTAACTTGGGACAAGGCGCCCCGTCACGCTCACTTACTGAGAATCCCGTAGAGATGCAAAAAATGCCGCCGTACTATCTTCGACTCGAAGCCAATCTTACGCTGGCGGAGATTCTGGAAAGGAGACTCGAAAATGCCTAATAATTCATTCAAGCGTTAGGTTTTTTATGTAATGAACAATCAAACATTAAAAATCATTAATGACCTTAAAATATCTATAGATGAAGCTGTAAGACACAGCGAAATCTGGTGGGAGCTTGGATACTCTCAAAATAGGTCAAAGTTCAAAAATGAATTTGCATCTAAACGTTTTAATCATTTTTTACATGCATCATATGAAGCGCATGCCATCACTATGTATTTAGCTTTAGGCAGAATATTTGATCCAGATACCCGATCATCAAGCTTTAGCACACTCAAAGTGAATTTACGGTTATTCGGTCATCTCGAATTAGTTAAGACGATAGAAAATCAGTTAAAACCATATTCTGAGTTAGTAAAAAAAGTTCTAGATATCCGTAGTAAAACAGTGGCGCATTCGGATTTATCGCACACCGAAAGTTTAGTTCTCAAAGCCAACTCTATAACTCCTGACGAATTGAAATTGTTAATTCATCAAACCAGAGAAACATATTACGACGTTTTACGCTATTTCAGTCTCACGACAACACAGCTTGAGGATGGCATATTCAGCGAATCAACTTTAAATGTGCTAGACCAACTACAAACCTAACAAAAACTTGGTGTGGGGCAGCTACGCTGCCCCACAAGTAAAAGTTAATCCATAGAAATTGTTATCCGAAACTCACGAATTAGAGTTAGGAATCTAGCTCGCTTTTGTCCAAAAGTGGGATAGGGTTTAACACGTAAATGTGTGTTCCGAATCGGATTGTGGCATCGTTATTTGGGATACCCAACCCAATTGCTTCTTCAAATAATTGGTTGCTTTGTTTAGTTGTGGTTAGCTGCCAAGAAAGCATAGTCTATTTCAAACTTCGCAGCATTTAATTATTTGCGTAAAGCAACAAGGCAGAAAAATTTTACACAACATTAACAGTTAGTTAGTGTATTATTAGTCACAGCAGGTCGATTTTAGAAGTCGGTATTATTAGTCTTCATATCGACATTATCTATTCTGAAATATGGATTTCTAATGGCTCCTCAATTCAACTTACATCAAATTTATGACCATAATCTTAACTTTCTTCTTGGTGCAGGCGCTTCAGTTGGATTTCTGCCAACGCTCTCATTAGAAATAAAAGATGGGGATGGTCAAAATCATACTTTCGAGACTCTAGCAAAGCATTACGAAGACAACAAAGAAATGAAAACGATGCTTTTTATGTTGTATTACCGCGAGTGCATCAAGCCAGGCTTACCTACGCCAGCACCAAGACCACCTAGGTTACCTGATAAAGATAGTGTCATTACTGAATATAAGCGCTTCATCACCACTCTGATTCAAGTTCTAAATAAACAGAAGCCATCAGCCAAACGAGCAAACATTTTTACAACCAATTATGATAATTGTCTCGAAATCGCTAGTGAAGAATTAATGGGTACCAGAGGGGCTCAGTTTGAAGTCAACGATGGTAGTACAGGTTTTAAAACTCTAACTTTCCACACAAGAAATTTTAGCAATCGTGTAGTAAATAAAGGAATGCTAGATCGTCACGATCAATATCTTCCTCAAATAAACTTACTGCATGTTCATGGTTCAGTTCATTGGTATAAGAATCACAAAGGTGATATCGAACTTAACTATGGGGCTAGTAATTACACCTTTGAGTTTAACTCAGAAGAAACTCAAATTTTGAATGAGTGCAGAGATATTCTTTACGATAAAGAGAAAACAATCGCTGATCTAGATGCAAACATAGAAAAGTATGACGACCTTTCTGAGTTACGAGCAGATGAATTTTGGTATGGTTATGAAAAGATGCCGATTGTTAATCCTACGAAATGGAAGTTTCATGAAACGGTTTTTGAAGAAGCTTATTACCAGATCCTTCGACATCTAAGCTATGAGCTTGAAAGGCCACAATCAGTACTCATAGCCTTTGGATTTTCATTTGCTGATGAGCATATCCTTAATCTTATTCAGCGAGCACTCTCAAATCCATCACTGACAATGTATGTTGTGTGCTACAGCAAGTCGACGAAAGATTGGATGGAAGGACTATTTGGCCAATATCCGAATGTAAAATACATATTCTCTGAGGAACATGCGTTATGTAACCCTCCCTTAAAGTCAGAATGTTTTAAATAGAGTTTTCCATTTACACTA
>NZ_JBGOOV010000061.1:0-2809 GCF_041439795.1 Shewanella sp. 5S214
TCAGCTGGTGATTATCCCAAATAAAGTCGGTGCGACCGAGTTCGGTGATTTTTGCGCTGCGACGGCCTAATGCATCATATTCGTATTGGGTCAGCTTGCCATTAACGTTGATTTGCACCAGCTGGTTTAAGCCATTAAAACTGCGCTGTTGTTTATCGCCAGTGCCAATTTGGCTGATTTGGTTGCCACTGGCATCATAGCGGTAATCGACACCAGCCATGCTCATTAAGCGGTCATTGTTTACCACTACATCGTGATTATTTTTATTGGGCTTTAGAGTATCGGATGATAAAGCCGATGACGCTGAGTGTTGAATGTGTTCTGCACGCTCTAAGCCAGCTGTTGGGCTGTTAACACTGGCATCTGCACTGTTATTGTCAGCACGAAGTGAATGGGTAGGATTACCAAATCCATCCCATTGGTATTGTTGCTGAACAAGGATTTTGTTGCCAGTAGGGTTAGCCGATATACGAGTATGACTGTCACTGACGGGCTGGCTGATGTTATTTATCGTATTGATAATGTCTTGATGCAAACAGAGCTGATGCTGATAAGAACATACGGAGTTGCTTCATTTCTTTGGCTTTACGTTTTTAATCGTTAAAAATTAAAAAAACCTTCTTCGTCATCGTTTAATTCATAGACATCAAAATCAGTTTCCCAACGACAAATACTAGTTCCATCAAACTCTACATTACGATTACGTCTGTTCGGAAAAGTAAAATCAACCTCCTTAGAGGTTAAATCAGCATTCAATGTTGCTAACTTTTCTTTTACTTCGGGGGACTCGTCGATACCTATAACACTAGAACGCCAAAGGATGTACGATTGACCGTCATGAAACAGTTCAATTTGCTGTTCAGTAAAATTATGAACAAACATGTCTCCCGGCTTTTTTGAACTTAAATTAACTTCGGGCATAGAGAATTCTCCATTTTCATCTGTTCGAGTTTCATCATTTTCAACAAACTTATGGATATAATTTAGTTGCCGTGTAATTTTAGCGCCAACAACAGGCTTTCCGTTTAACAAAACCTGCCCTTTTACTTCTGAGCACATGTGTACGTCGTATTTTTTTAGTAATCCAAACATGCTGAGCAAAACTCCCTATTAAAAAGACTCTCGATAATTAAACATCTATCGAAGATACTTCATTTTAACCCGTTAAAAATATTTACCTTCAATCAAAAAGCGTGGCAGAGAGTCACTTTCTACCAAGACCTGATTACCTCGGTCATGCCACATACAGGCCATACCGAGCAATTGGAGTGGCAAAAATGAATCAACAGGGGCATGATCAGGGCCTGATTCATTAATGTGGTAACGTTCTTGCGCTTGTACGTTTTTAGCCAGTGCTTCATTAAAATCACAACCAATATCAAAAGTTGCTGGCGTTAATGCAGCTAGGGTTTCTAAGTATCCCATACCTATGTATATTGACCAGTCATCTCCATCTGCAAGTAACTCTTCCATTGTATTATTTAACAACATAGGAAAATCAGGGAGATGATTATGGTAAGCTTGAAATACTTCAACTAGCTTATAAGAAACGGGTCCTGCTTGTGTCGCACTTTGTTTCATCGTTTCTATAGGGAAATTTGCCAAGCTACCCATGCTTTCAGTATCGCGAGTAATCACCGCTAAAAAATAGGCATCAAGCCATTCTGATGGAGCTGCATAACCAGATTCTAACATCCCCTTACCATTCCACGTTACTTCTGGTAAGTCATATATTTTAAAAGTTTGCTCTTGCTCTGGCTGCTCTGCAAGCTTTAAGAACGCAGCGTACATTTTTGACGCATAACGCAGCCCTGTTGCAGATTCTTTTTCTATCTCAGGGGTTTGAACTTCCCAAGTAAGCCAGCGAGAGAAGTTTATATATTCTTGTGCATATCTAAGAAGGTTATCTCTATTCTTTATTATATTAATCGAACATCTATCTATTCTAGACCTTGACGTCTGAAGCCTTCGTTCTAGACTTACATTTTTGAAATTAGGGGTGTAATTTCGATTTAGCATTATTTACCTCCTTTTCATTCACGGGTATCAATTGTATTAAACTCATTGGGATCTATATCAAATTCGCTAATTTCGACGGTTTCAACAACAGACTTACCAGAAGTACGGGTTATTGGTGTTTTAACATGTAAATACTGAACTTTATTTCCCTCAAACACGGCGTTATTAATAGCTTCAGCAGCTAAATAATCGGACTTTTTATCACTACCAGCCATTTGTTTCGTAATGGATTGTGCATATTTCGTTGTGCCTTGCTGATAATATTCATCACCAATTTTCTTTTTACCTAATGGACTACTACCACCTTTAGCTTCAACAATAATCACATCACCATTAGCATTTTGATACACCATATCAAAGTTACCCTTTTCCGATGTAGAACTATCTAAGCTCGTTGGGTGAATGCGAGTATAACCAGGGTACTGTATCTTAATCGCTGCATCTGCTGCCTTTTCACCAATTTTGGCTGATTCATTGTTAATCTTTGGTATTTGATCATTATAACGTTGTGTTTCTTCTGGTGAAGCTTTTGCTTTGTGCTTATCTCGTTCCACCATTTCCGTATCACGAATATCCACATTCTTTTTCAATTGAACAGGAAGAGAAGAAACAGTCTGTTTACTCCCTGCCTTTTTAATTGCTTTGTTAAGCTTTAATTCATTCTCAGTCAACGTTCCTGTTTTACGAGACCATTCTTCATTGACCACTTTGCCATTAATAACATGCCCACCAACGAACCACTACAATGCCACCCATTTTAATTATGAATTAACAAAATGCCTTTTCAGTT
>NZ_JBGOOV010000062.1:0-2498 GCF_041439795.1 Shewanella sp. 5S214
TTATTAACAGATGCCCAGTCTGCAGCTAGAGAAGCTAGTGCGCCACCTAAGCTATGACCGACAAAATGTATCGCTTTACCGGGATTTGATATACGCCACTTATCCAAAAAAGTCGCAATTTGTTGTCTTAGTGAAGCAAAAGCATTATTAAATCCAGCGTGCACTATTTGGTTACCATCACCGACACTTAAACCAAGTTGCGCATTCGTTCCCCAATCTGCAATAAGCTGAGTACCACGAATAGCGATGATTGCATCTCCTAGGTATTGTCCTTTACCTAATCCCATAACGGCAAAACCCGACTGGCGATTAAAAATAAATCCGCCTGTTTTTCCTATACCTTTGCTATTAATGGCAAAGTATTTTTCTATGTAGGTATTTCCAAATATGTCAGCATCCTCTGCATCAATTAAACTATAAACATTTGCTGCTAGTTCTGACGCTAACTTAGGCGATAATTGATTCATAAACTGTCCTTGTCATTTAATGGCTTTATTAATCGTATTTTTCTCTTTTCTGTACTTCCAATCGTTCTAATTCTGGCCAGCGACAAATACTCAATACCTGATAGCGCACAACACCACTAGGGAACGCTTCATCAATGATTTCATTTTTAACTTCTTCATTTGATACGTCGCAGTTTAATTGCGCCAACCTTTCAGCTAAATATGAAATATGTTTTTCGCCTGTAGATACCGATAGCCAAAGTCTTAGATCTGAATGACTTCCTTCAGCGATTTTAATCGTTTGAGATACACGTGTTTCTGCAAAAGGCTTATTTGGATGTGCTGTGCTGTAAATGATTTCAGGAAAGCTAAATTTTCCATCAGCGTCTGTAGTGGTGTAGTCCCATTCTTTTTCTTCCATGACACCAGAGTATTGATAACCTCTTTTTAGCTTAATACCGGCTAGAGGTTTTCCCTCATGGGTTAAGCTACCTATCACTTCAGGAAATACTTCGACATCGACTTTTTTAAACATGCTAAACATTGACTCCTCCGAGTAGCAACTAACGGCGACAATCAGACACAGGAATGCAAAAATCCCAATATATGCTCTATAGGCCATAGATGAAGCAACTCCCTGCTTTTTAATTCATATGATTAATTCTTAAACGAAGTTATTGTAGAGTGATTCTGTAAGGGTATCTATTATTATAAATGACTATTTTTTATGGTGTAATGATGAAAAGGGTATGTTCTATTGAGATGTTCTAGTCTGGCCTAATTTCATCATCCAACCAATGGGTAAAGTCGTTGAAGTAAGCATTTTTTGGGTATGGATTCAATATTGTTGGTTTTAGAGGTAAAGATAAAATTATTACAATTAATGTTTTTAGTGCTTTTTTGACACTATTTGGCGCTATAGATAAAGAGTTTTTTTGTGTAAATTTATGCAGCCAATAAGTATTAAAAGCGCTATATTACGTCTATTTTTAACCATGAATCTGTATTTTTATCTATATCAATGAGTAGGGGGGCAGAGGGTGTTAAATAGTCTTCTTGATAAATATCGTTACCTTTTATTGCTTACGGTTTCATTATTTCTATTTGTGATTGTTTTTTTTTCATATGCTTACCCCGAAGGAGATGATGCAGTGTTTGGATTTTTGAAGCGATATGAAGTTGAATTATCAGCTCCTGTGAAAGGGCGTATTACCCATAATGGCATTCCAGTTTCGGGTATGGAGATTGTTAGAGAGCTCTCCTATGGTGGCTATGATAAGGGAGAACCGATTATTGACTATGCATTAACCGATACAAATGGTGAGTTTTCATTTAACGAGGTTAAAGTTAAGTCAAATGCCCCTGGTAATATTTTTGGACAAGATGCTCGTCTTAGGCAAGAAATTTACATTAAGAAAGATCTTGACGAGATAAAAGATGGGGAAGATAAGTATTACTGGCTTTGGTTTATAAGTAAAAATTGGACTTCAGTACCTTATTTAAACCAGTATTTAATGCAATTAAATGCAGACTTAAAAAATAAAGAATTACAATATGAAGTCGATTTAACTCAGTTTGGTTTGAGGTCAAGCCAACCAATAGCCTCTATTTGTTATTGGGAAGGTGAATTGTTTTCTGTTTATTATGGTGAAGATTTAGAAGAAATTACGAGTTTTGATGATTTAAAAAGACTAAATTTATTAATTTAGTCTCGCCTACTTATTTTAAGGGAAGTGTAAACTTTATTTGAACATCATACATTTCTTAATCCAGTCAGTAAAGATTATCAATATGAAGCAAAGTTTAATGTTTGGTTAATAGCGTTTATGGGTCTATTACCTATAAATCATGGTTCTGTTGATGGGATAAGAGATTACTCAGGTATTAGATATATAAATAAAAGATCCCGGTCACTGATGATATATTACAGTGACCGAGACTTTTGTTAGCGTCATTATAATTATTATTTGTGAACTGACTTAATCGCTTCTTTTACGCTACTATACAAGCGTGAAAGCATTCTATTGAAAATGGCTCGAATAGTGGCATAAG
>NZ_JBGOOV010000063.1:0-2487 GCF_041439795.1 Shewanella sp. 5S214
CCGTGTCAGTGGATGCGCATTATAGGCACCACAAGATTTTGTGCAAGGCCTTTTTTGTCATATTTATGAATTAATTTTTATACTTAACTTAGCACCAGCTTAAGAACATCTTACTCACAGATTTATCCACAATTAAGAGGCTGTAAGCATTAAAATATCCAAAGCAGCAAAGTGACTTGAATAGTAAAATCCTATGTAGAGCACGATTAAAAGTATCATTTATTTATATCCATGCTTAATGAGTAGAGTGCCATTGGTCGAAAAACAAGAACTCTCACCCATGTTAATAGCTTAATGGCCCTTAGTTAGGTTAAGCGGCCTATATTGATAGTATGTAAAACTGAGCTTATTTAAGTAGACTTGATTACATGCGACTGTATATAGGCTAACTGTGAGTTTTACGAGTTGATCTTGGATGCGTGCAGTGACACTTAACGTGCTCTTAGAAGATTGAGGAATCATCCTATGGGTAAACTCTGCCTTAAACAGCGAAGGGATATTGATATAACGTTACTCAATATAAGTAACAAGTTTTAGAATCGGTCTTATTAATGACGAATAGGAACCATAACTGAATATTTGAATAGACTTGCTGCATATTTAAAACGAGTCACTTTAAAGGATGCAGATATAGATGACTATGGATTTGAACAAAGCGATGATCAATCTTGATATATTGATTGTCGCTTCACCAAATTGTATAACAATCTTTGTATCGTTTACTTAAGTGATTGCATTGATAGAATCCACACAAAAATACTATGGCACAGCCAAGCTTAGTTTGAAGAGGTGGCGTTTATCATAATAGTTTTTAGTGCGTAATTTACATTATCGCGCATCATTCTAACTTGCCATAATGTTGCTATCTACTATCGCCTGCTTGAATACGATGAGTTTACCTATCGATAGCTTAGTAAGACTAAGGAGCTAAACAATTATTACGGGTAGCAGATGACTAATAGGCAAATATGATGGCTGATTTAATCAACACATCTAAGACGATACTGTGTAAAGAATTGAATTCACTGCGGCTTAGATAGGTAAGTGATACTTAGATATAGTGGGCTAGCTGATCAGTCCTACTTCAATTTAATCGCTATTGATTTGTAGGCAAGAATGAGATAAATAACATCAGAAACCTATTAATTAAATGAAACCTGGAACATCAAGGTTAACGGCGAAGGTTAGCAACGAACAATGTCAAATCAACAGCATGTCACTATAGACCAGCTGTATGAGTAAATAGTTACTAGGCTTTAATAAGAGATAATATAAAACCATAAATAACAGGCTAAAAACTACTAGTGACGACGAGCATCTAAGCTGATGTTCTAATACCTTATCTTACTAGCTTTGTTTAATAAACGCAGGACCTTCATCCATCCTCGCCCCGGCTCTTATTAAAGCTTGTTACTCATGGTGACATAAACGATACGAGTGTCATATTTGATTATATAGCTCAAGTACTTTGAGTACTCAAACTGCAGCCATAAAAACCACTGCATTATAACCCGCTGTGTCACGACGCCCTCACGTTAATTAGATGCCTGGAAATAATCAGCTATCTCAGGGTTATCGACCATAGATTTTTATTGATCATGTGCGATCATTGTTTTCAGGCGAAAAATGACAAGCATTAAACGCATCTTCAATTTCTCAGGGCTTCACATCAATTAAGCGTATAAAACAACCTCCTCTGGCATAGATATATAAACCTACTATTATGTAATATTATCAACGAGCATGCCCTCAAATTTTGGACACAAAACAGCCGCAACAAAATAGTGGCCTATCTCGCGACGATTTCAAGTCAACCAGGTGCCTAAAAATAACTTACTCTCGCATGGGCATATCATTCACACGAGTTAATGGCTCATGTTCGAGAACGGTTTTCTAGCACAAAACAAAAAGGCCACCCGATTAAGGTGACCTTGCAGTATTATTTAGCGCCGGGAAAACAACCGACTCTGGCATGGGCATATCATTCACACTGGCTAATGATTCGTATTGAGAAAGACTTTAGGCACAAAACAAAAAGCTCACCCGATTAAGGTGGCCTTGCAGTATTATTTAGCGCCGGAAAAACAACCGACTTTGGCATGGGCATAGATTCGTATTGAGAACGCCTTCAGGCACAAAACAAAAAGGCCACTCGGTTAGAGTGGCCTTGCTGTAGTATTTAGCGCCTGGAAATGACCTACTCTCGCATGGGGAGACCCCACACTACCATCGGCGATACTGTGTTTCACTTCTGAGTTCGGAATGGGATCAGGTGGTGCCACAGCTCTATGGTTTCCAGACAAACTCTTTTCTAGGACATTACACTAGATAATTCTTGGTGCTGATACCCAGAATCGAACTGGGGACCTCATCCTTACCAAGGATGCGCTCTACCAACTGAGCCATATCAGCAAATTACTTCTTGGAACATACTCTTTCGTAAAAGAGAAATTAGGCGCCTGGAAATGACCTACTCTCGCATGGGGA
>NZ_JBGOOV010000064.1:0-2014 GCF_041439795.1 Shewanella sp. 5S214
TAGTGTAAATGGAAAACTCTATTTAAAACATTCTGACTTTAAGGGAGGGTTACATCACCTTGTCAAAAGTATAACTTTCAAAGTAACTTTGATAGCTAAGTAAAACGTTAAAAATTAATGAGCTTATGTGTCCAAGTTACCTTCTTAGTCTTTGTTTTATTTCAGTATTTAAATATCTTAACAGTCTAACTACACCCACTCGCACACATTAACAAAGCTTGAACAACTGCATCAAATTTGACACAATCCCAGTTAGCGCTCATGAAGAGAGCTTTAATTGTTGTAACAACATGGAATGGAGATATTTGAAATGAAAAAAGTTCTGTATAGCACACTTTTGTTGTGCGGCCTCTTGTCTTACTCCTCTCAAAGTCTGGCAATCACTAAAACTGAAGTCTGTAATGGTTGTACTCACTCTGAAATGGAGCAAAAAGCAACTTTTGCACAAGTAAAATTTGGCACAAGCCATGTGGTTGTTGTCGATTTTGTTAATAAATCGTCTAGAAAGTTCACCGTTGTCAACGACGAAGATGATCGTGGAGAACCAATCAGATATGCATATGAAAGCAGCCTCAGTAGTGGAGAAAGAGCAAGCGTCGATTCCCTATTTGAATATAGAGGGCTTTTAGTCGAAACAGTAAAGCAGGCTGAGGAAATTAATAAGAAACTGTACCCTAATTATGTTTATGCTGCGCCACAAAAAGTTAATATCCAATACTCATCGGAAGATAAGGCCAATGAAAGCCGCCTTTATGTTGGTGAAATCAAAACTAAAGGTGATCCTTATGATTTTTTAACTTTTAGTTCTATAAGAAATACGGTGTTTGACCGCCACATTCAAACAAATTCAGGCATATTGCAAGCTACTGCAAACAATGTGTTAAACACAATTAGCATCCCAAAAATACTGGACTTAGGTGTCTTTATAGATGTTAAGTTTTACTCAGATGATCTTGGCGAGCAACCTAACGGTGTTGTTCAAGTTGGCATTAATGCATTGGAGCGAGGCTTTGTCCCTATATCTGGTAAAGATGTGAATAATAATGATATCCCTATGACTGCTAGCCAGGTGTTAGGTGGCGGTTTTTCATTAGGTGGGTCAGGTAATATTAAAGAAAAATTCGAACGCTATTCAAGTACGCTAGTAGGCGGTTCGACTGCAGGCGTCTCTGGAGGTTGTAGCTTATACGTTAAAGAGACAATAGTAATCAACGGTAGATACTACTTTATATACGCTTGCAAATAATACCATTCAGGGCCAATGTCTATCTTTGGCCCTCTTGTCTATACAAACTTTTATAATGCTCTCTACAGTTGACCAAACCGTAACCAACTAACAGCCCAAAAGTTGAGCGGCTTCTAGTATGTTAAATTCAACTTTTTAATATCTGCTAATAACCATAGTGACCATTGCAAATAGTCTTTTTATTAATAACTTGTTATTGTTCGGTAGGGTTTTAAGGTTCCTTTATCGCTCATTGTAAAGGGCATTTTTATAAAAGATGTGGATAGCAAATGATTGATGCGGTTTGTACTTATGGTGGTGAAAGGCACACTTTCTCAATTTTGAAATTTCAGGTGTTACCTGAATCAGAGATTGAACAATTCAGGCAATTTTTAGAATGCCCTGAGTGCAAAGGGAAGGCGTATTATCGTAAGACAAGCTCAGACGGTAAAGCGGCCTGTTTTGGCTCTAGATACCATATTGCAGGATGTGACGAAGGCCATCCTTCAACTCAGCGAGACCGAGAGACTCGACATGCCGTTGAAGTGAATCAATTCATTGCAGATACGAATATTATCAGTATTGATTTCAGGTTATTAAACACCAAAAAGCCCATTTTAGAGGTGAAAACTGTCGCCTCTGGAGCAAACCTAATCTCAAGCCGCGCCCCAAAAATCGATAATGCCAGCCGCAAACCCGCTGGCAACAATCAACAACCCAAGGTCAAAGTATTGGGGCTGGAGAAAATTCTCAATAGCCTAATGCGTGGTAGCGACTTAGCCCAGTCGA
>NZ_JBGOOV010000065.1:0-1866 GCF_041439795.1 Shewanella sp. 5S214
AAAGATAAATACTCACAGAAAAGTTTAGAGAAACAAGAGCTACAATACTAACGAAAAGATAATCCATATTCTTAATAACTCCTTAGGCATATAACGCCAGTAGCAGGCGCAATATTTGTCGCTTGCCTACTTTTGTTATGCATTGCGAAGGCCCACCCAATAAGCCACTTTATTGAACCCATCATTTTCAATTACTTGAGGATGTGTTGAATATTCAAGCATAGCCTCCTTAACCATTTCCTTGCCATAGGTCTTTACACAAGGAAGAATCAGAAACTTGTTAGAGCTAGGGTTTGGCTCCAACATAGAGGCTAAAACCAAGTCTTTTAGTAGCGATTTTGGCAATGGATTTACCTTACTCATCACTTTTGCAACAAACCACTTTTTACGCTTATCTTGAAGAGTGGCTGTAAACCACGCAAGCGCCTCAGGATTATCACGCGGAAAATTGCTTGCAACGAACCTTATGATTTCATTAATTTTGTGATAAGCCGCATTCTTATCTTCGGCATTAATAGCCTCGTCATATTCGGCTGCAAGTTCATCTAAGTTCATAAATTCATTCTGCATAACGCTGCAATAAGAGGCGAGCGATAGTGAGTCCAGCCCACGTTTTTTGTGGGCGATTTTTAATTGCCTTGTTATGCATGGGGTGAAGACTCCTCTATAAGTTGGGAAGCAAGCTGTTTTTGGTCAACACCTTGTTTATATGCGGTGATTATTTCTAAGTAAACAGCCTTAGATTCTTCTCTATTAAAAATCTCGATAAACTTTTCCTCGACGAGATCCTTTAAAGTGAAAGAACTACCACCTAGACCATGCCCCCAGCCCTCTGAAACACCAAATGGTCTCTCTGAATCAAGGCACACAGACAGAACTTTTGGATAAGAGCCATGGTGCCCTCCTTTCCAATCACCATTAACAACAACTATATCCGTATAAGTATTCATATTTACTTTGCATAACGCCCTGCTAAGGAGTAGTTGCGAGTGTTGTTGGCGAAGCCAGCGAGTAACTGTCCCGCAGCGTTTTTTGCTGCGAACTTGAGCAGTTTGTTATATGCCGATAGGCGATGAATCATGCCATACATCCTCAACACCATCAGCAACCTGAACTTGACTAAATTCATCCCAGCCATGTTGAGAACTCTCTAAGTCAAAGAAAGAACCCGCACCAAATATCTTAGAATGACGTCTATCTGCAATGTTTGAAACTAAATATTTGGACATTTTTCCTCCTAAACGTATAACGCCGCCATAAGCGGCTAAATAATAGTTGGCTAAAATAGCGAGGAACGAGCACAGCCAACTATTATGTGTCCGTTTACTTTATGGCCTTGTTAGGTACTTATTCTACAGGCTCATTTTCAGCGTTGATTTCTATAAAGTCCTTTATTACATCATCGCCAATTGAGAAATTTATATTCAATGTAATACCTTGGTTTAAGCTAGGTGTTTCAAATACTGAAAATTCACCTGATATTTTATCTAGGTGAACACTACCAAAATTAAAATCATTTACACTACAACTCAGTAATCTTGATAAATTAAGATTCATAAATTCAGTTGAAGTGTTTTTTATTAAGTAATTACAGAACTCCTTACCTTCCTCTGTTTCATTATGTTCACAGCTCTTTGAGAAGTTAGCCCAATCATTAATCAATTTAACTTTTAAAGGTTTACCGACTTTTGATTTGCTAGCAAAGGAAATTAAGTTTTCGCACAACTTATCATCTTGCGCTGATGCAATGAATGGCATTCCAATAATTGATATCAATAAAACTTGAAAATTACACTTAAACACTAGAAGTACCTAACGAGCCTGTAGAATTACTCGTTTTTAAATTTATTTTGATTAATGAATAAA
>NZ_JBGOOV010000066.1:0-1836 GCF_041439795.1 Shewanella sp. 5S214
TTGTTAAAAAACGTTGAAAACGTCTTTCTGGAGAAATTCTACAGCCTCAACGCCCAATTAAGCGGACGGAAACAGTTGGCTATAATGTGTAGCACAGCGGAACTCAGCCAACTGTTGGAGTTCCGGCTTAAATTGCTTGTTATGTTTCCTTTTCCCCACCTTCAAGCTCTCTTTTGTACTCTTCCAAAGCTTTCTCGTCTCTCAACTTACGCCTATGGATTTCTTTATGAGTAGAGTCATTAACTAAAACTCCAGCCTCAGGGTCTAGCGCTTGCTCTGGATCAGTGTGAAGTGATTTCTGATTTTTGTGATGAAAAGCATACCCTTTTTCTAATAGTTCACCAGTAACTTCATCGACATCTGAATCTCTAGATGTCCTTAATTTTTTTTGTTCTTTCGAGTTGAAGTCGTCCAAGTCTCTGCGAATTTTTTGAGCCTGATCTGAGTCACCAACATTTATTAGGGAATCTCTCGCATATTGCTGCAAAGCTTGTTTTGATGCACTCCTAGTTTCCTGTGCTCGTTCATCAAGTAAGCCCACCATAGCTGAACTATGAATCAGTCTTTTACCCGCAATTGACCGTTTATGCCTATCAGCGATAAAAGTGTCCACGATATATTGGGCATCTCCTTTATTTTCTTGAAGAAATATGGAGGCCTTCTCCTCATCTACATATTCAACACCATTAGTTCCAATTTTAACCCCTGACTCAACAGCACTATCTACACTTTCATACTGAGAGTCGTCGACCAGTTCATTTTTTTGTTCTGGCTTTTGATATGAACCAGCGGATACGTCTTTTAGAGTAACAGGAAGCTTTTTATTCCCCATGCTTTTTCATCCGAGCATAAATATTATTCAGTTCTGCAACCGCATCATCAGCTAAAGGGTGTTTTAATCGATCTGAGTGTAACTTAGATGTAAGTTGACGATACCAACGTTTTGACTTACTCAAAGATGAGTACATTTCCTTTTCAATACCAAGGATTGCTGCTCTTTTCTCACCTTCCATCTGCGTTAGAGCAAAAATTAGTTTTGCCTCTTCAGAGACAAATAACTGATCTGGACTCTTATTTCTTAAGTAAAGCTCATGTAAGCCTTTCCATGAACGCAAAGAGTTTGGTTTTAAACCAATCATCTTCCTAATATCTACAACAGCCTGTTTAAAGCCTCCAACTGCTTCGAAACTCTTTTTGAAGTCACTGATCGTTTTCACTCATACCTCCTGAGTTAGAAATGTCTATTTAACACACCATAACAAGTTAATGCAGAGCTTAGGAAACATAACGCCGCGAGCAACGGCACAAAATTGATGGCGACTTTATTGCGCCTTTTGCAAAAAAGGTGACAGCGAGTTTGTGTCCGATTTGACTGGCCTTGTTATGTGCTTTTTGCATATTTAACCCAAATACCCAGAAGCTGTTCATCTGTTTTATTGCCGCCATCTAGAATAGCAAAACTGAGTTCACCCATGTTTGTAGGATTAAGATAATACTCTTGCGTTCCTAAGGTAATATAAAGTGTGCTTTGCTTCATTTCTAGTTTTGCGTCACTCCAGCTTTCTGGAACATCGATTCTAGATTGCTTCCAGCCAGCTTCGCCTGGCTCCAAGATTTGATTAAGCTCAAGCATAAGACCGATGCCAAGAAGCTTTTGAGCTTGCTTTAACTCATATGATATTGCTTCAGGCTTCCATAAAACTTCAGCAGATATAGAGAGCGAAAAGAGAAACAGTGGGAGTAATATAATTTTCTTCATCGTGCTCCCTACTCGAACTGCACATAACAGCTTATTGATTAGCAGCAGGATAACCTCCTGCTTTCTTGTAAGTTTCT
>NZ_JBGOOV010000067.1:0-1801 GCF_041439795.1 Shewanella sp. 5S214
AAGGGTAAATAAAGCGTAGTTTATTGGTTGATATTTAGCCGGAAATCATGGATGGCCATGTTATTTTTAAAAATCTTCGATAAGTACCGCAACCTATCAAGCGGGATTGTGATTCCTCATTTTAAGCTACATATGACAAACCATCCATATTTACTATAATTGTAAACAAAGACTATACAAGCTTAGCCATTAGAGCCTTTTACTTTAAAAAGTTACCCATCTGAATGGTATTAAGCGATAATTAATCTTCGATTATGTCCATTATTTTATCGTAATCCACATCAACGGGTTCAGGATCAGGAGTGCCAGTGACAAGAAAAGATAAGTAATCTGTAAAACTCTTAAACTTAGACACTTCTTGGCCATACGTTTCAGTTAGAAATAGTCCAACCTCGCCAGCACGTTCTGATTCTTGAGAAAATAAAAAGTAATAGCCGCCACCATCGTATTTATTAATTACCACTCCATATGTTGGCACTGGCTTATACTCAGAATTGTTGTACAAATCATGAAAGTAATCAGTTTTTTTGTATACGTTAAATGTTTTACCAAACCTAGTTTTTTCTTCAACTAAACCACAAATATAATCACCAAACCACGCCACAAAGCCAAATTTATGCAAGAAGCTCCTATAATCATCTGGTAAAGTGATTTTATAATGCTCCTCTAATGCCAATATTTCCTCTTGAGGTGCACCTCCACCTCTAAACATAAAATTTTCTTTTTTAGAAGCACCTTGCATTAACATTTCGATATTCATAATAAGTCTTACCTTTTTAACCTCATATAACATCAAGATAAATAAAATTAATTTATCTAATGAAAATTAACAACATCACTTTGTAGTTAAAAATCAGCTATTATACATATTCCATACCCAATCGTGGTCCAATACTATCGTCATCATATGGTTCCTTTCCATCTTCATACCAATGTAGCTCTTTATTTTTAGTAGTATGAAATTCATCAGTTAATAATTCTAAATTTTCAATTTCATTTGGGTCTTCATTAGGGTTGCATCTAAATATAGGCTTTTTATGATGAACATTATAGCCATCAGGTACTCCACCAAACATGGCCATTTCTTCTAAATCTTCCTCATTGAAATGGTTATGTGCTTCATGGTTATCATCATTCAGTGCAGCTGAAGCATACTTTCTAATATACTCACTTCTTTTAGGAGGAAACGCCTTCCTAGCTTGCTCAACTTCACCCACTGTACGTTTATGGTATTTGGTTGGTTTAGAATCTGGATTAAGTCTTACGCGTTCACTGTTTATAACATGCTGCTCAGCAAATTGCGCGATACTGACTACTTCTACACTTGTCTCGCCAGATTTAGACATTTTATTAAGTGTAATTAATCCGTTAACTTCATCAAGACCAGCTATATCATATTCATGTTCTTTTCTATACTTACCAACTTTCGGTGTATACTTCAAAAACGACTTTTGGGGGGCATCAATAACAGCGCTTGCTATAGCTATTTCTAGAATTTTATTTTTTATAGCTTCATCTATACCGCCTGTAGAAACCAGATTACTAAGCATTCTATCAAGCTTCTTTTCACCTTCTTTACACAACAATCCAAATGGATCCACCCAATTCACTGGATTAGGCGCATATTGATAGTGGTTTATTCCCACCACTAATCCTATCGGGTCTTGATGAATAAATCGTGCTTGCCCTGGGCTGTAGTACCTAAAGCGGTTATAGTGTAACCCTGATTCGTCATCAAAGTACTGGCCTTGAAAACGGATTGGGTTAACAATTTGATGCTCGCTATCCACATGATCAATGC
>NZ_JBGOOV010000068.1:0-1642 GCF_041439795.1 Shewanella sp. 5S214
ATGTTGAGTTTTGGTGAGCTTCTCAGGATGTTTATCGGAATTCTCGCTAATACGCGGTTATGTAACAAAGAGGGACTTAAATCCTCCTCTGGTTGTATGACTAAAAGCCCAGCTTTGTTGTAATTATACCAGCTAGAACTCCATACCCGAGATTAACACATGTATCTTTTAGTTGAGATAGTGCACGATTGTAATTAAATTTGCTTTCTGAACTCTCAGGAATTAGATTTAATTCTTCTTGAACTATTTTGAGTTGTCGGTTGATTTTTGCTTTTGCAATATCATTTTCTATAAGTTTTAGTTGCTTTGAAAATTCATTTATAGAAAGTTTTAATTCTTGAGTTCTTGAATTAAGAAAGTCTTTATATGCTTCAGGTGTTAGCACTTGATTCCCTTCAGCATCAAGATTTATAACCTCACCGTTTTTTCCTATGTCAACAAATACAACTTGCGACATATCATCTGTAACAACTGTATTACGAGTTAACTTTAGATCGTCAACTTTTGCACCTTCGCCAATGTTAATAAATTTCATAACTACCTCTTTATTAGTATAGTGTCCTGATTTTAATCTAAGGTTAGAAAATGGGCAATTTAAATCGGTGAGATGTTACATAACAAATGCATCAACACGATTTGCTACACTCGGCGTTGTCAGTTTGTCTTTAGTTTCAGTGATTAAGGCGTTAAAATTCAGCTAGGTCTGTATAGTAGCAAACGTGTTATGCAGACGTTGAACTAAGCCGCTGCGCGGAGCCAAATTGTGACTCAATTGAGTGTATAACCCTCATTGAATCAGCCAAGCTTAAAGATGTATGATAGGAAAATACGATGAAAGGGAATTTCAATGAAACACTTACAAACCAAGCCATATTACCAGTTCAAAACTGCTCTACAGCCTAGAGCCAGCATCAAAAAAAGCAAATTCCTATAGCATACAGTATGCCAATTAATATGGACTAGGCATCGACCAAGTCCAACAAGCGGTTTGTGCCATGCAAACGGCGCAACGCACAAATACTAAAACGTTATGAAGCTAGGATTATCTTGTGAAATATTCTGATATCGGAAGTGCGATGGAAAAAAATATGGGCTCCCATGGCCTGAGAGGAGATAGTTATCTCTATTATGAGTTAGCAAGTTTTTTGCGAAAAACCGAAATCCCAACAGAATCGGAATTTGAAGTAATTATGTATTGCGCTTTCGAGGAGCTATCAGGGGTTAGTATAGATTCTTCTGAATATGTTCATATAAAGAAGTATAGTCATGGAGGGATGTCTTCGGGAATGGTTGCTCCGGAGGTTTGGAAAAATGAAATAATTCCGCATTTGAAAAGTACCATATATAATGGTGCTTGCTAGGTATAAAATGGCGTTTCATAACAAGCAAGTCAACGGGACACAAACAGCAGGCAGTGCTCGTATAGCCAGTTATTTTTAGCCCGTTAATATGGGCGTTACCCATAGAAATTTTAACCTGAAACTCACGAATTAGAATTAATGTTCTAACTCGTTTCTTTGCATAAATGATTTAGATTCCCTGATTGAAAAAGCCTAAATTCAGCTTTGAACTTGAGGCCGTTGAAGACTTTTTTATAAAAGAGTGCGTGAGCTGGCCCGCTAGCTTTCGTGGTACAGGTCGT
>NZ_JBGOOV010000070.1:0-1577 GCF_041439795.1 Shewanella sp. 5S214
CCCTATGGTTCCAGTTTGGCCCTTCGTTCATGCGCCATATAATGGTTATGAATATAGAGTTGATAACTCAGGCTTTGTAAACCCAATAAAACACAAAGTTAAATATTATATTGAGGATATGAAAAGCAACGACTGGAATTCATATCAACGAAAAATGAGCTTTAATAGCCATAAAAGAGTGACGTTAGATGCTCGTTTAAGCCATCAAGTCAGTCGTGATTTATTTTGGATGAACCATTTAAGCGAAGCACTATTAACGCTATTACGCCAACTAGGTCACGGTATTGCTTCGCGCATACAAAGCGGTATCGCCAATGGCTTAAACTTTTATGACCAAATCGCAATGGTGTTATCTGATGTCACTTTGCATAATGCGACATTTACTGGGCAATTAAATGGTCTATTAGCTCACATGTTAGTGTTTGCAGGTCATGCTACCCGTAAAGTAGAAACTCTAAGCTGTGAGTTTATTAGTTGGGTGTTTAAAAAAACGATTCAAGTTGTTAATCGATTAGCAGGCGAAGCACTGAGCTAACCTGTAATAACTAGCAAATACCGAAACTGGGGTTTAGCTTTACTCAATTATCTCTCAGCTAAACAAAAGCGACCATTAGGTCGCTTTTGTTTTACAGTGATTTAAATCTGGTAGGCCGTCAGTTGGGAGTAAACTTCTGAGAAACCACTACCTAACTCCAGTAACCCCTTGACATGAAGGACACGCCAAAATTAACTATTTAGAAGCCAAAAAAAATCATTAAGGGTATATAAATAAAGGAGTTTTAAATCTATTACTTCTTCTTTAGTCACAAATAGTTTACTTATTAAATACGGGGATTATAATCATTATCCTTATTTGCAAGGAGCAGAAATATGCTAGGAATGCTTAAGAAATACACTGTTGAATTATGCCCAGAAGTTAACGGGAAAATAACATACAACAATGTACCACTGCAAAACCAAACAGTTATCCGAAGTCTCACATATAATGACGATGAAACCGTTGAAGAATGTGTAACTAACTCGGAAGGTATGTTTATGTTTCCAGAAAAATCAATTAAGTCTAGGCTTCCTGGAAACATATTGCATGAAACAGCTATAGGGCAAATTATATTTGTTGAGTTTCAGGATCAAGAGCTTCTTATATGGTTCGCAAATCAAAGAGAAATTATTTCTCCAGAATCATTCTCACGATTAATGAGCAATCTAAAAGCAGAGCTAACTGACGCTGAACAAGTTTATGAATTTGAAAACTCAGAATTTCCTGCTTCACCTTTTAGAGTAAGATCTCTATGTGTATTAAAATAATTTCAAGGATGATTTTATGAATAAATTAACGCCAAGTATGGTCGCAGAACTATCTTAGCTAGCTTACGATGTACAAAAGTAGTCAGTCTTAAAAAGAAATATTATTAATGTCAGCATTAATCTAGAAAAGCACTTCAATTTTAATGTATCACCGAAACCTGTAATGGGAACTTCTGGGGGTGATGTTGCAAAAGCAAGAAACCAACAGACCGGGTTTGCCCTAATAGGACAAGGGCAAAGCGAACAATATAAGGATGATATTGTCATTGCGG
>NZ_JBGOOV010000071.1:0-1487 GCF_041439795.1 Shewanella sp. 5S214
CCTTAAGCATACCGCTGATGCGGCTTGCTAGGGAGGAGGCTCAATGAGTATCAAGCCATTCAAGCAGGACAAATGGGGGCGTTAAGCCGCTTCGCGGATCGATATTTTATCTACCCCACTCCCTCAAAATAAAAGGATCAACAAAGAGGCTGGCAAGGATCAAAAAGAAGGGGAAATACAGTCAAACTGCTTATGCCCTGCTTGTGGGTAGCATAAGCATACTGTGCTTTATCTTAGTAATATCTCTCAGGGAAGAATCAACAGCCTTCAGCCAACCAATCATAACAGTAGCTTGAAGAACAGCGATAACAAGAAAGTAAGCTCCCCCGAAAACCAATCAGATTATCTAGTCTGAGGGAATAGTCTTGCCTTAAGAACCGAATCGCGCTAAAAATAAGAAATTAGGATTAAAATAGAGGCGAATTCAGCTCATCTGGCAAAAGATGCTCAGATTAAGCTTTGTTTTTAGCGACAGAATATAACAGGGAGATCACACCATGAAAAAGCAAATTCCCTATTTAAAACGCAGCCGTTCAACAGTGGATTATAGCCGCAGCTGCGCTGCTGTATAACCCTTAATTGTTATGCATTTAGTGCTCAAAGGAGCGATATGTGAAACGAAGTAATTCAACAACAGAAAGGCTTTTTAAGTCTGCGGGGATTTCTGAGGGCATGGCAGTCCTTGAGCTAGGATGTGGCCCCGGAGAGGTCTCTGAAGTTTTGAGTGACATTGTCGGTTCTAGTGGCAGTGTGTTAGCCATTGATCGCAGTAAAGAGATGTTATCTTCCGCCTCAAATAGGCTTGACAGATCTGGAAAGAGTAATGTACGTTTTTTACAAGCTGATTTGAATGAAGCTCCGAAGTATCTGGAAAGCATTGATCTTTTGTCTTTTGATGCAGTGGTTGGTCGTCGGGTTCTAATGTATTTACCTAGCCCTGATAAAGTTCTTTCCAGTCTATTACCATGGTTACGAGAAAATGGTCTGGTCGTATTTGAGGAGCACGACTCCACTATTTGTCCTGGGTTTATTGATGCTATGCCGGCACACGAAAGAGGCGTCTCTTTACTCGAAAAAATGCTTGCAAAAGAAGGCGTTGATCAATCCATGGGATTTCATTTACCTGCAACTTTTTCTAAAGCTGGACTAAAGTTTGAGGCAATCTGGGCTGAGGCGGTTATTGACGGTCAAGGCGATCAATACGCACTTGGAGAGCTTTTAGAGTTGCTTAAGCCGCGAATGGAGTCTTCGAATATTGCAATCGCGTCTGAAATTGATGAGTTGATAGAACAAATTGAAATTGAGAGGGAACCGACAACTGTATTCGTTAGCGGAATGCGTTTCTGTTCTAAGGCTATAAAAGGGTGAAATTGTCGTGGCGAAGCATAATCGGTTAGCCGGTGGTATCTAACCTCCAGCCCTCACACCACCTTGCATGCGGCTCCGCACAGGGCGGTTCATTTAGAACACCTAACTAGCTTTCTGGT
>NZ_JBGOOV010000072.1:0-1439 GCF_041439795.1 Shewanella sp. 5S214
TAATGCCGATCAGTTAAGCGGTAAAACGAGAAAATTTAACTGATCGGTTGACCGATCTTTCTAGTCTGCGAAAATCCGATAATTTTTATTATCGGATTTTTTTTATGGAACTTTCAGAAGCCCTTGCTCGCACCTCAATTAATCGTCTAACTGAGTTTTCATCTCTCGCTGATGTTCTTGAACCCGATATTATTCAATCTTGCCTTAATTCAAATGGCGTGGCGACATTAAGGCGACGTAAATTACCCATGGACGCGATGGTTTGGGCTGTTATAGGCATGTCTTTATTTCGCTCAGAATCCGTCCGTCAATTGATTAATAAGCTTGATATTGTGTTGCCACAAGAGGTTGATTATGTCGCTCGAAGTGCCGTAACGCAGGCGAGAAAAAAGCTAGGTAGTGATGTGGTTCGCGATATATTTCATCGTTCAGCAGCCACATGGCATCAACGGGCTGAACATCCACATTGGTGTAGCTTGAATCTTTTTGGGGTTGATGGCGTGGTATGGCGCACACCTGAAACCAAAGAAAACAGTGCTGCGTTTGCGCGTACAGCAAACAAAGCGTGTGAGTCGGGTTACCCGCAAGTTCGCATGGTTTGCATGATGGAGCTCAGCAGTCATTTACTCGTAGATAGTGCCTTTGACAGTGTTGCTGAAAATGAAATGAACTTAGCCGCTAAGCTTATCGCTCGTGTGCCTGATAATAGCTTAACCTTGTTTGATAAAGGTTTTTACTCTTTAGGTTTATTACACGATTGGCAGTCAAAAGGAGAAAATACTCACTGGTTACTACCATTAAAAAAAGGCACTCAATATGAAGAAATTCGCAGCTTAGGTAAGCACGATAAACTGGTGAGGCTGAGTACCACGCCTCAATCAAGGAAAAAACGCCCTGAACTTCCACTGACGATAGAAGCCAGATTAACCACCCGTCAGGTGAAAGGAAAACAAGTCAGCATTCTGAGTTCAATGCTTGACCCAATGGCGTATCCAAGCGCTGAAATTGTGGATTTATATGCCCATCGATGGGAAATTGAACTGGGCTATCGAGAGATGAAACAGTATTTATTAGAAAGCCGATTTACGCTACGAAGCAACTTACCTGAGTTAATACACCAAGAGTTATGGGGGTTATTATTGGCCTATAATTTAATTCGATACAAAATGATATTGATGGCAAAATCCCTTAAAAGCGTCTTTCCAAATCAACTCAGTTTTAGAGATGCTTCTTCTCATATCATCAACAAACTGACTAATATGCCGTTATACGCACCAGGAAATGTGCCGAAACTGATTTTGGATATAGAAAGGAATGCGAAGCAATTTAAGTTGGAAGGTAAGCGAGAAAGAAATTATCCACGATGTTTAAAAGTCAGTAAAAATAAGTATCCTGTAGCAAAAAGAAAAAATGCCGCTCACCTTAAGTGAACGGCATTA
>NZ_JBGOOV010000073.1:0-1437 GCF_041439795.1 Shewanella sp. 5S214
AAAACAAACTCGATTTATCGGGGTTTGATGCCTGGTATCACAATGATAAAACGGGGGCGGCAGCGTATTCACCAGCAGTGATGCTCAAAATTATTTTACTCGGGTATGCGCATGGTTTAATTAGCAGTCGACGCATTGCTAAGGCGTGTGAAAACAATATTTTGTTCATGAGCGTGTCGGGTGATGTACAGCCACATTACACATCGATAGCGGGTTTTGTGGCTAAAATGCATGAACAAATAGAACCCTTATTTACTCAAGTGCTGCTGATTTGTGATGAAGAAGGGCTCATTGGCCGCAACATGTTTGCCATCGATGGTTGTAAGTTACAGTCAAATGCGAGCAAAGAATGGAGTGGTACATTTGATGAACTTGGCCGTAAAAAAGCAAAACTAGAACGGGCAAGCAAACGCATTATTGAGCGTCATCAAGCCCAAGATGGGTTGAGTGAAGAACTCGTCACACAAGACTTAAACCAAAAAAGAAAGTTAGATAAAAGTGCGGATAAAATCACGGCATTCCTCGCATCACACCAAGAAAAAATAGGCAGCCAAGGTAAGCCTGTGAAAAGCAATATCACCGACCCTGACAGTGCAAAGATGACCACATCCAAGGGCACCATTCAAGGCTACAATGGTATTGCGATAAACGATGATAAACATCAAATTATCTTACAAGCACAAACGTGGGGTTCGGTCGGTGAGCAGCAAACACTCCAGCCAGCAGTCACGCAATTAAAACAACAACTCGATAAGCTCAATCCTGTTAACCCCTCAAGCGAGCACACCATAAAATTCACCGCAGACAGTGGCTTTAACAGTGAAGCTAATCTGGCATTTATGGCACAAAGTGGCTTTGATACCTACATCGCAGACAATCAATTTAGAAAACGAAACCCGTTGTTTCAAGAAAGTGAAACTTACGAAACCGAGCAAGAAAAACGCAGATTAAAACGACGTAATGGCAAGCCTCGATTGTTTACTTCAGATGATTTTCATTATGACGAAGCAACGCAAACTTGCCGATGTCCCGCAGGCAATGAAATGTGGCGAAGCGGTATTAATGTCAAAAGTTATCACCAAGAATACACTCGATTTTGCGGTTATTTAAAAGATTGTAAAACTTGTCCGTTGCAACAGCAATGCATGCGAAAACCGCCGATAAAAACGGGTCGGCAAGTGCAGTTTAAAAATGATGCCTCACGGAAAAAACTGAGTTACACCGACAAAATGAAAGTGAAAATAGACAGCCCAATGGGGCGGCGGCAATATAGCAAACGACTGGGCTGTATCGAACCGGTATTTGGCAATATTACGGTCAACAAAGGGATGAATAAATTGACCTTACGTGGCCAAGCCAAAGTGAATGCCCAGTGGCAACTGTACTGTCTTGTTCATAACATAGAAAAGTTGCAACAAGCGATGCACTAAGAAGGGG
>NZ_JBGOOV010000074.1:0-1387 GCF_041439795.1 Shewanella sp. 5S214
GTTCTGAGTTGAATCACACCAATTGCGAGCAAGGTATGCAAATCATTTATGCCCCATTGTGAGTAAGTGCGATCTACTTATAAGAAATATAACCATGCAGTTTGGTATAGAAAATATAATGGTTGCGAAGATACGGTGAAATCTTTTGATTCCTCAGATGATGCAGCGAGAGAAGTTTTGGGTTTGGTATCTCCAATATCAGAGGCATTTAATGTAGAAATTGGAGGTAGTATTTACCATGATAGACTGGGATACCATTATAGTTCCCCTGTAGTAGGCAGTTCGACCTCAGTCTATATAACTTTTGGTTTGGATGGATACCATACGCATCCAAATGCATTTTTGAATTTTCAAATAGCCATAATTCTGAAAGTGGTGGTACAGGAGATGTTAGCTGGTTAAATGATTCGAGAAACAGGAACGTAATATTGTATCTAGGAACGCAAATTGGCGGTAAAATTTTTATAGGAAGCTGTACTGCAGTAACTTGCTTTGATAGTCCATATAGAACTGAACCCAGTAAGGTATTGTAACTATGCGTTTTATTTTATTAATAATTATTCTTATGTTTCAACTTGGTTGTGCGGACCAGAGGGCTAGGCCATTTTTAGATCCATTTCCGCCACTAATCGCTTCTTGCTTGAATGCATATAGTACCAGTGGCGATGACGGACAAGATATTGAAGATATTGACCGAGTTTTTGTTGTGTATGTTGATAAAGGTAAATTTGTGGATATCTTTTTCTCTCATGGTGATACAGGCTCTTTTGACAAAAAAAAGGATGACTACAAAGGAATTTTATCTTGCAGTGGTATTTTAGATGGGGGGTTCAATATTTATCAGCTTCGCGACCCTCATGGAGCTGCGTATTTTATCGATAAACCTGGTATTGGTAAGGGTGTTATCAATGTGGATACTTGTGGAATAGCAAGAGAACGAATGTATCTCTTTGAGTCAGGAAAGGTAAATTATCAGGGAGAGAAGATTTTTGATTGCCATTAATAAATTTAAACTGCTTAAATTACAAATGGACGCTATTTTCAAATAAGATTTTTTTAAACTGCAAAACAACATGCAAACCGAGCAGTTTTATCTCCACGGGATAACCCTATTCGGTTTGCATGTTGCTTTTTAAGACTTACTCTGTGAGTTTTAGGATTACGATATAGCTTAGGAACTTGTTCTAGTCTAATCACATCGGCCGCCTCACTTCAGATGTGATCCCAGAGAAATTTTAATTCGAAACTTACTAATTCGAGCTAAAAGTCTAACTCGGAAATGTCCACAAATGCGTTATATGCTTTGCTTTCAAATGTACAAATTCAACCCTTAACTTGAGGCCGTTGAAGAAAATAGCGTGAGCTGGCCATGGATGGCCCGCTAGCT
>NZ_JBGOOV010000075.1:0-1380 GCF_041439795.1 Shewanella sp. 5S214
CAGCTGTAGTACCTTGAGTTAATACCGATGCAGCTTCAACACCAAACTTGGTACCTACACCTGAAACGGTGTTATTACCAATTTTGTTAGCAGCAGTAGAACTTAGTGATACCGAAATTGTTTCATTAGCACTTGAACCGACTTGGAACTTTTGTGAACCATAGCTTCCATCAAGTAATTTTTGTCCACCAAATGAGGTGGTATCAGAAATACGAGTTAACTCGGTTTGTAAAGAAGAAATTTCTTTTTGCATTGCTGAACGGTCATCAGAAGAGTTTGAACCGTTAGCCGATTGCAATGACAAGTCACGCATACGTTGTAAAATATTGGTCGACTCCTGCATTGAACCTTCGGCAGTTTGTGCGATCGAGATACCATCGTTAGCGTTACGCATTGCAACACCAATACCATTAATCTGACTGGTTAGACGGTTAGAAATTTGTAAACCTGCAGCATCATCTTTAGCACTATTGATACGCAAGCCTGAAGATAGACGCTCCATTGAGGTTTTAAGACCGCCGTTGGCACCATTTAAAGTATTTTGTGCCTTCATTGAAGTGACGTTAGTGTTAACTGAAATAGCCATGTTTATTGCCCTCTACCTAACTTGAATAGTGCCTGTCAGTACTGTCAGGCGAGTATTATTTTCTACATACACTGTAACGGCGCAGTATAAAAAACCTTTAGGGAATATTTGAAATAAAGAGCAAAAAAATTCTAATAAAATAAAAAACCTATAGAAAACAAATAAAAAAGCAGATCATACGATCTGCTTTTTATTCTAATTGAACTTAAACAAGACTTAACCTAATAGTGATAGCGCGGTTTGTGGTAACTGATTAGCCTGAGCCAACATTGCAGAAGATGTTTGCGACAAAATCTGTTGCTTAGTTAACTGAGCAGTTTCAGTGGCAAAGTCAACATCCTGAATACGACCACGAGCATCTGATACGTTAGACTGAATGTTGCTCAAGTTATTAATCGTGAAAGTCATACGGTTTTGTACCGCACCTAAATCAGCACGTTGAGAATCGATACCACCAATTGCCGCATCAATCACAGCGAGTGCATCTTGAGCACCTTTGGCTGTTCCAATATCAATTAAACTCACTTTATTAAGCGTTGAAGCTCCTGCGGTAGCCGTAGTACCACCACCGAGTAATTCATTTGCAGATGCACCTGTAACAGTAAATTTATCCGATGATGACAGCTTCAATTCAGCAGTTTTACTTACAGCTGCATTAGTTGCACCTGCAACTAGGCCTCCAAGTTTTGCAGTACCCGCTGTCGCACCAGCAATTTGAATACCATTTACATTTTTAGCCGTAAGACTGATAACACTGGTATCTTTATCGTAACTGACATCATAACCCGCTTTCC
>NZ_JBGOOV010000076.1:0-1292 GCF_041439795.1 Shewanella sp. 5S214
CAGGGTGATTATAATATTCATCATATTCTTGATTAAGCCATGAACCAAGCGCCTGATTATCCAGCGCATTAATACCATCAGGGGTTTTTTTTATTCTAAACACACTGCTGAGCATACCGTATTCACTGCAGGGCTGAATGCCAATAATAGGTAAATACATCCACAACTCAGTATAAATATGTACATAGGTTTCGTGGGTGTGAGTTTCTTGTTTATGACTAAACCAGTAGTTGCTTCTATAAGGATAATTAACTTCTTTTGGGGGCTCTACCGTGGCAATATTGCTGACTGGCATAGTTATTTTTAACAGTTTATCTTCTAAAATAAACCGCTCAGTGACGAGCTGAGTAAAATCAGCACCACCAACAAAGCCTTGCCACAAGCTCTTCAATAAACCCATTATGCCGTTTCTTGCCCAGATGAAGTTTGCAGAGCTAACGAAGTATCATTGGATAGTCGCGATTGTGGCTCATCTGCAACATAATCAGTTAATGACACCATCTCCATCACCCGTTGCTGGGTTTGATTGGCCGCCTTGCACCACTTTTTATGCTTATCAGACCGATCAACACGATGACTAAAACGCACCACTAAATAATGATCTTCATCTAAACCTAAACAATACATGTCTTTTCTGCTTCTTGAACGGGGGTTGACCAGTTGATAAAATACCCATTCAGTATTATTAATTTGTACCGTGATTGCATCTGGAATCGGTGGATAACCACTGCCACTAATATAAGCCTCCAGTTGCTCCGTCATCACCTCATCTGATAGCGTTGTATGTCTACTCATTTCAGCTCTTAACTCGGTATTGCAACCTCGAGCTTTATCTCCAAGAATAGGGTCATTATAATATTCATCATATTCTTGTATCACCCAAACTCCTAGAGCCTCATTATCCAGCGCATTAACGCCATCAGGGGTTTTTTTTATTCTAAATGTGCAGCCCTGCATACCATATTCACTACTAGGGAAAATACCGATAATAGGTAAGTACATCCACAACTCAGTATAGATATGCACATAAGTTTCATGGGTGTGAGTTTTTTGTTTCTGACCAAACCAATAGTTGCTTCTATAAGGATAATTAACTTCTTTTGGGGGCTCTTCCGTGGCAATATTACTGACTGGCATAGTTATTTTTAACAGTTTGTCTTCTAAAATAAACCGCTCAGTGACTAGCTGAGTAAAATCAGCACCACCAACAAAGCCTTGCCACAAGCTCTTCAATAAACCCATTATGCCGTTTCTTGCCCAGATGAAGTTTGCAGAGCTGACGAAGTATCATT
>NZ_JBGOOV010000077.1:0-1285 GCF_041439795.1 Shewanella sp. 5S214
AACCACTACAATGCCACCCATTTTAATTATGAATTAACAAAATGCCTTTTCAGTTTGATTGCGATAACCCTTACCACGATTCAAATTTAAATAATTGAACGTAAATCATCAATAAACTAAACGTGTTGTTGAAAAAGGAGACTCTTCTGTAAATTTAAAGCAGCTCTAGTGGCTTGATATCAATCAAGCTGAAAATGATGTAGTTGTTGTCGTTTGTGTTTTAGACGTTAGCGATTAAGCACACAGCCAACGCTGGCAGTTTGATGCACCTTGTCGTCGTTTTCGCTCTAAGTGTTCACAATATTCTGTTAATGCCGGTAATCCGCCTACTGCGCCTTTAAATAATGAGCCAAACTCTGTAGTGATTTTCAGCCAGTTTTCAGCTGGAATATTGAGTCTATTAAGAATATCTTGGCTACTGACACTAATGGCACCGTGCTTATCTTCTCGAATAATACGACCCGTATCTTCCACCAGCACGATATAGTCTTTTACACTGAACATCAGCCCATTTGGCATATCTAGCTGTTCATTACCGACAAAAGGCAGTAATGCTTTGGGGGGTTCACCTTTTATCGCTGAATATATTCGACGTTGAATGCTGGTGTAGTCTGAAGTTTCGGGGGTAGTGGCCATTTTGGCGCGAATAGGATTCAAGTCGACATAAGCCATACAACTCATCACTGCCGCTTCATCTAATAATGCTTGCGATTTAAACCGCCCTTCCCAGAATCTGCCAGTACATTTATCTTCTTTGTTGGCCATTCGCGCAATCAGCTCACTTAAGGAGCGCATAAACCAACTGATATCAACTAACCGTTGGCGATACTCTATAATACATTCATTGACAGTCTTAAGTTCAAATTCGTTTAGGTCTTCACCTTTCACAAACTTCTGTGTCAGTAATGTGCCTTCAAAGCTTTTGTGCCATTGCATAAGCACGTCTTTATTTGACCAGTGTTTCGCTTTATCTGCATCCACTTTAACGACTACATGCAAATGATTACTCATCACGGAGTAAGCACAGATATCTATGGCAAAGATGGTGGCAAGCTCAAGAATTCGAGAGTCAACCCACTCACGCCTATGCTCAAAGTTTTCACCGGTTGAATGATCAATACCACACAAAAAAGCCTTACGTACCACTCGTGAACAGCAGTGATAATAAGGTGTGTCATCTAGGCTAACTATTGTCTGTCTTGGTCTGGCCATCTTCAAATACCATTTAGGAAGGGTAAATAAAGCGTAGTTTATTGGTTGATATTTAGCCGGAAATCATGGATGG
>NZ_JBGOOV010000078.1:0-1279 GCF_041439795.1 Shewanella sp. 5S214
ACCGCGACGCTGACCATCGAAGTCACACCTGTCGATGACGCATCTGTGTTGGCCAACGACACCAATACTGTTGCTGAAGATACTATTGCTACAGGTAATGTACTTGATAACGATAGCGACGTTGATTCTGACCTAAGCGTGAGTAGCTTTGAAGTGGATGGCCAAACTTATACGGCCGGCACAGAAGTTGCTCTTGAAGGTGGTGTCCTGATCATCAATGAAGATGGGTCTTACACCTTCACACCCAATGAAAATTGGAACGGTACTGTTCCTGTCATTACTTACACCACTAATACGGGTGTTACCGCGACGCTGACCATCGAAGTCACACCTGTCGATGACGCATCCGTGTTGGCTAACGACACCAATACTGTTGCTGAAGATACTGTTGCTACAGGTAATGTACTCGATAACGATAGCGATGTAGATTCTGACCTAAGCGTGAGTGGCTTTGAAGTGGACGGGCAAACTTATACTCCTGGCACAGACGTTGCCCTTGAAGGTGGTGTCCTGATCATCAATGAAGATGGGTCTTACACCTTCACACCCAATGAAAATTGGAACGGTACCGTTCCTGTCATTACTTACACCACTAATACGGGGGTTACCGCGACGCTTACCATCGAAGTCACACCTGTCGATGACGCATCCGTGTTGGCTAACGACACCAATACTGTTACTGAAGATACTGTTGCAACAGGTAATGTACTCGATAACGATGGCGACGTAGATTCTGACCTAAGCGTGAGTGGCTTTGAAGTGGACGGCCAAACTTATACGGCCGGCACAGACGTTGCTATTGAAGGCGGTGTCCTGATCATCAATGAAGATGGGTCTTACACCTTCACACCCAATGAAAATTGGAACGGTACCGTTCCTGTTATTACTTACACCACTAATACGGGTGAAACCGCGACACTAACCATCGAAGTCACGCCGGTTGATGATGCATCGGTGTTGGCTAACGACACTAATACTGTTGCTGAAGATACTGTTGCAACAGGTAATGTACTCGATAACGATGGCGACGTAGATTCTGACCTAAACGTGAGTGGCTTTGAAGTGGACGGCCAATCTTATACTCCAGGCACTGACGTTGCTCTTGAAGGTGGTGTCCTAATCATCAACGAAGATGGGTCTTACACCTTCACACCCAATGAAAATTGGAACGGTACCGTTCCTATTATTACTTACACCACTAATACGGGTGAAACCGCGACGCTAACCATCACCGTCACCCCAGAAAACGATAATTTCACGGACGCCAACGAAGTCATTT
>NZ_JBGOOV010000079.1:0-1190 GCF_041439795.1 Shewanella sp. 5S214
ATGTAACCCTCCCTTAAAGTCAGAATGTTTTAAATAGAGTTTTCCATTTACACTAAACCAAATGGAGAATCACATGAAAAAGACACGTTTTACTGAAAGCCAAATTATCAATATCCTCAAAGAAGGCGAGTCTGGCGCACTCACGGTGCCTGAGTTATGTCGCAAACATAATGTAGGTCAAAGCACCTATTACAAATGGAAATCAAAATACGGTGGGATGCAAGCCTCAGATTTAACGCGTATGCGTGAATTAGAAGCCGAGAACGCCAAACTTAAAAAGATGTTTGCGGATGTCAGCTTACAAAACATGGCACTCAAAGACATTGTTGAAAAAAAGCTATAAAGCCAGCAGAGCGAAAGGTATTAGCCCACTATGCCATTAATGAATTTGGCCTAGGTGTTGTGTTGGCTTGTGATGCGTTAAGTATCAGTCGTTGCACATTTTATTATCAACTTAAACGTGTCGATGATAATGACATCATTGAGGCTGTATCAGACATTGCAGAGAAACATAAGGCCTATGGGTTTCGGAAGATATTTAAGCGACTACGGCTCCTAGGGCATAAATGGAACCATAAACGTGTGTACCGTATTTATTGTGGTTTGAAGCTTAACTTACGGCGTAAAGGCAAAAAGCGCTTACCTTTTCGAGAGCCTGAGCCACTAGCCGTTCCTGGAAAGGCAAATGAATGCTGGTCAATGGATTTTATGAGCGATAACTTATTTTCTGGAAAGTCGTTTAGAACATTTAATGTCATTGATGATTATCATCGGGAAGCTTTAGCTATCGAAGTGGATTCGAGTTTGCCAGCTCAGCGAGTGATACGAGTACTTGATAGGGTTGCCGCTTATCGAGGTTATCCAAAGCGGTTAAGACAAGATAATGGACCTGAGTTTATCTCACATGCAATTGAGATTTGGGCTGAACAACACGGCATCAAGTTAGATTTTATTAAGCCAGGTAAACCTACGCAAAATGCGTATATTGAACGATTCAACCGCACTTATCGAAATGAAGTATTAGACAGTTACTTGTTCAATAGCTTGACTGAAGTTAGGGAAATCACAGATAGTTGGATTGAAGAATATAATTATGATCGGCCACATGAATCACTGAATGATTTACCGCCCAAACTGTATGAGCGGTTAAATAAGGAAAACTCTCTTAAAATATGATCGATATAAGGGAT
>NZ_JBGOOV010000080.1:0-1172 GCF_041439795.1 Shewanella sp. 5S214
TGTTTAATCGTAGTCATGATTCTGATAACAATAAACCAAGTGGTGGTTCGTTTGGTGGCGGTTCACAAGACAGTATCGGAGTGTCAAGTTCGGGTGATTAAATCGGCATACAACAATTCAATCAACCGGACACAAACTCGCTGGCTTTGGCTCGTGCCTCACAAGTATAGCCGACAAGTTTGTACCGTTTATTAGAGGCGTTAGGAGACAAAGTGAGTTCAGGAGTGGCGCAAGCTAATAAATTCTACGAGGAAGTAGCGAATACGCAAATCGTCTGGTTTGGAACACTACCAAATGACACACTGTTAGAATTTGACTTGCCCAATGATTCTGTTTCATTTCCCGTATGGTCATCAAAATCTAGAATCCTTCGGTTAAAAAAACTGAACCCAGGTTTACTTTCTAGTGTCGAGCCACGAGGAGTTAAATGGACTGAATTTAAAGAATTATTCGTACCACTCATTAATCAAAAACATAGGGTTGTGGGGGTGAATTTAAGTGGTAAAAAACTGGTGGGTGCAGACATATCCGTTGAAACTCTAATCAGTCAAGTTGAGGCATTTTGGTAAATGTCTCCTAACAAGTTAAATCATCGGGAAATCCCTCGCAGGCCAAACAACGGCCAAAGCGCTCGGTCTTTCCGCTGTTTAAAGCGTTAGGGTTCAAAAATGAAGCTCTTTGTATCCAATCATAAAATTCAATTTCAAGGGGGCTCAATTACAGCCATGCACCCTGTTTTGGATGCGAGAGAAATTGATGAAAAAATCATAGTGATTTATGACTATATGGTATTTCCAAAAAATGAACCCGCCAGAAATATGTACGCATATACAAAATTAGGTTCGGAGATATGGCGAGCTGAAGATATAGGTATGGGTGCTACGGATGCTTATACAAACGTACGTTCAGAAGTACCATTTAAAGTAGGTAACTTTTCAAGCTTCTCTGTGTATCTCGATATAAATACGGGTAAAGTTATCGATAAAGAGTTCACAAAATGAACCCTAACACATATGAGCCTTCCGCCAGTCAATAGGCGAGCCTAACTTATTTGACTGCTTTTGCAGTCAAATTCAAATCAATCAACAAATTCATCTACTTCGTCTGTCATTTAGCAGTCAAATCATCGTGCTCTTAGAAATCAAAGCATGCAAACACATATAGAGGCTCTC
>NZ_JBGOOV010000081.1:0-1037 GCF_041439795.1 Shewanella sp. 5S214
ACTGGGTCATTCTATCTCTTCGATTTAGCTTCATTTGGTACGAATGTTAAGTTAAAAACTAACTTGGTTTTGCCCCCAAAGTTTGTAGGCCTTCGAATGAAGGTTTGGCATTTTTATGTTTGGTTTAGTGGGTTTAGCTGGGTGGGTATTGGTTAAATGAGTTTTGAAGTTTGTACCTTCATTGTAGTCAATCACTTGCAGTGGGCTTATGTGCAGATACTGCTTCGGGACGCTTTGCGCCATCCATGGCCGCTTAACGAAAACATCCCTGTTTTCGATACCCTCAGGCGCATCTATACTGGGTCATTCTATCTCTTCGATTTAGCTTCATTTGCTACGAATGTTAAGTTAACAGCTAACCTGGTTTTGTCCCATTCCTTGCTAGGGATGCCAATTCGCCGATTTCAACTTACTGAATAATTTTCAGTCTATTCGGGTAATAAAGGTTTGCTCGTCATCCACAAAAGCTACAAAGCCGCCGTGATAGATAAATACCCGACCACGCCCCTCAACTAAGCAGGCAAGTTGTGGGTCCAAATCTTCTTCGTTACCCTGTCTTTGATATGTGCCGATATCGGTGATTACGCCGCTGAGAGTAGGCAAATATCTATAAGTTAGCTTTGCTTGATCAACCAGGTTCAATTCGCTGGCGGTAGAGAAGCAAGAGGGTATCGTACCGGCTTCTTCGATAAACATAGTTTTCAGTTCTTCAAAAGCTGTGATCACTAGCCAGTCGATGCCGTTAACATGATGGATAAACATTGAGTTTCTCGGTAATTCTGATGCGGAGATTTTAACATTATCAGGGGCAGAACGTAGTAGAGATTTAGTAATTCTGTGCAATTTACGGTCATTCACTTGGCCACCTTGAAACACGTCTTTGCCCCAACGTTGGTTAGGCTATGACCTGCGGTCACTAACGTCGTGGTGCTTCGCCCACACCAGACCAAGAGGAAATCAACGGCTATTCCCTCTTGGAACTCCCAGCCGCCCCGCAACATTTTCGCTATTTACAAAACAACAGCTGCGAAAAGGTC